>JAILFJ010000166.1 GCA_024697625.1 Oscillospiraceae bacterium
AAAATCAACTCTTGATTCGCTTTCCAGCTCTCAAAAGAATTTCGGAGTCATACTTAATGCTCCATTAAATAAAACCCGTTCTGGTGCGCTTATTTAGCATAAGCTGTTTGCATTGTTCAATTTTCAAGGTACATCCGCTGCCTTCTTTTAAGCCCTCAGGCTCTCTCGCGACAGCTTGATCAGAATACCACAGTTGAACTCGTTTGTCAAGAACTTTTTTCAGGTTTTTGAAAATTTTGTTTGCCTGTTAGAATTCTGCGCTCCGCATCTCGCGGAGCTTGTGTAATATAGCACCGCCAAAAGGAAATGTCAAGCATTTTTTTCGGGTTTTTCCAAATATTTTTTGAGACTGTCCCGAAGCACAAGATCTGGTGGTTTCCGGGGATCCGCGGGCACAACTGCGGCCGTTTCCGCAAGGTTTTTTCCGGATCTCCGCGGCCGGTCCGCCCGATCTGTCCGGTCTGCCCTCCCTCCTTTCCTCTCTGCTTTCATGTATACTATTATAATTATGGACAGACAGTTCCTGCAGATCCGGCCGGGTCCAGGCTTCGTCTGCTTTTATGAAAAAGCGGTTGACAAATCTCCCGGGCGGTGCTATCATTCACGACATCTGACAGAGATGCAGCGGGGTTGCCGAGGATGCGGCCCGTGCGTTCTTCAGACGGTCTGTTTTATCTGTGTGTTTCAGGAGAGTTCCGACATGAGTATGAACCGCAGCGGAATGATGATGCGTCCCATGTGCATGGCGATGGTCATGTGCATGATGCGTTGCGCTCATTTTTCGGCTGCCGGAAGAGATCGGGCCTGAAGCCCCGACTGATCCAAAGTGTTTCCACCGGAGGCCGAAGGGCCTCCGGTTTTTTTGTTTTTCCCTCCGGCTCTGTTTTATGCCTGTTTTTTCAATGAGAATTCTGGATTGTTTTGGAGATGAGAAGTTTTGATCGAAATCAAGCACGTCTGTAAGGACTTCGGCGACGGGAAGCTCTGTGTCCACGCGGTGGATGACGTCTCGCTGAACATTGCCACCGGCGACATCTTCGGTGTGATCGGCTTTTCCGGCGCCGGCAAGTCCACCCTGGTCCGCTGCATCAACCTTCTGGAACGGCCGGATTCCGGCAGCGTCGTGATCGACGGCACCGAGATGACTGCGCTGAGGCCGGCCGAGCTCCGGGAGGCCCGGAAGAAGATCGGCATGATTTTCCAGCACTTTAACCTCATGCCCTCCCGCACCGTCGCCGAGAACGTCGCCTATCCTCTGAAGGGGAGCGGCCTCAGCCGGCAGGAGGTCCGGGACAGGGTCCGGCAGCTTCTGAAGCTGGTTGAGCTCGAGGAGAAGGAGAACGCCTATCCCAGCCAGCTCTCCGGCGGCCAGAAGCAGCGTGTGGCGATCGCCCGTGCCCTGGCAAACGATCCGAAGGTCCTGCTCTGTGACGAGGCGACCTCCGCGCTCGATCCCCAGACAACGCGGCAGATTCTGAAGCTGCTGAAGAATCTGAACCAGTCCCTCGGCATCACCGTCGTCCTGATCACCCACGAGATGGCGGTCGTGAAGGAGATCTGCACCCACGTCGCAGTCATGGACCACGGCCAGGTAGTGGAGCAGGGTGACGTCTATTCGGTGTTTGCCAGTCCCAGGATGCAGATCACCCAGAACTTCATCCGCACCACGTCGAACCTGCACAAGGTGGACGAGCTCATCGAGGAGCACGCGAAGCTCACGGACCTCGAGCCCGGCCAGCTGATCGTCCGGCTCTCCTACTACTCCCACGGCGTGTCCGAGCCGGTGATCTCCTATCTCTCACGGACCTACAACGTGGACATCAACATCATCTTTGCCAACGTCGAGATCCTCCAGGACTCCCAGCTGGGCGGCACCGTCGCCATCATCAGCGGCGAGCGGGAGAACGTCACGAAGGCGATCGAGTATTTCATCGAAAAGAACGTCGGTGTGGAGGTACTGAAAGATGCAAGATATTCTGCGTGAGATCATGCCCAACGTCATCAAGGATCTCAGCATCCTCGAAAAGAGCATTGTCGAGACCCTGCAGATGACCGGGCGGGCCGGCCTCATCTCCTTCGTGCTCGGGATGATCTTCGGCACGGCCCTGGTGGTCACCCGCAGCGGCGGGATCCTCCAGAACCGCGTCGTCTATCAGATTCTGGACAAGCTGATCAACATCCTGCGGTCCATTCCTTTTATTATATTGCTGTTCTGCCTGCTTCCGCTGACCCGCCTCATCTCCGGGACCGCGCTGGGCGTCAAAGGCGCCATTGTCCCCCTCGTCTTCGGAACGACGCCCTTCTTCTCCCGCCAGATCGAAGCCGCCCTGAGCGGTGTCGACGAGGGGCTCATCGAAGCCGCCCAGTCCATGGGCAACAGCAGCTGGGAGATCATCTTCCGGGTCTACTGGCGGGAGAGCATCGCCGCCATCGCCCGCGGCACCTCCATCACGCTGATCAATCTTGTGGGTCTCACCGCCATGGCGGGCGCCGTCGGAGCCGGCGGCCTCGGAAACTTTGCCTACATCTACGGGCAGCAGCGCAACCATCCGGACGACATCTACGTCACCGTCGTCATCCTGGTGCTGCTCGTCATGCTGATCCAGCTGATCGGCAACCTCATCGTGAAACACAATACCCACTGACGGTGTTGCGTTTTTATAGATTCCCTCGCAGTCCCCAATCTACTATGACCGTTCTGAAGGAGGAACAAACCATGAAGAAGATTCTCACTCTCGTCCTGACCCTCGCCGTGATTCTGTCTCTGGCCGTCTGCGGCAGCTCCGCCGCCTTCGCCGAGGACAAGCCGGTCACCGTCCGCATCGGCCTCACCGGCGCCGTGTACGAGCCCATCTGGGATGTTGTAAAGGAAGAACTCGCCGATGAGGGCATCGTCCTCGAGTACGTGCAGTTCAGCAACTTCTCGCTGCCCAACAACGCGCTGGACAACGGCGAGCTGGAGATGAACGCCTTTCAGCATCACGCGTTCTTCCGGAACGACACCGAGAGCAACGGCTATGACCTGACCGCCATCGGTGACACCTATATCGTCGCGATGAACATCTTCTCGGACAAGATCGACGACCTCTCCCAGCTGAAGGACGGCGACCTGGTCGCGGTTCCCAACGACGTGACCAACGAGGGCCGCGCCCTGAAGCTTCTGGAATCCGCCGGCATCCTGACCGTGGATCCCGAGGCGGGCAACTCCCCCACCGTCAGCGACATCACGGGTTACAACGTCAAGGTTCAGCTTCAGGAGGTTGACGCCAATCTCGTCCCCTCTCTGCTGCCCGACGTGACCATCGCCGTTGTGAACGGCAACTATGCCCTCGATGCCGGCCTGAAGGCCGAGGACGCCCTGTACCATGAGAGCGAGTACGCCGACGACAGCTACTACTGCCTGATCGCCGTGCGCTCTGAGGATGCGGACAACCCCGTATATCAGCGGATCGTCGAGGCCTACCAGTCCGACGCCGTCATCGACGTCTACAACAACCAGTTTGCCGGCTTCTTTACCCCGACCTGGAAGCTGGGCGACTGATCCCGCGGCCGGAGCCGCACATCTGCGGATGGTCAACCCCCGCAGCCTGCAGCCCCAGAAAAATTCCCTGCCCCCTTTGGGACAGGGAATTTTTTTGTCATGTGCGGGGGGACGGCCCGTCCGGTCAGAGGGACAGCGCCTCCCGCCAGATTTCCCGGATGTGATCCTTCGTCAGCTCCCCCACCGTCTTCCGGATGCTTGCGTTGTTCTCCCACCGGGGAAGGATGGCCTCCAGCTCCTCTTCCGACAGACGGAGCTCCGGCTCCGGCGTGAGGGCACGGATCAGCGCGCTCAGCTCGGCGGCGTCCGTATCCGCCTTTTCCAGCACCTGTACGGTGTACTGCGGCGCGCAGCTCTGCGCATGGCGGAGCAGGGCCGGCTCGAAGAGGGCGCAGGCAAAGCCGTGGGGCGTGCCGCAGGTCTCGGTCAGATAGTAGCCCAGGTTGTGGGGCATGCAGGTGCCCGTGATGCTGATCGCCATCCCGCCCAGGATGGAGGCCTGATACAGGATCTCGCGCTCCACCGGGGTGGGGAGATTTCCTTTTGCGATGTTGGAGAGCGGCTGCAGCAGCATGCTGATCCCCTGCACGGCGAGCGCGACGGAAATCTCATTCGCCGTCTTGCAGAAGCAGCTCTCCAGGCAGTGCGCCAGCGCGTCCACCCCCGTGGATGCGGTGACGCGCAGCGGTACGGATTCGGTATACCGCGGATCCCCGATGGAGAGCGCGGCATAGAAGCTCTCTCCGTGAAAGCTGTGTTTCCGGCCTGCGGTGTCCGTGATCACGGCAACGCCGGTCATCTCGCTGCCGGTCCCGGCGGTGGTTCCCACCAGCACGGCGGGCAGCGGCGGATTCGGCCACTGCATGCTGTACAGCCCCTCCGCATCCAGCTCCGGATTCCGCGCCGAGAGCGCAATCACCTTGGCGGCATCCAGCGGCGAGCCCCCTCCGATACCGATGACGAAGTCGGCCTGAAAGCGGGCTGCGAGCCTTCCGCCCTCCACGCAGGATGCAATGGACGGATTGGGCTGTATGGCGTCATAGATCTTATAGGCGATTCCCCGCTCCTCCAGCACCGCCGTCACGTCGTCCAGCGCGCCACACTTTCTCGCGGCGCTGCCGCCGGTAACGATCAGGCAGCGGTCTCCGAAGGCGGCAATCCTGTCCGCGCTTCTTGCGACGGCGCCCCGTCCCGTGATCAGTCTTGCAGGGAGATAAAAATCCATTCTGCTTTCCTCCGTATTATGCTCTCCGAAGCCCCGGCGCCGCCGGGGGCCGCTTGCACCCTAAGCGGCGCTGCGGCCCTCTTCTCTGCCGGCAGCGGTTTTCGGGCGGGCTGCCTGCTCAGGCGGTGCCCTCAGAGCAGCTCCGCGGCGCTCTTCTCCACCGGCAGCAGCTTCCGATACCGCTCCAGAAAGCTCGAGAATCCGGCGATGTCGTCCTCGTCCGCCATGAGGGTCGAGGATCTGGCGCCGGCGAAGACCTTCTGATCCAGATAGTCCTCCAGTGTCTCGCCCGGCTCCTTTTGGAGCATGTAGGCCGCCAGCAGCGCCATGCCGTAGGGTCCGCCCTCGCCAGCCGTCTCCATGACGGATACCGGCGCGCCCACCGCAGCGGAGAGCATCCTCTGTCCGACCTCCGGCGTCTTGAAAAATCCGCCGTGGCCGTACAGCCGGTCGATCCGGACCTGCTCGGTCCGGGTCAGGATGTCCAGACCGATCTTCAGTGTGGCCAGGGCCGAGAGCAGGTGCGTGCGCATGAAGTTTGCCAGGGTGAAGCGGCTGTCCGGCGTCCGCAGGAACATCGGCCGGCCCTCATCCAGGTCCGTCACGCCCTCGCCGGAGAAGTAGTTGTAGCTGAGCAGTCCGCCGCAGTCCTTCTCCCCCTCCAGCGCCTTCCGGAAGAGCCTGGTAAAGAGCTCGCCCTTCTCTGCCTTCAGCCCCATCATTTCGGCAAACTCCGAGAAGAGATTCACCCAGGCGTTGATGTCGCTGGTGCAGTTGTTGCAGTGCACCATCGCCACCGGGAGCCCCGACGGGGTGGTGACCATGTCGATCTCGCGGTGGACGCCCGGCGCCTTCTCGGTCACGATCATGGCAAAGTCCGAGGTTCCGGCCGAGACGTTCCCGGTGCGGACACGGACGGAGTCTGTCGCGACCATCCCGGTCCCCGCGTCGCCCTCGCAGGGCGCCACCGGGATCCCGGCCTGCAGGGTCCCGACCGGATCCAGGAAGCGCGCGCCCTCCTCCGTGAGGGTTCCGCCGCTCTCGCCGGCCAGCCGGATCCCGGGCAGGATCGCGCGGAGATCCGTTCCGGTGAGCGCCCGGAACTTCTCCAGCATGCCCTCGTCATAGTCCAGCTTTTCGCTGTCGATGGGGAACATGCCGCTGGCCTCGCCGATGCCCATCAGCTTCTCGCCGGTCAGCCGCCAGTGGATGTAGCCGGCCAGCGTCGTCAGGAAGGCGATGTCCTTCACATGCTCCTCGCCGTTGAGCATCGCCTGATAGAGGTGGGCAATGCTCCAGCGCTGGGGGATGTTGAAGCCGAAGAGCGCGGAGAGCTTCTCCGCCGCCTCGCCGGTGATCGTGTTGCGCCAGGTGCGGAACTCCGCCAGCTGCTTTCCGTCCCGGTCGAAGGGCAGATAGCCGTGCATCATGGCGGACACGCCGATGGCGCCCACGCACCGGAGCTCCTCCCCGTATTGTTTCCTTACGTCCTCCTTCAGCGCCGCATAGCAGCTCTGCAGCCCGGTATGCACCGCGTCCATGGAGTAGGTCCAGATGCCGTTGACCAGCTGGTTTTCCCACTCGTAGTCGCCGGAGGCGACGGGGATGTGGTTCTCATCGATCAGAACCGCCTTGATGCGGGTGGAACCCAGCTCGATTCCGAGTGCTGTCTTCTTTAAATCCATCAAGATCAGATTGCTCCCTTCCATTCCGTTAAAAAGCTCTGCGGAAAACCCTTTCCGGGTTTTCCGAAGCAGGCTAGGTCTTGGCCTTTGCGTCTTTCCTCCGCTCGGAGGCGGTCACGACGATGCGCTGAATCACGATGAACAGGGCCAGCAGTCCGCCGGTGGCGATCTTGCCCCACCAGGACAGCAGGGTGCCGTTGAAGGTGATCAGGGCCGGGATGACGGACTTCAGCAGCACGCCGAAGAGCGTCCCGATCATGTAGCCGACACCGCCGGTCAGAAGCGTGCCGCCGATGACCGCGCAGGAGATGGCCTCCAGCTCGCCGCCGTTCAGGGCGAGGTTCCAGCCGCTCTTGACCTCCAGCAGATAGGCAAAGCCCGCGAGGACCGAGCAGAAGCCGTTGAATCCGTAGACCAGGATCTTGGTTCTTCCGACGGGCAGGCCCATCAGCTTCGCGCTCTGCTCGCTGCCGCCGATGGCGTAGATGTTTCTGCCGAACCTGGTCCGCTGCAGAATGACGGTCCCGAGCACGATCATGATCAGAAAGACGAAGAGGTTCACGTTGATGAACGCGATGGGCTTGATCTTCACCCACTCCCCGTCCACGTAGGTCTTGATATACCACTTCCAGCCGGCCAGCGCGTCGATCATCGGGTGCGAGATCGAGATCGACTCCCGGCTGATCAGCGAGCACACGCCTCTGGCGAGGAAGTTGCCGGCCAGCGTCGTGATGAAGGGCGGAACGTTCAGATAGTGGATCGCGGCGCCCTGCAGCAGGCCGAGCCCGACCCCGACGACCATGGCGACGGCCATGCACAGGGCGGGGTGATAGCCCAGCACCGTCGTGCCGTAGGCCACGATCATGCCCGTGAGGCAGGCGACGGAGGCCACCGACAGGTCGATGCCGCCGGTGATGAGCACCATGGTCATGCCGACCGCCGAGATGCCGTAATAGGCGTTGTCTTTGAACATGTTGACGAAGGTCCGCACCGTCGTGAAGCCGATGCTGCTGTAGCGGATCGCGCCGTAGGTATAGATCAGGATAAAGATGCCGATGGTGGCATACACCATCACGTACTGGGGTTTCAGCAGCCGGCTCGCAAGGCTCTGCCGCTTTTCAGGGAGTCTCTCAGGCATGGGCCAGCCCCCCCTTCGCTTTCTTCTTTCCCAGCTTTGCCATGCGCTGCCGGACCGGCTCGGACTGGAGCACGATGACCAGGATGATGATCAGGGCCTTGAAGGCCATGGTCGCCTCCGAGACGATGCCGAAGTAGTAGACAAAGGTGACGATGGTCCGGATGATGATCGACCCGACCACCGTGCCGGCGAGGCTGAACTTTCCGCCCGCCATGTTCGTACCGCCGATGACCACCGCAAGGATGGCGTCCATCTCAAAGTTGATGCCGAAGTTGTTGGAGTCGTTGGACATGACGCGGCTGGCCATGATCAGACCCGCAACGCCGGAGAGGAACGCGGTCAGCGCAAAGCAGATCATGATGATCCGCTTGGAGTTGATGCCGCTCAGCCGGCTGGCGCTCGGATTGATGCCCACCGACTCCACCATCGTGCCGAATGCGGTTTTTCGGACGAACAGTGAGACGGCGGCCACCACCACAATGGTAATGATGATCGGCATCGGCAGGAAGAACAGGCTCCCCTGCCCGATCACGCGGAAGGGTGAGTACAGCGTGGTAAACTGCTTGCCGTTGGTGACGATCTGAGCCAGGCCGCGGCCGCAGACCATCAGGATCAGGGTCGCGATGATCGGCTGCATGCCGATGCGCGAGATCATGAAGCCGTTGAACAGGCCCATCAGGGTGCAGACCGCGAGCGGCACCAGGATGACCAGGATAAAAGGCTTCACGGTGTAGTCGCCGGGGGTGTTGTAGACCAGCACGTCCCAGCGGAGGAACTTCAGGGCCAGCGCGCCGCTGAGCGCCACCAGCGAGCCGACGGACAGATCCGTCCCCGCGAGGGCGATGACCAGCGTCATGCCCATCGAGATGATCGTGATCTCCGCGGAGCGGTTGAGGATGTCGATCAGGCTGCCGTAGAGCATTCCCGTCGCGGGCTGGTACTTGATCGAGAAGAAGTCCGGGCGGATGATGAAGCAGACCAGCAGGATCAGCAGCTCCGCCACAACAGCCCAAGTGATCTTGGACTGCATGATGTTGGAAAAGTTGAAAGATTTCTTTTTCATGCGGACACTCCTTCCTGGGTCCCCTCTGCGATGATGTTCAGGATCGTCTGCTGGGTGCAGTTTTCGCCGTCGATCTCTCCGACCTGCTTGCCGTCGCGCATGACGATGATCCGGTTGGAGCAGCGGATGACCTCGTCGAGCTCGGAGCTGATGAAGATGACGGAAACGCCGTCGTTGCACATCTCGAGCATCAGCCGCTGGATCTCGGCCTTCGCGCCGACGTCGATGCCGCGCGTGGGCTCATCGAGGATCAGCAGGTCCGGCTGCGTCGCCATCCAGCGGGCCAGGATGACCTTCTGCTGGTTGCCGCCGGACAGCTCGCCGATCTTCTTCTCGGCGTCCGGCGTCTTGATGGCGAGGAGCTGGATGTACTTCTCCGCCATCTCGTTCTGCTCCTGCAGCGAGATCGGGTGCATGAAGCCTCTCCTTGCCTGCAGGGCCAGCGCGATGTTCTCGCGGATCGAGAGGTCGCCGATGATGCCGTCCCGCTTCCGGTCTTCGGGGCAGAAGGCCAGCTTCGCCATGATGGCCTCGATCGGCCTCTTGACCGAGACCTCTTTGCCGTTGACGATCTCTTTGCCCTCCGTGGCCGGCACCGCTCCGAAGAGCAGCTCGGCCGTCTCCGTGCGGCCGCTGCCCAGCAGTCCGGCGAAGCCCATCAGCTCGCCCTTTCTGAGCGAGAGGTTCACGTTCTGGATCTGGCCGGGCGCGCCGAGGTTCTCCGTCCGGAGCATCTCCGGCGCGTCGGGCGCCACCTCCGCCCGCTTGAGGTTGAAGATCGCGTCCATGTCCTTGCCGATCATGTAGGTGACCAGCTGGAGCTTGGTGATGTCATGGATGTCATAGGAGCCGACCAGCTTTCCGTTGCGCAGGATGGTCAGACGGTCGCTGACGGCAAACACCTGGTCCAGAAAGTGTGTGATGAAGATGATTCCCATGCCTTCCGCCTTCAGCTCGTTCATGACGTCAAACAGCAGCTGGACCTCGTTGTCGTCGAGAGAAGAGGTCGGCTCGTCCAGGATCAGAACCTTGGCGTCGATGTCTACGGCCCGGGCAATGGAAACCATCTGCTGTATGGCTGTGGAATAGTAGCTCAGCGGACGCGTGACATCGATGTCCATGTGGAACCGATTCATCAGTTCCCGAGCCCGGCGGTTGATCTCCTTCCAGTTGATCATGCCGCCTTTCATCGGCTGACGTCCGACAAAGATGTTCTCCGCAACGGTCAGGTTCGGGCAGAGGTTGATCTCCTGGAAGACGGTCGAGATCCCCATCGTAAACGCGTCCTGCGGACTCGTCGGGGTGATCTCCTTCCCGTCAAGCAGAATCGTACCCGCGTCCATGTGGTGGACACCCGTCAGGCATTTGATCAGCGTGCTCTTCCCGGCGCCGTTTTCACCCAGGAGCGCATGGACCTCGCCCGCTCTCAGGGAGAAGTCCACGCCGTCCAGCGCCTTGACACCGGGAAACATGATCTCAATGCCTTTCATTTCAAGTAAGTTTTGATCCGACAATGGAATTCCTCCTTAAACAAAAAGGCCGAAGGCGAGGCGCCTTCGCCCGAAAAGAGGGGGCTGGCTGTACGCCAGCCCCTTAACGGATTCAGCAGTCAGGGATTAATACACACGGCTGTCGATCACGTCCGCAGCGAGCACGGAGGTGACAGTGCCGAGGTCGATGCCGCCGACGCAGTCATACACGCCCTCTTCGGGGTGAAGGATGGTCTTGTCGAAGGTCTCACCGGCCTCAAGAGCCTCGATGGTCTTCTCAACGAAGGGTCCGTAGAGCGGGGTGCACTCGACGGTGCAGTTCATCTCACCGGCGACGATGGCTTCAAAGGCAGCCTTGACGGAGTCGCAGCCGACAATGATGATGTCCTTGCCCGGAACAAGGCCGGCGGCCTTGATGGCATCGATGGCGCCGAGGCCCATGTCGTCGTTCTGGACGATCAGGACGTCGATCTTGTCAACGGACTTCAGCCATGCTTCCATGACAGCCTGGCCCTCGGTACGGGTGAAGTTACCGGACTGCTGGGCAACCAGCTTCATGTTGGGATACTCCTCGAGAGCGGCCAGGTTGCCTTCGGTACGGCCGACCTGAGCGCCGGAACCGGTGGTGCCTTCCATGATGGCAACGCAGACTTCCTCATCGCCGCGGCCGATGGACTTCAGATACTCGCCGGCCCATGCGACCTGGCGGCGGCCCTCTTCGACGAAGTCACCGCCGAACGCAGCGACGTAGTCGATCTTGTCCGCGCAGTCGGGCATACGGTCGATCAGGATCAGGGGGATCTCAGCCTCGTTCACTTCTGCAAGGACTTCGTCCCAGCCGGTCTCAACAACGCCGGTGAAGAGGATGTAGTCGACACCCTGGGTGATGAAGTTGCGCAGCGCTTTGATCTGGTTCTCCTGCTTCTGCTGGGCATCGTCATAGATCAGTGTCCAGCCTTTGTGTCCTTCGATGGTGCCCTTGATGCTGTCGGTGTTGGCGGTACGCCAGTCGGACTCCTGGCCGATCTGCGAGAAGGCGACCTTGATGTCGTCAGCAAATGCGGTCACGCCGAGGGACAGTACCAGAGTCAGTGCAAGTGCGATTGCAAGAATCTTTTTCATGTCTTTACCTCTTTCCTGTATTTTTTGTTGGGTATCTCCATACCCTGCAACCGTATCAAAACACGAAAAAGCCGCTTCGTCAACCTCTCGGAGGACGTGAACGCCGAAATCGTGATAGTGAATAAATACAGCTTTACGATTTTTATGTAAAAAGCATACAACTTTTCCGAAAGAGGTCCGTTTTTTTCCGATATCCGGGAGGGAAGTCCGTTTTTTTCCTGTCGGCCCGGCCGGGACCGCGCGGCAGACTTGGCGGCAATCTGCCCAAACCGGCGCCGGACAGGACCAAAAATTTCTTCCCCCGCCGAAAAAGTCCTTTGGAATTCCCTCTCTTTTCCGGAGCACGGCGGGGCTACTGTCCGTTTTTTTATTCCCGCATGGCGGAAAGCGGGGACTTGTGCTATACTCCCATGCAGAGGCCCCGGATCCGGACTGACAGACCGGCAGCCGGTACGGGCCCCGTACACAGACGGGAGGGCAGAGGATGAAAACAAAATATTCGCTTCTGGCCGCCGAGCTCCGGCGGCTCTGTATCCAGCTGCGTCGCTCCGGCCAGACCAGGCTCCCGGGAGAGGCCGAGCTCTGCAGCCGCTACGGCACCAGCCGTCAGACGGTGCGCCGCGCCCTCGACCTGCTGGAAGCGGAGGGGCTCGTCCTCCGCATGCGGGGCAGCGGCACCTACCTCGCCGGGGGCATCCCCTCCCGCAGCCTCACGGTTTCCGTGGTGACGGCCGACGCGGACGAGTATCTCTATCCCCGGCTTCTGCGGGACCTGCGCTCCGGCTTCTCCGGCAGCGGCCTGGAGACCGAGAGCCTTGTGACCGGGAATCTCTTCTCGGAGGAGCGGCGGATCCTCACCGGGATTCTGGAGCGTCCCCCCGCCGCCGTTCTCCTTGAGCCGGTCCGGAGCGCCCTGCCGAACCCGAACCTCGATCTCCTCCGCCGCATCGCCGCTGAGGGGATCCCGCTGGTCTCTCTCCGCGCCGCCCTGCCGGAGATGAAAAACACCCCCGCTGTCCTGGAGGACAACGAGGGCGGCGCCCGGCTCCTGGTCCGGCACCTTCTGGAAAAGGGCCACCGGCAGCTGGCCGGGGTTTTCCGGCAGGATGAGCAGGCCGGGCCGGAGCGCTGTCTGGGTTTTGTCAGTGAGGCCCTGCAGTCCGGCTGTCCCGAGGCCGAGCGGCACCTGTTCTGGTACACGGCCGAGGATCTCGCGGACTTCCGCGCCGGCGGGACCGAGCCCCTCCTCCGCTTCCTCCGCGGCAGGCTCCGCCCCTGTACCGCCGTCGTCTGTCATGACGACCGCATCGCCGAGCTGCTGATCCGCTGTCTCCTGCAGGCGGGCCTCCGGGTCCCCGGCGATCTCGCCGTGGTCAGCTTCGACAACAGCCCCCTCTGCCGGCTCTCCCCGGTCCCCGTCACGTCGCTTTCACACGAGCGCGGCCGGATGGGCGACGCAGCGGTCCGCACCGTGCTGGAGCTGCTGCGCGGGAGGCAGCCCGGGTCCGAGCTGCTCGGCTGGAGGCTCCGGGAGCGGCAGAGCGGCTGAGGCCGGAAGCGCTCAGTATTCCCGGCTGCGGAGGAGTTCCTCCGTGACATCGCCGGTCTCGAAGAAGGCCTCCTCCACAAAGGTCTCCTTCTCCGGGGTCTCTCCCCGCTCCAGCTGGCGGATCAGCGCCGCCACTCTGGGGCCGTGGAGCGGGTTGCACTCCGCGCAGGCGCTGATCTTCCCCTCCATACACAGGCGGAGCGCCTCCCGGACCGCGTCAAACGACAGAACTGTCACCCCGCCGTCTCCCCCGCAGGAGAGCCCGGCCTCCTCCAGCGCCCGGATGGCGCCGAAGCTCATGTTGTCGTTCTCGCTGTAGACCACGTCGATGTCCCGGTCCGTCCGCAGGAAGTCGCGGACCAGCTCATAGCTCTTTGCCTCCGTGTACTCCCCCGGCAGCCGCGCCGCGATCTCCCACTCCGGGTGGGCCTTCACCGCCTCCTCCAGCGCCTGCGTCCGCAGGAGCTGGGACGTGGCACCGTCGGTGCCCTGGATATGCAGGATCCGGAGGGGCTTCCCGGTCTCTCCGCGGCGCTCGAGCTCCCGCTCCAGCCACCGGACGATCTGCTGTCCTTCCTTCAGGAAGTCCGAGCCGACCCGGCTCACATAGAGGTCCCGGTCCTGAACGTCGATCATACGGTCCGCGATGATGACGGGGATCCCCGCGTCCCGGGCCTCCTGCAGCACGTCGTCCCAGCCGGACTCCGCAATCGGCGCGAGGACGATATAGTCCACGTCCTGCTGGATGAAGTTCCGTATGGCCAGGAGCTGGTTCTCCTGCCGCTGCTTGGCATTGTCAAACAGCAGCTCGAAGCCCTCCTCCTCGCTGAGCGCGGCCGTCATGGACGCGGTATTTGCCTTGCGCCAGCTGGACTCCGAGCCCACCTGCGAAAAGCCCACGCGCACCAGCCGCTTCTCCGCCGGCGCGGCCTCCCGGCCGCAGGCGCCGAGGCCCAGCACGGCCGCCAGCAGGAGCATGACCTGCAGCAATCTCTTCATACGCTCTCCGACCTCCTGTCCGGGAACCGGATGCTGACCGTGGTCCCCCGGTTCTCCTCGCTCTCGATGACGAAGCGCAGCTCCTCTCCGTACATCAGCTTCAGCCTTCTGTAGGAGGCCAGCACGCCGAAGCCCGTGCCCTCGTCCCGCTCCAGAGAGCTTCTCAGCGCCTCCAGGGTCTCCCGGTCCATGCCGACGCCGCTGTCCTCCACCTGCAGAAGGACCTGCCCGTCCTCCCGCCCGCAGCGGATGACGATCCGGCTGGCGCCGCGCTTCGGCTTGATCCCGTGATAGATCGCATTCTCCACCAGCGGCTGCAGGGTCATCTTCGGCACCCGGCATTCCTCCACGTCCGGGTCGACCTCAAAGCCGTAGCTGAGGATGTCCCGGTAGCGCACCTGCTGGATCTCCAGATAGCTGCGGACGTGCAGGACCTCCTCCTTCAGCGTGATGATGTCCTTGCCGTTTGAAAGAAAGGAGCGGAAGAACATGGACAGGCTGGACACCATCTCCACCGCCTGCTCGTTCTTTCCGGTCTCGATCAGCCAGACGATGGCGTCCAGGGTGTTGTACAGGAAGTGCGGGCTGATCTGCGCCTGCACCAGCTGCAGCTCCATCCTGCGCCGCCGCTCCTGTTCCTGCCGGGTCAGCTCCATCTGGTCGTTGAGCCGGGTGGCCATCTCCTCCAGGCCCTCGCCCAGCGCCTGCAGCTTTCCGTCCTCCGCCCGGACCGCCGGGGCCGGACTGAGGTTCCCGCTGCCAATCTCCAGCACGCGCCGGTACAGCCCGTCGATCGGCTCGGTGATGCTGCGGGTGATCCGGATGCTCCTCCGGAGCGTGAGCGTGATGACCGTCACCAGCACGGCCAGCGCCGCCAGCAGATCCACCGCGAGCCACAGGCTCTGCCGCTGCCGCAGGACCGCCAGCTCCCCCGCCTCGTGGTAGAGGTAGGTGTACATGTAGTCCTGTATGAGCTCCGTGATCACGTAGATGTTTGTCTCCAGCTGGTGCATCCGCCGGTCGTAGCCCTCGGTCTTCTCGATCTCCGCGATGCAGTTCTTCAGGTTTCCGCAGAGGTTCAGGACGCTGTTGGCCGCCCGGTGGCTCTCCCGGCTGCGGGTGCTCTTCAGCAGGGTGCCCGCCAGCTCCTCGGCCTGTTCCACCTCGTCCAGGGGCAGCGTCTCGTCGCTCCCCGTGACGAAGTAGTACATCTTCAGATCCACCTCGTTCTTGAAGTTCTGGTTGAACTGCGAGGCGGTCGAGATGTTTCTGCTGACCCTGGCGTACTGCGCGCTGTAGATCACGAACAGGGCGAGGATGAACAGCGACAGAATGCAGAGCGGGACCGTGAGGTAGAGGATCAGCTCCCGGATCTTTCCGCTGATGGATCCCTTTTCGCTCTTCATCTTCCCCGCTCCCCGCTGCGGTATTCCCGCGGTGTGCAGCCCTGGGTCTTCTTGAAGACAAAGCTGAAGTAGTGCGCGTCCCGGTACCCGACCTCCTGGGCGATCTCTCCGCTGCGCCGGTCGCTCTGGCGCAGCAGCTGCTTGGCCCGCGTCATCCGCTTCTGCGTCAGGTACTCCACGAACGAGAGCCCGACCTTCTGCCCGAAGAGCGCGCTGAGGTAGTTCGTGCTGATGTTGACCGCCCTGGCGACGGAGTTGAGCGAGAGGTCCTCCTCGGTATAGTGCTGGTCCACGTACAGGATCGCCTGTTCAACGAGGTCGCTGTTCTGTCGGCCGGATTCCTCATTCCGCAGGCCGATCGCCGAGGCCAGCACCTCCGTGAGGTAGCCCCGCAGCTCCTCCGCCGTGAGATCCGCGTCCGCAGCCGGAAGCCGTGCGATCAGCGCCTCCCGGCTCAGGCCCAGCTCGGCCACCGCGGCGGCGGCGTTGATGCGCCAGCTGAAGATCAGGTAGTGCCGGAACATCATGGACCGCAGCCCCGGCTCCAGGTTCCCGAGGTATTCGGTCACAAAGTCCTCGATCTCATCGGCAAAGCCGTTCTGGACGAAGTTCCGGATCAGCATCGGGTCCGCCTTCCCGGAATCCACCGCGTCGGCCAGCCCCGCATCCTTCCCGGCCCGGCCGGTGATCTCCGCCGTCAGCACGTGCCTGCGCGGCATCAGGTGCCGAAAGGCCAGGATATGGACCGCCTCGGCATAGCAGTGCGGGATCCCGCTCAGCCGCTCGGTCGGCGTGCTGACGGCCACCGTCCAGTCCGGTGCGCAGCGGCTTTCCGCACAGCGCTGCCGGATGGCGTCGATACACTTCTCCGCCAGCTCCCGGAGCTTCTCCCGGCTGCCCTTCAGCAGCAGGGCCCGGCTCAGCAGGCTGCTGCGGAACAGCAGGATATCCGGAAAGCGCAGGAAGTACTGGAGGATGCTCTCCTCCAGCGCGGCGGTCTCCTCGGAGTAGGCCGCGCCGCTCTCCCGCGGCTGCAGGACGAACAGCAGCAGGTTGTAGCCCTCCGCGTCCAGGTCGAGCTCCAGCCTTCCGGCCTCTTCATAGATCTCCTGGATACCCATCTTCCCGCCGGCCAATTTCTCGAAGAAGCGCTGGCGGGAATAGTCTTCGTAGGCCCTGGCCTCCCGGTTGAAGATCTGCAGGTACCGGGTCTGCTCCCGCTCCTCCTCGATCCGTCTCCGGGTCTCCTCCAGCGCCCGGATCATCCCCGCCTTCGTGATCGGCTTGAGCAGGTACTGATCCACGTGCAGCTCGATCGCCTTCTGCGCGTACTCAAAATCGTCGTAGCCGGACAGAATGATGATCCTGGTCTCCGGGAGCTCCCGGTTGATGAGCCTGCTCATGGCCAGCCCGTCCATGAACGGCATCTTGATATCCGTGATCAGGATATCCGGGCGCAGCCGCCGGAGCGCCGGCAGCGCCACCTCGCCGTCCGGGGCCTCGCCGGAGAAGACAAAGCCGTTCTGCTCCCAGGGGATCATGTCCCGCAGCCCTTCGCGGACAACACTCTCGTCCTCCACGAGAAACACCTTCAGCGCTTCCAACTCAGGCTCTCCTTTCCTGCAAACTCTGCTCCGCCGCCCTCAGGCGCGGAACTTTTCCACCAGGCCGGCAAGATCGCTGCCCGCCTCCGCGGCGCCCAGCCCGACGGCCAGCTCCGTGAGCTCCGCGGCCAGCCTGTCGCTGACCTCGAGGCCGCTCTCCCGCATCGACTTCAGCTTCCGGTATTCGATCTCTCCCGGGAGATAGATCTCGTCCACACCCGGCGCCTTCCGGCTGTCCTTCATCATCCGGACGTAGCGGTCCACCTCGGCCTGAAACGCCTCCAGCGGCATGAAGCGGGAGGGGTCGATGAGGATCAGGCAGAAGCCGGTGTTCTCCTTCTCCAGTCTGGTGAAGAGCCCGATGTCCGTGCCGAAGCAGGCGCCGCTCAGCATGGTGCTCAGCACGTCGACCATCACCGCCAGGCCGTAGCCCTTGTGCCCCGCGATGGGCGTGAGCGAGAAGGCCCGGGAGGGGTCCTCCGTCGGCCTGCCGTCACGGTCCTTGGCCCAGTCCGCCGGGATCGCCCTGCCCTCGCGCTCCGCCGCCTGGATCTTTCCCATGGCGACGTTGGTCGTCGACATGTCCAGCACCAGCGGGTACTCTCTGCCCGCCGGGACACCGACGACGATCGGGTTGGTCCCGATCAGGCGGTCCGCCCCTCCGAAGGGCGAGGTGAAGGCGTAGGTGTTGCAGCAGACGAGGGCGAGCATCCCGTCCTCAGCCGCCCGCCAGCCGTAATACGAGCCGCAGCCGATGTTGGCGCTGCGCCTGCCCGTCGCCATGGCGATGCCGAACTGCCTGGCCCGCTCCAGGGTCTCGTCATAGGCCCGGCAGAGGGACACGATGCCGCTGCCGTTGTCCCCGTCGAAGACCATGACGGCTCCGCTGTCCAGGACCTTCCGGAAATTCGGCCGCGGATTCAGCGAGCCGGCCGCGATCTGGCGCATATACCGCGTCAGCCGGGACAGCCCGTGGGAATACACCCCCGTGAAGTCCGAATGCCGGATGACCTGCGCGATCCGCTCCGCGTCGTCCTCCGGAAAGTCCGCCGCCAGCAGGATCCCTCTGACGAGGCTCAGCTCTTCTTCATACGTGATACGCATGTCTCTCTCCTTTCCCCTGCCCGAAGTCCGCTCCGGGCAGCTCAGGCGCGTTTCGCCCCGTCCTGACCGGCCTGCCGGATGGACAGGGAGATCCGCTTCTTCCCCTCGTCCACGCCCAGCACGACCACGTTCACCACGTCGCCCACCGACAGCAGCTCCGACGGATGCCGGACGAAGCGGTCGGACAGCTCCGAGATATGCACCAGGCCGTCCTGATGGACCCCGATGTCCACAAACACGCCGAAGTCGATGACGTTCCGGACCGTGCCCTTCAGGCGCATCCCCGGCTTCAGGTCCTTCATCTCCAGGACGTCGGTCCGCAGCACCGGCTGCGGCAGGCTGTCGCGGACGTCCCGGCCCGGCTTCATGAGCTCCTGTACCACGTCCAGAAGCGTCGGCAGCCCGATGCCCAGCGTCTCCGCCGCTTTTGCGTTCCCGTACTGACGGAGCTTTTCCGGCAGCGCCTGGAGCTTCCCGCCGCGGACGTCCGCATCGGTATAGCCGGTCAGCCGCAGCAGCGCCTCGGCGGCCTCGTAGGACTCGGGATGCACGGCGGTATTGTCCAGGATATTCCCGCTCTCCGGCACCCGGAGGAAGCCCGCGCACTGCTGGTACGCCTTCGGCCCCAGCTTCGGGACCTTCAGCAGCTGCTTTCTCGCGGTGAAGGCGCCGTTCTCTTCCCGGTAGGCGACGATGTTCTTCGCCGTCGCGGCGGTCAGCCCCGACACCCTGCGCAGCAGCGAGGGTGAGGCGGTGTTGACGTCGACCCCCACCGCGTTGACGCAGTCCCCCACCACGGCGTCCAGCGCCTGCTCCAGCTGCTTCTCGGGCATGTCGTGCTGGTACTGACCCACGCCGATGGCTTTCGGCTCGATCTTCACCAGCTCCGCCAGCGGGTCCTGCAGCCGCCGCGCAATGGAGACCGCCGAGCGCAGGTTGACGTCGAACTGCGGAAACTCCTCCGCCCCCAGGGGGCTCGCCGAGTAGACCGAGGCCCCCGCCTCCGAGACGATCATATAGCTCAGCTTCGCCCCGGCCGCGTTCTCCCGGCGGATGAGCTCCACGGCCATCTGCTCGGTCTCACGACTCGCGGTGCCGTTGCCGATGGCGATGTGCTCGACCCCGTATCTCCGGACCATGCCGCCCAGGGTGCGGATGCACTCCTGCTTCTGCCGCTCGCCGTAGGTGGGATAGACCACCGCGGTGTCCAGCACCCGCCCGGTCCCGTCCACGACGGCGACCTTGCAGCCCATCCGGTAGCCCGGGTCCAGGCCCATGGTCACCTTCCCCTTCACGGGGGGCTGCATCAGCAGCGGCTTCAGGTTCAGCGCGAACTGGCCGATGGCGCCCTCGTTCGCCTTCTCAGTGAGCTCGGAGCGCACTTCCCGCTCCAGCGAGGGGAAGATCAGCCGGTCGTAGGCGTCCAGCGCGGCGCTCCGCACAAACTGCATGGCTCTGGAGCCCGGAACCACGCAGCTGCGGTACACGCACTGCATCGCCGTATCCCTGTCCAGCAGCACCGAGACCCGGAGGAACTTCTCCTTCTCGCCCCGGTTGATCGCCAGGATCTGATGTCCCTGCAGCTTTGAGAGGCGCTGGGCAAAATCATAGTACAACCGGTAGACCGAATCCTCCTCCGTCGCCGCCTCGGCACGGAGCTCTCCGGTCTGGGCCAGCCTCGCCTTCAGCGCCTTCCGGAGCTCGGCGCTGTCGCTGAGCTTCTCGGCGATGATGTCCGAGGCGCCCGCCAGCGCGTCCTCCACGGTCTCGACGCCCTTCTCCGGGTCGACGTAGTCCCTCGCCGCCTCTTCCGGCTCCGGGCAGTCCCGCTTCTGCGCGAACAGGAGCTCCGCCAGCGGCTCCAGCCCCTTCTCCTTTGCCACCGTGGCCCGGGTGCGCCGCTTCTGCCGGTAGGGCCGATACAGGTCCTCCAGCTCCGCCAGGGTCTTCGCCGCCTCGATCTGCTGCCGCAGCTCCTCCGTGAGCTTCCCCTGCTCTTCAATCGCGCCGAGGACCGTCTCCCGCCGCTCCTGCAGCCCTCTCAGATACTGCAGCCTGGTCTCCAGGGTCCGGAGCACCGTGTCGTCCATAGCCCCGTGCAGCTCCTTGCGGTAGCGGGCGATGAAGGGGACGGTGTTCCCCTCGTCCAGCAGGCGCACGACGTTCTCCACATAATCTTCCCGCTGACCGAGCTCTTCGGCCAGCGTCCGTATCAGCTGATCCAAATGATTTTCCTCCGATAAACAGTTTCAAGGATTGGGCGTATCCGGCGGTCCGGCTGCGCCCAATCCTTTTTATCTTGATGCAGGCTTTTATTAAAACAGGCCGAGATACCAGTTAACGAAGGGCTCGCCCCAGAGCAGCATGACCGCCCCAGCAGCCGCGATCGACGGGCCGAAGGGGAAGGCCTCCGACGCGCCGGAGCGCCTGCGGCGCAGCATTGCGAACCCGAGGCCGATCACGCAGGCCAGAACCGTGGCGAACAGGGTCCCCACCAGGCCCAGATACAGGCCCAGCACGGCAAAGAGCTTGATATCTCCGCCGCCCAGGCTGTCCCTCTTCAGGATCCGGTCCATCACCAGTGACAGCCCCAGCAGGCCGCCGCCGAAGACGAGCCCTGCCAGCAGGCTCTTTCCGATCTCCGCCCAGGTCGCCCCGACGAGCGGCAGAAACACCAGCCAGGCCGCCGCAGCGATGAGGAGGCAGCCGTCCGGGATGATCATGCTGTCGATATCCGTCAGGGTCAGGCAGAACAGGCAGCAGAGGAAGATCCAGTTGCGCAGGCAGAGCCACGTGAGGTCAAAGCGCAGCAGACAGAGCACCGTCACCAGCGCAAACACCGCCTCCGTCAGGGGATAGCGCGCGGGGACCTTTGTCCCGCAGTAGCGGCACTTCCCTTTCAGCAGCAGCCAGCTGAACACCGGCACCAGATCCGCCGCCCCCAGCACGTGGCCGCAGGAGGTGCAGTGGCTCCTGCCCTTCAGCACCGACTCGCCGTGGGTCACGCGCCAGGCCGCGCAGTTCAGAAAGGAGCCGAACACCGCCCCCAGCACCGCCGCCATCACGCAGCAGTAGGCCGTGATGCCTCCGCTTGCCCACACAGACATGTCTTCTCTCCCCTCTCCGGCTTCAGTAGTCCCTGTAGCTGTCGCCGGTCCAGCCTTCCCAGGCGCTCCAGTTGGCGCAGTGCTCCTTATCCGCATACGAGAACCAGCAGATCTCGCCGTCTGCCACGCCCCGGTTCCGGCCGAAGTCGCTGTAGCCCGCTATGGCATAGGACACCACCGTCCCGGAGACGCCCATCGTCGCCGAGGTCCCCCTGCGGATGCCGGTGTCCTCCGCGGTGAGCGTCGCCGTGAGAGGCTTATGGTGCAGCGTGACGGTGAGGCTCTCGGGATACTCCGTCCCGGAGACCTGCGAGACCCGGACCTGCTTCCGCAGCTGATCCAGCACATATTCCGCATTCAGCCTCGTGCACTGCTTCCGGTCCTCTCCGTGCAGGCCGCAGACCACGTCCCAGACCTCCGGCGTGTCCTTCTTCTCCACAATATAGGTGGTGCCGCCGCCGGGGCAGAGGTCGTCCCAGCCCACCATCGCATAGGCGACGTATTCCTTTGCCTCCTCGGCGCTGTTCTTTTCGTCCATCCGGAAGAGGTACTCCTCGATCAGCTGGTTTCTGGAGGACGTCAGAGCCGCAAGGCAGCCCAGCGCGTCCGCCCGGAAGCGATACCACTGGATCACCGGGTAGAGCGCCGCGCAGAACAGCACCAGCGCCGCCACGGCCAGAATAACGACCAGACGCGCGACCCCCAGTGACTGGGCGAGCTTTGCATGAATACGGTTTTTCACCGTCTGCTTCACCTCTCTACTTACAACTTTACGGTATTATAACTCTTCCCGGCGCTTCTAGCAAGAGCGTCCTCAATGAAAAATTCGTCACTTTCTCCCCGCCCTTGATTTTCGCCCCGGGATCCGCTATACTGACGGTACGACAGGCTCTGTAATCATATTCATTACATACTGAAAGGAACACTGACCCATGACCATCTACAGATGCAGCCACTGCGGAAACATCATTGCGCATCTCCATGACTCCGGCGTTCGCTGCCACTGCTGCGGCGAAGAGATGCAGCCCCTCGCCCCGAACACCACCGATGCCGCCGGTGAGAAGCACGTCCCCGTGATCGCCGTCGACGGCAACACTGTCACCGTCACAGTCGGCTCGGTAGAGCACCCCATGCTGGACGCCCATTATATCGAGTGGATCATCCTCGAGACCAGGCAGGGCCGCCAGCGCAAGACCCTCCGCCCGGGCGACAGGCCCGTGGCCGTGTTCGCCCTCACCGAGGGCGACGAGGTCGTCGCGGCCTACGAGTACTGCAACCTGCACGGACTCTGGAAGGCATAAGCCACCCGACAATTACCGTAACAGCCCGGCTCAGCCGGGCTGTTTTTTAATGAAACCCGCCAGAAGACCGTATTGCCATATCCGGTATGGTATATTGATGGTTTCACTTATATATACCACACTGGCAATTGCAGCAGATTGTCTCTCAGAAGATTCGGCTGCGGGCAGGTGCAGATGATCGCACCCATGCCGCGGCGCTTTTCCTCAACCTTGTCCAGCACCGTGAAGGCGCTGGCCTCATCTGCCGTGACTGCGGAGCTTTGTTTGATCTCGATGGGATAGAGCATCCCGTTTTCCTCAAGGATCAGATCGATTTCACTTTCGGTCTCGTATTCCTGTCCATCCTTGCGGTTTTTTTTCTTATCACGGCCGCGGTAATAGGAAACACAGTACCGGTAATCGATACCACGATTGGAATAGGATTTCAGAATTTCAGAGATAACAAAGGTTTCAAACACAGCCCCGCTCATGGCACCGTAAGCAAGTGCCTCCGGCGTGAGCCAGCGAGTGAGATAGGCCGCGAGCCCGGTATCGCGGAAATAAACCTTCGGGGTCTTAATTGCCTTTTTAAGCACGGACGGAGTATAAGGCTCCAGCAAATACACAATTCCGGACGCCTCAAGAATGGACATCCATTTCTTGACCGTCATGGCGTCCTTGCTGATCTCGTCAGCAATGTTTGCATAATTCAGCATCTGACCTGTGCGGGCGGCGACTGCCACCATGAAGCGGCGGAAATCGTCCAGATCGTGGACAGCGGACAGCTTGCGCACATCGCGCTCCAGATAGGTTTTTACATAGCTGGAGAAAAAAGCCGACCAGTCCAACTCCGGGTTTTGCAGTTCCGGATAGCTGCCGCGATGGATTACGGCCCAAAGGTTATCCGGGGCTTTGGCAGAAGCGCTGCGCTTTTGCACATACTTCATGGTTGGAACGAAGGGCTCATTGAATGTCGTCCCCTGGATCTCCCGCAAAGATAAACCCGCCAGCTCAATAATGCTGACGCGCCCTGACAGCGATTCCGAGGCGTTCTCCATCAGTTCCAGCGGCTGTGAACCCGATAAGCAAAACTGCCCCCGCATATCGCTCTCGTCACACCTGATCTTGATATAGCGAAACAGCCCGGGGGCGCGCTGTACCTCATCATAAAAAGCAGGGGGCGGGTTGAGCATCATGAACATGTTCGGATTCTCATTGGCCTGGTCCTCAATAAATGGATCATCTACAGGGACATATTTCTTTTCCGGAAACAAAGCCTTGAGCATGGTAGACTTTCCTGTTTGTCGTGCTCCCGTTACAAGAACACATTTAAAGGTCTTATCCGAAGATTTAACTAAGTCTTCAATACTCCGTTTAATATAATTCATAATGACCACCAAAGCAAAAATATCGACAAATCCAGAATCTTAATCTGGATTTGTCGATATAGTAGCAGGTGCTATCTGAAAAGTCAAGAGATAAAGATGTGACGGCCAAACCTGCCACAAAGCCCTTACGGCGCCTGGCCGGTCCGGAACCGTCCGCGCAGGCAGCCAGAAAAGCATGGTAAATCCTTACGCGCCCTTGACAATAGACAAATTCGGTTATAGAATGTCTATGGAAGGAGGCGTTATTATGATGTCACTTACTGAAACGATCCGACCGTCTGCGGATCTGCGCAGCAGGTACGGCGAAATCTCCCGGCAGTGTCGTGAAGGCCGTGAGGCCGTCATCATCACTGTCAATGGCCGTGGTGATACCGTTTCCCTTGGTTATGAGCAGTATCAGCAGATGAAAGCTCAAATCGAGCTTCTTGAGATGCTGAGCGAAGCGGAAGACGATGTTCGTGAAGGCCGTGTCGCTCCATTGCAGGAGACATTTGATTCTCTCCGTGCAGAGCTGCTCGCGAGGAAATAACGATGGCGTACCAGATTATGCGGACAGATAAAGCGAATGATCAGATCCGTGATATTGTGCTGTACCGCACAGAATTAACTGGCCGCGCAGATGCCGGGCTTGACCTGCTTGACAAACTGGAGGCCGGATTCAACAGGCTTTCTGAATTCCCGGAAAGCGGCTTTCCGCCGCGGTATGCTGCACTTCGCACCAGAGGCTACCGTGTTCTGATCGTGGAGAAATATCTGTCTTTCTACAAAGTGGACAAAGAATCGGAAACTGTGACGATCTATGCCGTTGTGGATGGTCGGCGTGATTATCTGAATCTTGTCTGATCAGATGAACAGCAGGCCTCGTCTTCCAGAAGACCATATCCGGTACATCTAATAAAAACCCGCCAGTCGGCGGGTTTTTCTGTGCTGTTCAGCAGCCTGCGAGAGCTGCGGCTTTGGCTTCAAATTCATCCACAGTCATATTGGCCTGTGCAGCCGCTGTTTCTTTCGGAAGGAGGCCCTGTCTTACCAGCGTCCAAAGGGTGCTCAGTACACCTTCCGCGCGGCCTTCCGCACGTTCATCCTGCCTCATCATCTCGAGCTCACGCTCGTACTGTTCTGCATTGAATAACACGCCTGGCACCTCCTCTTTCATCAGATAGTCCTTCAGCACGTTCTGATCTCCGCAGATGCGGATCGTCTCTTCACCTGCTCTGATTTTATTGTAGTTCATGCAGGGTGGAATTGCAAGGGGAAAAGTATGAACAGACACTCCCTGCCACAAAGCCCTTACGGCTCCTGGCTGGCCTCGTGCCCGCAAGACTCATGTCCCCCTTCAGGACGTTCCAGAACTGCGGAAACTCGTCGATGGAAGATTTGCAGAGGAAGGATCCGATCCCTCTGATGATACGGGGGTCATCCGACAGCAGGTCCGTGCAGATGTGGACCGTGATGCCCATGTCAATCAGGTTCTCGATTCGCTCCCGGTTGACCAGATGTTCTCTCTCCAGAATGTTGTGATTTCTGCTTGCATTGTTCATAATTGGAAGATATAATGAAATCAGAAAGTCAGAGGAGGCATTGCATTTGGGTATAAAGGATGAAGTCGGTAAGATAGAGTACCATTACGGCTTCTACGGCGCTGTGCACGCGGAATACGAACCCACCCATGTGAAGATGGAATACCTCCAGGAACATGAGCTCGGCGAGGAACCGGTGCGGATGGACATGCTCCTTCTGAAGCTGGAGGATACCCCGCTCACGGATCCCATCGGCAGCTTTTTCCGTGCACACAATGTGCTGGAGTACAAATCTCCAGAGGACAGGCTCACCGTCTCTGCGTTCTACAAAGCTCAGGGCTATGCCCTTCTTTACAAAGGAATGGAGAAGACTGTCGATGCCATCCCGCTGGAACAGGTAACCGTAACGCTGTTTCATGATGCGTATCCGCGCAGGATGTTCCGTATGCTGGAAGAACGAGGCATGGATATCGCAGAAGTTCATCCCGGTGTGTATCGGGTCACCGGGCCGCTCAGTGTGCATACTCAGGTTGTGGTCACCTCGAGGCTGCCAAAAGGCGAATACAGTGCATTCAAAGCGCTGGCAAAAAACGCGTCAAAAGACGACATCATCAGCCTGCTCGGCCTGGCGGACAGCAATCATCCGCAGATGGTTGACTATGTCAGGGCCGTATTGAACGTCAGTATTATCATCAATGAGAAAACCATAGAAGAGATCAAGGAGGCGGGAATCATGCCGGAAGCAGTAAGAAGAGTTTTTCAGGAAGAGTTTAAACAAGAGCGTGATGAAGGCCGAATGGAAGGCCGAATGGAAGGCCGCGAAGAGGAACGGCAGGTCATTTTTGAGCGCATGAAAGCAGCCAACATTCCCGAGGATCAGGCCCGCGCCATTGCGTTCGGCTGACCACTGTTTGTTACTCCCTCCGTCTAACCGACGGAGGTTTTTTATTACGGTTCCTGTCCTGTCTGCTGCATCCGGTCATTAAGGAGGAGGCGATGAGCAGGGCAACGACCAGGATAATGTCCTGCGCCAGCCCTGCAGTTTTTCCTCTGTTACTCATTCCGCATTCCTCCAGTCAGACTCCACAGTCCAGGATCATCTTCCTGCAGGACGGGCAGTGATACGCCGCGCAGGTCGGTGCCGTCATGTTGTTTTGGCCTGGACAAAGCCGGAAACCATGGGGTTATTACAATACGGGCAGGTCATCATGCGACACTCCTTCAAAACCAAAATCCCTGGTAACCTCTCGGGCAGGATGCGGCCATGTATATGGCAGAAAACGTCATGATCCGCACAAGGGTGCCGCGGAAGGCGCTTTCCGACGTCATGGGTGCTCCTGCGTCAAAAGGATTCCGCCTGTCAGAACCGCAGCGCTCACCGCCAGGTTAACCTACAGAAGCTCTTTCCCGATAATTGCATTTAATTGATCGATGAATTTGTTGACTTATATCTTGACTTCTTGCCACCTGCGAGGTATCCTTATTACAGGGCCGAAAGGAGTTGATTTTTATGCCGTCTGTTATCAGCGCCATTCAGAATACCGTTCCGATCACACACTTTAACCGTGGTCTTGCAGGAAAAATCTTTGAAGAAGTGAAAGCCACCGGTGCAAAGGTTGTCATGAAAAACAATGCGGCGGAGTGTGTTCTTCTTTCTCCTGACGAGTATATTCGTCTGATGGATGAAGTAAACGATGCCCGGCTGCTTGCGATTGCATCCGAGCGCATGGCAAATTACGCTCCCTCCACTCTCATTCCGGAGGAGAAGGTCTGGGCGCGCCTTGGCATCACTCAGGAGGAGATCGACTCCATCGGTGAGGTGGAGATCGAGTGAACTGGTCCGTACAATATCTCCCCGAGGCAGATAAAGACCTCGACAGCTTATCGC
>JAILFJ010000001.1 GCA_024697625.1 Oscillospiraceae bacterium
TTAAACTGGAAGCAGGACCTGCAAAGCAAGCCATCGGTAAGTAAAACGCACTAATATAAGGCGTGTTTGGCCCTTTTCATCCGGCCAGAATTGGCCCTTTCTCTCCGGCTCTGAGTGGCCCTTTCCGCCCGGCGCTAACACACTCTCTGTTGATGATCCTTATTAACGTGGTTCTGGTGATCCTTAATGGATGCTGTCTGATATGGGGCTTGAAGCTCACAAAAAAAGATCCTGAGAAAGAAGTTTCTTTGTAGTCAACAGGCTCTCAAACAGTAAAAGGAGAAGTGGCATTATGGAGCTGTGGCTCCCGCCGTTGTACGCGGTGCTGGTTGCTCAGCAATGCGGTTAGACAGTGTTTCTGGACAACGGTTTGGTTCCCATTGACAACTCTGCAAGCGAGCGGACTTATTCGCCCTTTTACCGTGGGCAGAAAGAACTGGCAGCTCATTGATACCATTAACGGCGCCAAGGCTAGCGCAATCATCTACAGCATCGTTGAAACAGCCAAGGCGAACCATCTCAAACCCTATGAATACCTCAAGCATCTTCTCACAGAGATCCCACAGCGCCTGGACCAGAAGAGCTCAGAACTCTCATTGGACGACCAACTCCCCTGGTCGGAGACGCTTCCGGATGTATGCCGGATGAAAACCAAATAGCTTCTCTGCTCGGCTGCTTACAGTGGCCGGGCATTTTTATTGCCGTACCACTGGTTTACCGCTTACGAAAACCCCACATGGATTTTCAAGGAAAACATTCTTTGAAAAATTGTCTTGCAAGATGTTACTGGGGGGTGATACAATCAACATAATTCCGAAGAATTCAGAAAAAATGGAGGAATTCGATTATGAAGAGAATCTTGTCCATTCTGTTATGCATCACGATGTGCATCAGCATGTTCTCAGTGAACATTCTGGCGGAAGATTCGGCAGAGAGTGAAGCACAGAATGATGAGCTGTTGGTATCGGCAGATCCGGAAGAACCGGGATTCTGTGATGATGCGGCAGATACCATCAGTGGAGTCGAAGTAACTGAAGAATCGGAAACGGCACCCGTCAGAGACGAGATTGAAGAGACGGAGCAACCAGTGCCGGAAGAAAAGCTGCCAGAGTCAGAGGAACCTTCCGAATATGCCGATTCTGAAAGCTTCCTTGAAGATTGCGAAGAGTCCGAAGAAGAGCCGCCGATAGAGGGAGGCTCATTAGACGTTGAAGATGCTGCTCACGATGAAACGCCTGCACAGGAAAGCTCAGAAGAGATTGTGGACGTAAGCGCAGGGGACCCCACAGAAGAGGGCAGTCAGGAAAGCCAAGAGAAGCTGGATATGCCCGAAGATGAAGAGAATGCAGAAGAAGACGAAGAAACGCCCGTCGCCCCACAGTCTGATTATAAAAAGGTATATCTGACAGTTGGAGAGATAAAAACGCTGAGTGTTGGAGGCAGTTTTGAACATTTTACAGGGACGGAAGCAGAAAGCACAAATAAATCTGTTGTAAAAATAACCAGAGTTGATGAAACCGGCTGTGTCATCAAGGCTGTCGGCCAGGGGAAAGCGATTGTGAAGCTGTTCATTGGGCAGCGGGACAGTATCGGTCATAGATGGGTTGATTCCTGGTATTGGGAAGTCAATGTCAGCGAACCAGGATATACGGTGAGCTATGACGCAAACGGCGGAAATGGGGCTCCAGCTGCACAAAAGAAGATTGAGGGTGAGGCTCTCACACTCAGTTCAACTCTCCCGAGAAGAGCAGGTTATATCTTCCAGGGCTGGGCAACCAGCTCATACGCAACCACGGCACAGTATCAGCCAGGCGGGAAGTATACGCTTGATGAGGATGTAACCCTTTACGCAGTATGGAAGTTCGACCACTATGTGATTTATTACGATGCCAACGGTGGAAGCGGTGCTCCTTCTTCTCAAAACAAAAATAAAGGGCAGGCGGTTACACTGAGCACCGTAAAGCCACTCAGGGAGGGTTATATTTTCCAGGGCTGGGCAACCGGTTCGTCTGCGACATCAGCTCAGTATCAGCCAGGTGCGAGATTTACAGAAGATAGATTTGTTACTCTGTATGCGGTGTGGAAGTTTGACCATTACATTATTCGTTTTAACGCTAACGGGGGGACAGATGCTCCGTCATCGATGAAAAAATATCCCGATATATCTCTTACTTTGACTTCCGAGAAGCCAACCAGACAGGGGTATGGTTTCCTCGGCTGGGCGGCCAGTTCATCCGCGACATCAGCTCAGTATCAGCCAGGTGATTCTTTCAGCGAAAACAAAAACCTCACACTGTATGCGGTATGGGAAGTCCTGCAGATATCATCCATCTCTCTGTCTCCATCCGAGGTGAAACTTGATCGGGATGAAAAACAGCAGCTCACCGCGACAGTCATTCCTTCAGATGCCCTGGATAAATCATTTGTATGGCAGTCAAGTGACGAAGAGATTGCGTCAGTTTCCAACGATGGATTGGTAATTGGGAAAATGCCCGGAACGGCGATCATATCAGCAAAGGCGAAAAACGGAGTCAGCGGTGAGTGCCGGGTAACGGTGAAAGTTAAGAGTTCCCGGCTGGTTCCGATTGATGAGACGAGATTCCCTGACAGCAATTTCCGGACTTTCCTCCTGGAGACAATTGACAGTGATAAAAACGGTTATCTCGGTGACAGGGAAATCGAGCGCTCCAGTACTATTAATTGCTCTGGATGCGGGATTGAATCTCTGACAGGAATCAGATGGTTTACAAATCTTGTTAAACTCAATTGCAGTGAAAACAATCTGACTTCGCTGGATGTAAGCATGTGTACGTCCCTGGAGTGGCTAATCTGCTCAGAAAACAAGCTTACAAGTTTAAGCCTGAATGATTCGTTGAAACGACTGTATTGTGATCACAACAGTCTTACCGCACTCCAACTCAACGCTCAGTTAGAGGAACTGTCTCTTAATGCGAATGATTTCTACTCCCTGGACTTTTCTGGAAATTCTGTTCTACGAGAGCTGACAGGAGTAGCCTGCCGAAACCTCACATCACTGAATCTGAGTGGATGCAGTTCACTGAAAACGGTTGGTTTTGAGGCGTGCGGTTCACTGACATGGTTAAATGTCAGCAATTGCAGCAAATTGGCAGAGCTGAGGTGCTACGGGGCACTGACGACTTTGAACCTGAGCGGCTGCACTTCACTGACCTCCCTTGATTGTTCGAGTGGAAAGCTTAAAAGCTTAAATCTAAAGGATTGCCCTTCGTTAAGGTACCTCAACTGTGGCTTCAATGAGCTCACAACACTGGACCTGAGCAATTGCCTTTATCTTGAAGAACTGGACTGTGGATACAACAAGCTGACGGGACTTCATATCCCGGGCAGCAAATTAAAGAGACTTGACTTTGCAAACAACAGCATCAGCGCCATCGATCTTTCCCCGTTTATAGACCTGTACTATCTCGAAAGCCAGAGAAACTGTCTTGCCTCTTTGGACATCGGCTCCAATCCCAAACTTGTTGAACTCTATCGCAATGGGAGCAGAACGGTTTCCAGTTATGACGGCATATCCTACACCGGGACAGTGGATGGGAAAAACGGAAAGCTGCAGGTGGACAAAACCACAGTTATCAATACATTTCACAGTTTTGATATTTTAAGACAGCCGGTCGACATAGAATCCGATGATAATGTGCAAGTGTCATTCAGTATTCTTGCAGCAGGGAATGAATTGACCTATCAATGGTATGTGAAAGAACCGCCTGCTGACTGGAGAATATGTGAGATGGATGGCGCGTCATCCAACACGCTGTCATTCGTCGCGCAACTGCAGCACGATGGATGGAGGTTTCGCTGTGAGATTACGGATGGCGATGGGAATAAGGAAACCAGTGATGAAGTGTGCCTTTCTGTAAATCACAGGCATATAGAGGGCGAATGGAAATTTGAGAATGTTATTTCGCCTACCTGTGAAACAGACGGAGAAAGAGATCACGTACTCCGCTGTGCCGTGTGTGGAGAGATTCTTCAGAGCTATCATTGGACCGACTCCAGCCTGGGACACAGATGGGGAAAATGGAATGTGGAACTGGAGCCGACATGCTCTGGCGAAGGGATCGAGGTGAGAGTCTGCAGTAGAAATTCTGACCATGCCGAAGCAAGAGAAATTGAAAAGCTTGCCCATACTCCCGGCCCGGCCGTGAAGGGAAATGAGACTGAGGCAACCTGTGAAACAGGCGGTGGCTATGATGAGGTTATTCGCTGCACGGTTTGCGGAGAGGTTGTCAGTTCAGAACATGTTGTTACGACAGCCGCTCTTGGCCATGACTGGAGCGATTGGGCGGTCAGCAAGATCGCAACATGCAAAGAGCAAGGTGTCGAGACGCGAGTCTGCAGGAGAAATTCCAGCCATGTTGAAGAGAGATTTCTGGATCTTATCCCCCATCAGACTGAACTTCGAGGTCAACGGGATGCGACCGCGGAGGAAGACGGATACACCGGCGATCTGTATTGTCGCGTGTGCGGAGAGCTGCTGGAAAAGGGGGAGATTATCTCCGAACTTGACTGGGCGAAGATGCCGGATATGCTTGTGATGGACAGAGAATATGTCCTTTTTAGCTCCACCGTGGGGACCGTTCAGCTGAATACAAACCTTACAGATGGTCCTTTACCCCGACTCATCGAATGGAGGACGGAAAGTGGAGGCAGCGGTGTCATCACTGTTGACAGGGGGATGGTTACGGCATGCGGAGCGGGGACGGACTATGTCATCGCAACACTGACGCATGGCGATGTTACGATCAGCGCCCGCTGCCGGGTGGATGTGCTGGATGAAAATGAGCAGCCTGTATCGGAGATCGTTAACGCTAGGCTTCCGCTCACGAAGTTCACGGTGGAGCTTCTGCGTACGGACTATACCCGAATCCCGGTCATCCTGGAGCTGAAGCAGAACCTGACGGCGCAGGCCAGTGCAGATATGAATGACGGCGGTGACGGCGATGGAGGTGTCACGATCCGCACTGCGGAATTCGCCGTCGGAGGGAAGACTGATATTCGAAACGCCTTCCATCTGCGGGTTGCGGACGACCGGAATCTGGAGATCATCCCCAATGATGTATCGGACGCTGCGGTAAATGCAGCGGCGGGGAGCTACCGTTCCGCAATCCTGCTCACGCTCAGCGACGGCAGGCAGATCACTACATCTGAAGTTATGTTTACGGTGAAGAAATCAAAGCCGAAGCTTACGACGAAGCCGGTGACAGTGAACAGCTTTATCACCGGACAGACGGTGCCTCTGGAGATCACCGGCGGCAGACTGAGCTCGATTCAGCCCAAGGATCTCGGTTTTGCCACGCTGAATCAGAACCTGACAGTGACGGTGAAGGACGGCTATACCAGAAGCAGCACTGCCAATGTCACCCTGACGGTTCAGCCAGAGGACTGGGCTGTTCCTGCAGCGCTGAAGATCACGGTGAAGAACCAGTATAAAGCGCCGAAGATTGCTTTAAAGCCCACTTCTGTTACCTTGAACAGATCCGTCAGTGATACGGCTGTGGTGCCTGCCACGGTGACACCGCTGGACGGGATGAACCATATGATTTCTGCCTCGGGGGCATCCGGACTGAATGCCTGGTATGATGAAGCTGCGGAATCCGTCATGGTGAACGTAGGAAGCGCCGGACCGGGGAACTACACGGTATCGGTGAAGGCCGACGGTAAGCCGGTTGCCACCCTGAGGGTGAAGGTTATGGATGGAGCGCCGGGTATCACGGCAAGGGCGAGCGGCACCATCAACCCGAATCTGAAGAACAGCCCGGTCCTGATCACGGTGGCAGGACAGAATATCAACGCGGCGTCCCAAGTCTTCAAGGTGGAGATTGACGGGACTGAATCTTCCGAGCAGTTCAGAGCAACTCAAAAGGGGAACGTCATCAGCATTACGGCTGGAACTACGACGCCAGCGGACGGGAAGCATACTGCGGTGATCAGCTGCAGGGCTGGCGGGAATACCTTGACTACTAAACCGGTATCCTTTACGGTGAAGGCGGCGAAAGTCCAGGCACCGAGTGCGACACTCAAGGCCACGGGAAATATCGACATTCTCCGCGGTACGGGTCAGATCATTGTGACGCCCACAATCAAGAACAAGTATGACTTTGACGAGAGCAAGCTTGGACTGGATCTTCCTGCTGGACTGACTTATAACTATCGGAACGGTCATTTTGTCGTCACAGCAATCCCAGGAGCAAATATCAATCCGAACGCGAAATCTGCGACGCTTACCTTGAACAGCAGCGCATTCCCTGGAGCGAGAGCGGTCAGCTTGCAGCTGAAGCAGGGAAAGGCAACGGTGCTACAAAGTACGAAAGCCGTCACGCTCTCGAAGATTGACCGCTATGATCGAGAACTGGTATTTCTGAGTCTTGGTGACAGCACTTTGCAAGGTATCCGGGACGTGAAACTCATAGACGCGAAGGGAGCCGTGGAACTGGTGAAACTCGGGTATGGCGAATATGGCATTCAGTACGTCGGAAACAAACTGCCTGGCAGCGTCACGGGCGGAAAACTCAAGAGCACCACGGTGAAGCTGGACGTCTTCCTGCAGGGCAACGGCGGATCAAAGCCGAATGCCACACTCAGCGTGAAAGTGAACTTCGCATAGGGCGACAGTTGAGGGGACCCTATCACTAGTAGGCGTGGTAAGCGAGAGGAGGATGATTCTGCAGATCAGAAATACAGAAGTGCGTCGAGAATAAAAGAGACCAGCGTATTTCCTGCACAGTGGAGATACGCTGGTTCTTTGCATGATGGGCATGAGGAGTAATTATCCCCATTGCCCATTTGAAAGATATGCGGATGACACTGGACCGTCCTTGGCATAGGTAACGTGGTCCTGATTATCCTTAACGGATGCTGTCTGATATGGGGCTTAAAGCTCACTAAAAAAAAGATCCTGAAAAGGAAGTTTCTTTGTAGTCAGCAGGCTCTCAAACATTAAAAGGAAAAGTGGCATTATGGAACTGTGGCTCCCGCCGTCATGCGCGGCGCCGGTCGCTCAGCAACGCGGGCAGGTAGGGTAGCGGTAGTCGCTTCCGTCCCACGGTCGCGGGTCCAAGGCCCCCGTCTCGCACATCTTCCCGCATCCGTCCCCGCATACGAAAGGAACCGGCGGCTGCCCTCTCATTGGGTCAGTCGTCGGCTCCCTTCGTATCACTCACGATGTCTTTCCCGCTCCGCTGAGGGCGGTTGTGGAACCATGGCCTCAGTTGATCTTGAGCTCCTCCCACAGGCTGTTGACGTAACCCAGCATGTCGGGGCTCAGGTTCCGGTAGGCGAAGCTGTTATACAGCTCGCTGAAGTGCTCCAGGTCAGGGTACAGGATCTCCATGGCTTCCTCGCCCATGTCCTCGGCGTACTCCTCGCTCTCGTAGACCAGCGAGTTCGGACAGCCATAGCAGATGTATTCCGCGTTGGCGATGGCGGGCTCTTCCTCCAGCATATAGTTGATGAATGCCTCCGCCAGTTCCTTGTTCTGACAGCAGCTTGGGATGCACATGGCGTCGATGAAATAGTTGGTCTGCTCCGGCATATAGAAGCGGAGATCCACGTCGTCTGCCTCGGCGTCAAGCATGGTGAAATAGTCTCCGGCATAGTATGCGGCGATGGCAGCTTCGCCGGATTCCATCATGTTGTAGATCTCATCCATGACATAGCTCTTGACGAGAGGCTGCTGGAGTTTGAGTTCCTGCAGAGCCAGGTTCCAGTCTTCCCGATCGGCACTGTTCACGTCAAGGCCGAGCTTGTACTGCGCCGTGGCAAAGGCGTCGCGGGAGTTGTTGAACTGGAGAATATCCCCGGCATATTTGGAGTTCCACATCAGATCCCAGTCTCCGGTGTCCGCCTCATCGACCCGGTTTGCATCCCAGATTACGCCGACAAAGCTGTATGTGTAGGGGACGGAGTACAGATCCTCCGGATCATAATAAAGACCGCGGAAATTCTCTCCGATATACTGATAGTTCGGGATGTTGTCAAAGTTCAGCGGCAGCAGCATGCCCTCGTCCGCCATCCGGGCGATCATATAGTCCGACGGGATCACTACGTCGTAGCTGACGGCACCGCTGGAGAGCTTGGCGTACATATCCTCATTGGATGCAAAGGTGGAGTAATTGATCTCTACGGGAGAGCCGTAGTTTTCTTCATACCAGGTTTCAAAACCTTTGATGGCATTGAAGCTGTCCTCCGAGCCGTCGGAGATGTACTCGCCCCAGTTGTATACGTTCAGAACGGGCTTCTTCGGTGCCCCGGCGATCATGACTACGATGAAACTGACTGCCAGGACGGCACCGATCGCGCCGGCCAGCCGGATGCGGCGCTTCTGTGCGGCTGTGCGGATTTTCCTCTCTCTGGTGGGCTTTTCGACGACCGGAGCCGCGGTGTCAATCAGGTTCGACATGATAAGCAGTGCCAGAATCACGAAGAAAATAATCGTCGACAGCGCGTACATTTTTGGAGTGACGGTCTTTTTCGTCATGTTATAGATGCGGATCGGAAGTGTCTCAAAGCCGTTGCCGGAGGTGAAGTAACTGATCACAAAGTCATCCAGAGACAGCGTGAAAGCCATGATAAGGCCTGTGACGATACCGGGCATGATCTCGGGAATCTCAACCTTCAGGAAGGCCCGCATCGGGGTGCAGCCCAGATCCATGGCCGCCTCCGGAAGGGAGGTGTCCATCTGCTGAAGCTTCGGCAGCACCTGAAGGATTACATAGGGAAGACAGAAGGTAATATGGGCGATCAGGATTGTGGCAAAATTCAGACTTGTCGCGGCTCCGAAGAGGCGTCCGACAAAGACGAACATCAGCATCAGCGAGATACCGGTGATGATGTCGGGGTTGATCATCGGGATGTTGGTGACCGTGTCCATGGCAGCCCGCAGGTATTTGCTGCGCAGCCGGTGAATCCCGACGGCGGCAGCGGTTCCCATGACGGTTGAGATCAGCGCTGCGGAGATCGCCAGCAACAGGGTGTTTCTGACAGCACCAAGCGTCTCGGCATCCCGAAACAGCTCCCGGTACCAGTAGAGGGAACTTCCGGACATGACACTGAGGCTCTTGGAGGCATTAAACGAGAAAACCAGGAGAATCACGATCGGTGCGAAGAGGAAGAGCAGGATCACGGCGGTATAGATTTTGGCTGCAGGTTTCATTCCGGCCCCTCCTTATGCGACAGCCTTGCTGTTGGCATAGCGCTGCATGAAGGCCATGCATACCAGCAGAACGATCATCAGAATAAAGGCGATTGCTGCGGCAAAGTGCAGGTTGTTTGCCACATACTGACCTTCAATCGCGTCGCCGATCAGATAGAACTTGCCGTTGCCCAGCTTCTGGGAGATATAAAAGGTGCTGATCGATGGAATCAGGACCATGGTGATGCCGGAGATGACGCCGGGCAGGCTCAGGGGAAAGATAACCCGGCGGAGAACGCCAAAGCTGTTGCAGCCCAGATCCCGGGCGGCCTCAAGGAGTTTGATATCCATTTTGGCCATGACGGAATAGATCGGCAGGATCATGTACGGGAAGTAGTCGTAAACCATACCGATCACGACGGCGGTTTCGGTGCCGATGATGTGCAGAGGTCTCAGACCGACGGATTTCAGGAGGCCGTTCAGAATTCCGGTGTCCTGGAGAATGGTCATCCAGGCGTAGGTGCGGATCAGAAAGTTCATCCACATGGGGATCATGATCAGGGTGATCAGAATCTTCTGTGTCCGGTCAGAGGCACGGGAGAGAATATAGGCGATGGGGTAGCCAAGCAGCAGACAGATTACCGTTGAGATCAGCGCCAGCTTCAGCGAGCGCCAGAAAATGAGAAGATAGGTATAGACCTCCCGGACGGTGCCGTCATCACCTGTGATACTGGAGCGGGCAGTGAAGAAACGGGTGATGTTCTCCGTGGTAAAGTGGAAACCGGAGTCTGTGAAGGCGTAATAAGCCACGAAGAACAGCGGTACTACGATAAAAAGCAGAGCCCAGAACGAGTAGGGGGCGATAACCAGCCTCTGCAGCAGGGTATTGTTTTTTTTCACTTCGCTTTCCGGCTCCTTTCGTCACAGACTTTCGTCTTCGACAGCCTCAGCATCGCTCAGCTCGTCAAACTCGTTGCTGAAGGAAGAGTAGTCTCCGAACATGCCGGAATACTTGGATTTCTTCATGATGTGGATGGCATCCGGCTCAATATACAGCCCGATATGCTCATCAACATCGACAAAATCCGTGGTCTGGATCATCCACTTGAAGTTGTTGATGTCGACGATGATCTCATAATGCACACCGAGGAAGGTCACACTGCTGACCACACCGCGCAGATGACCCTTCTCCTCCGGGACAATGTCGACGTCTTCCGGCCTGACGACGACGTCAACTGCTTCGTTTTTCCCGAAACCGCCGTCCACACAGTCGAAGACGTGCCCGGAGAAACGGACCTTCTGATCCTCTATCATGACGCCGTTGAGAATATTCGACTCACCGATGAAGTCGGCTACGAAGGCGTTCTGCGGCTCGTTGTAGATATCGATCGGAGTGCCGATCTGCTGAATCTTGCCCTCGGACATGACAACCACGGTGTCAGACATGGAGAGGGCTTCTTCCTGGTCGTGCGTGACAAAGACGAAGGTAATCCCGGTGGCTTTCTGGATCCCCTTCAGCTCCTGCTGCATGTCCTTGCGGAGCTTGAGGTCCAGGGCGGCGAGGGGCTCATCCAGAAGCAGAACCTTCGGATGCCCGACCAGCGCACGGGCAATGGCAACGCGCTGCTGCTGACCGCCGGAGAGAGAGGTAACCGAACGCTTCTCAAATCCGGTGAGAGCCACCAGCTTGAGCATCTCCTCGACCTTGCCGTTGATCTCCTCGTGCGGAACATGCTTCTCGCGCAGGGGGAATGCGATGTTCTCAAAGACATTCAGGTGAGGGAACAGGGCATAGCGCTGAAAAACGGTATTCACATTGCGCTTGTGAGGGGGGAGCGACGCGATGTCTTCTCCGAGAAAGAGCACATCGCCCTCGTCCGGCTGCTCAAAGCCGGCGATGATGCGCAGCGTAGTGGTCTTTCCGCAGCCGGAGGGACCGAGCAGGGTAATGAACTCGTTGTCATAAATGTCCAGCGAGATGTGATCCAGTACCGTCTCACCGTCAAAGGCCTTGGAGATGTTCTTCAGTTCGATGATTTTTCGCATGCGTTGCTGCCTCCCAAAAAGAGATGAATAAAAAAGGGACTGCGTGCCAAAATACACGCAGTCCTGTGAGAAACCGGAGCATATCGAGTTATCTTTCCGCAAAGATTGACCTACTCTTATTGACCATTTCACAAGTTTGCATGCTTTTCAGCACTGGTTTATAGTGACCAACTTATAAAACTTGAGCTTTTAACTCAATCAATAATGGCGGGAAACCGCCTGTTCGGCATTCGACCTGGCTGTCCGTCTGGCCTTGGCTGCTGAATCAGCAGAGGTCGTATCCTGCTTCGGATAAACTCCTATCCAAAAAGATGACTCATCATACCAATTCTCACCGCAACTGTCAAGAGCGTATTTCAGAAATCCCGGGGATTATCCGGATGATTGGAGGAAATGTCGGTTTTATCTCTTGATAGAATCGCTTCTTTGGCGTATAATAAATATATAATGTTGATCAGAAACCGGTCCGCGGTTCAGGGGACAGGATCGGAAACAGACATTTTGGAGGGACAGACATGGGACTGATAGCGAAACTGCTGGTTGGCCGCACGGTAGCGGATGTAACCGGAAAAGAAGTAAAAAAAGCCGGAAAGAAAGTCAAAAAGAGTGTGAAGCGGGCAAAAAGGACCGTTCTGATCGCCGCGCTGAGCTTCTGCGCAGGCGCTGCCTGTATGGGATGGTTCGTATATACGCACAGAAATACAGTTGCTGCGGCAGTGAAGGCCATGCCGGCAAAGGGAGGAAAACACAGATGCTGGAGGAGAAAGCTCCCGCACAGATGAGGAGTCTCTTTCATATACAATTAAGAAAAGTGCTGGCCCTTGCCGTGACCGTTGCCGCCCTTGTGGCGATGCTTCCGACAGGCGCATCCGCCGACTGGTGGGAAACCATGGTAGAGGACTTCATGGATACCGGACCGGAGCCGGAACCCGATCCCTATGCGGATCTGGAGACGGAAAAGGACTGGATCCGCAGCTTCGGAAACCTTGAGCTCAGCGGAAACTGCCGGGAAGATGTGATTGCGATCGCAAAGACCCAGCTTGGCTATACCAGAAGCTATAAGAACTTTGATGTGGGAGGCCTGTGGGACGGATACGGCTATACCCGCTATGGCGCCTGGTTTGGGTATCCCTACGCGGACTGGTGTGCGATGTTTGTGTCTTTCTGCATCCACTATGCGGGAATTACACCCAGGGAGTTTCCCTATGACGCGGTATGTCAGTCCTGGGTGAACACCCTTCAGAAGCAGGGCCGTTTTGAGATGATGAAGGACCATGAGCCGGAGCCGGGAGATATTGTTTTCTTTGACTATGATGACGGAAAGGCGGATCATGTCGGGATCGTGGTGGATTTCGACCGGGAGACGGCACAGCTGAAGACCATTGAGGGAAACCACAGCGACAGCGTACAGGAGTTTACCTACTACGACTATTGGAGCTGCCGGTTTATTCACGGCTACGGGATTCTTCCGGACAGCATAGAGAATCCGCCTAAGTATGAGCTGACAACTGGGCCGGCCGGTCCGGAGTGAAGCTATGACGCCCTGTGCGCGCTGCCTGAAGGACAGATCTGCACGACATATAAGCAGAACGCAATAAGAATGATGATTACAGAGAGCAGAATATAAACAGCTGATTATTGTGAAGGGAATAGGGATACAACGATATGAAATTAGGAATTGTCGGGCTCCCGAACACGGGAAAGACGACCCTGTTTAACGCGCTGACCGGCTCGAAGGCGGAGACCGGCAGCTACTCAAACAGCGGGGCAAAACCCAATATCGGGACGGCAAAGGTGCCGGACGAGCGTCTCGACTGGCTTGCGGAGTATTATCACCCGAAGAAGTATTCTCCGGCCACCATTGATTTTGTGGATGTGGTAGGCGTAAGCGTCGGCGGCGGAAAAGGGAATGAGATCTTTCAGGCGATCCGACAGGTGGATGCGCTGGTAGAGGTTGTGCGCTGCTTTGACGACGACACCGTCTTTCTGGAGCCGGCCGACGCGCTGCGGGATGCCGAGTCCTTTGAGATGGAACTGATTCTGGCGGATCTGGACATCACGGAACGCCGCCTGGAGCGCGCCAGGAAAAATGCCAAGGGCGGAGATAAAAAATACCGGCACGAGTGTGAGACCTGCGAAGCGCTGATCGCCCATCTGAGCGATGAGAAACCGGCGCGGGACTTTGCGTTTACGGAAGAGGACCGGGATATGCTGGCGGACGGTGGGCTCCTTACGGTCAAACCGATCATCTATGTGGCAAATCTCGATGAGACGGGTATGGCAGACTACTGTGGGAACGCCAACTTCAAGGCACTCTCGGACTATGCCGAGAAACACGGCGCGGCTGTGCTGCCGGTTGCGGCGAAGTTTGAAGAAGATATCTCGGAACTCGACCCGGAGGAAGCGGAGATGTTCATGCAGGACCTCGGTCTCACGGAGACCGGCCTGGACCGCCTGATCCGGACTTCCTACGATCTTCTCGGTTATATCTCCTTCCTCACGGCAGGGGAGGACGATGTCCATGCCTGGACCATTGTCCGTGGGACCAAAGCTCCGAAAGCGGCAGGGAAGATCCACACGGATATCGAGAGAGGCTTTATCCGCGCCGAGATCGTTGCCTTCGAGGACCTGAAGCGCTGCGGCAGTGTGGCGGCGGCGCGGGAGAAGGGACTCTTCCGCCTGGAGGGCAAGGACTATGTGATGCAGGACGGAGATGTGACGCAGTTCCGCTTCAATGTGTGAGCGCCCTGTGAACTTTGCCGGAAGTCATTGACAGTTCTGTACAAAAATGCTATAGTACGCAGGAACTGAATAGAAAGGCAATGAAGGAGAACACAGCGTATCTTCCCGCACAGAGAGGACGGCCAGGGCTGAGAGCCGACCCGGTGAGGCTGCGCAGGGTGACCGCTCCTGAGCCGGAAGGAGGAAATGCCTTCCCGTATGCACACGTCACGTGCGTGAATGAAGTAAAACAGCAAGGTGGAACCGTGTATTCTATGCACCCTTGGCAAAGGCCGAGGGTGCGTTTATTCTATGGGAGGAAAGACAATGAAAATCATCTACAAGGACGGGACGGTTGCGGAATGTCCGCAGGAAGAGGAACTGCATGTTCTTCGTCATTCGGCTGCACATATTATGGCCCAGGCAATCAAACGGCTCTATCCGGAGGCGGACTTTGCCTATGGCCCTGCGACCCAGAACGGTTTCTACTATGATGTAGATCTGGGCGACCGGAAACTGACAAATGAGGATCTGGAAGCCATCGAGAAGGAAATGAAGAAGATCTGCAAGGAGAATCTTCCCTTCAAGGCCTGCATGCTGAGCCGCGAGGATGCAAAGAAGCTGATGGAGGAACGCGGGGAGAAGTATAAGCTCGAACATATGGAGGATCTCGCAGACGAGACAGAGTTCAGCTTCTTCCAGCAGGGCGAATATGTCGACATGTGTCTCGGACCCCACATCACTTATACCAAGGCGCTCAAGGCCTTCAAAATCACGCAGCAGTCCGGCGCCTACTGGAAAGACGACAGCAACAACAAGATGCTCACCCGCATCAACGGTGTCGCCTTCCGTACAACAGAAGAGCTGGACAGATATCTGCTTCAGCTTGAGGAGGCAAAGAAGCGTGATCACCGCCGTCTCGGCAAGGAGCTCGGTCTGTTTGCTTTCCGTGATGAGGCACCCGGATTCCCGTTCTACCTGCCCAAGGGCATGGTCCTGCGCAATACGCTGATTGACTACTGGCGACAGGTTCACAGAAAGTGGGACTATGTTGAGATCTCCACACCGCAGATCATGCGCAGAACGCTCTGGGAGACCTCCGGCCACTGGGATCACTATAAAGACAACATGTACACCACTGTGATTGACGGTGAAGATTTTGCCATCAAGCCCATGAACTGCCCCGGCAGTATCCTGGTGTACGATCTGGAACCGCACTCCTACAAGGAGCTTCCGCTGCGATATGCGGAACTGGGGCTTGTGCACCGCCACGAGCTTTCCGGGGCGCTGCACGGCATGTTCCGCGTGCGCTGCTTTACGCAGGACGATGCGCACATCCTCCTCAGAAAAGACCAGATCAAGGACGAGGTTGTACGGATTGCCCGCCTGTTCGATGAAGTATATTCCGTGTTTGGACTGCCTTATAAGATTGAACTGTCCACGATGCCGGAGGATCATATCGGCTCTGTAGAGGACTGGGACATCGCGACAGCCGCGCTTGCCGATGCGATCACCTCGATCGGCAAGGAATATACCGTCAACCCCGGAGACGGAGCCTTCTACGGTCCGAAGCTGGACTTCCATATTGAAGACAGTCTCGGGCGGACCTGGCAGTGCGGCACGATCCAGCTTGACTATCAGCTGCCCGGTCGCTTTGACCTGAGCTATGTGGATACGGAGGGGAAGGACGTCTGCCCTGTCATGATCCACCGGGTTGTCTTCGGTTCCATCGAACGCTTCATCGGTGTGATCACAGAGCACTATGCAGGGGCATTCCCGACATGGCTTGCTCCCGTGCAGGTTAAGATCCTCCCGATCACAGACCGCTCTGCCGCCTACAGCGAGGAGGTCGCAAAGAAGCTGGATCAGGCAGGGATCCGCGCCGAGACGGATCTCAGAAACGAGAAGATCGGCTATAAAATCCGCAGCGCGCAGCTGGAGAAGATCCCTTACATGCTGGTTATCGGCGATAAGGAGACCGAAGCCGGTCTGGTGGCCGTACGCACACGCTCGGGTGAAGACCTTGGAGCGATGACTCTGGAAGCCTTCCTGGAAAAGCTTGCATCCGAGATCGCGGATAAAAAGTAAAAGGAAGAGCGGAATAATCATATAGAAAGGAAGAGCGGAGACATGGCGTATTGTATAAAATGCGGTGCATACATACCGGATGGGCAGACAGTATGCCTTGCCTGCGGCTATGATCCTGCCGCAGAACCGCCGAAAACGGAATACAGCAGCGGTCGAAGACGGAGCAGCGCTGCTCAGCAGTACAGACCGAAAGAAACCAGCGCTGAGGCGCTGAGACAGCAGCTCGACGAGCAGAGAAAACGCTCGCAGGAGCAGAACCGCCAGTGGGCGGAACAGGAGAAACAGCACAGAGAGGAGCAGGCTGCCCGTGAAGCTGCCAGACGGGAGCAGCAGGAAAGGGACCGTCAGTGGGCAAAGGAAGAGTACGAACGCAGACAGGCGGAACAGCGTGCGCGCGCTTATTCTGCACCGGGAACGGATGACACCACCCGAAACAGCGGTTCTGCAGCCGGAGAAGGGAACAAGGCCCTGGCTGCCCTCAGTTATCTGAGCGTGCTGTTTGCCCTGCCCTATGTCTTCACACCGAACGATGAATATGCGAAGTTCCATGCCAAACAGGGTCTCAAGCTGTTCCTCTTCGGGATTGTGGCAGATGTGATCACCTCCTTTGTCGGCTTTGGATGGATTGTGACACTGGCGCGGCTGTATCTGATCTACAAAGGCATGACCAACGCGCTGAACGGAAAGAAGGAACCGCTTCCCTATATCGGAACGATCGGAGACAGCTGACCGGAGATACGGCAGAAGATCAAAAATAATAGAATAATGCATTGACAAAGGGAACCGCACGGTGTATATTAACCGACACTGCGCGGTTCTCTGCATCGGCAGAGAGCGACAGCGAAGGCAGGCTGGGAGATCCGGATGATGCAGCGGCTGCTTCTGAAAGAGGCATACGCATGAGCCCAAAAATTATTTTCAGGTTTTTTCAAGAAAATGAAAAAAACCACTTGACAAATGATTTAGCCTGTGCTATATTAGTCAAGCTGTCGCGAGAGAGCCTGAAGGCTCAAAAGAATGCAGCGGATGTACCTTGAAAATTGAACAATGCAAACAGCTTATGCTAAATAAGCGCACCAGAACGGGTTTTATTTAATGGAGCATTAAGTATGACTCCGAAATTCTTTTGAGAGCTGGAAAGCGAATCAAGAGTTGATTTT
>JAILFJ010000062.1 GCA_024697625.1 Oscillospiraceae bacterium
ACGTCGTTCTTCAGCAGGCGCTCTTCCTTGTCCTCGCTGAGCCGCACCTTGATGCCGCCCACTTCCACGAAGAACTTGTCGCCCTCGCGCTTGAGCTCGGCGTCGAAGAAGTTCATGACGGGCATGCCGATGAAGCCGGCAACGAACAGGTTCGCCGGATGGTTGAACACTTCCTGGGGCGTGCCGATCTGCTGGATGTAGCCGTCCTTCATGATGACGATCCGGTCGCCCAGGGTCATGGCCTCGGTCTGGTCGTGGGTCACGTACATGAAGGTGGTGTCGATGCGCTGGCGCAGCTTGATGATCTCCGCGCGCATCTCGTTGCGGAGCTTTGCGTCCAGGTTGGACAGAGGCTCGTCCATCAGCATCACCTTCGGGGCGCGCACGATGGCGCGGCCGATGGCAACGCGCTGGCGCTGGCCGCCGGACAGAGCCTTGGGCTTGCGCTGCAGATACTGGGTGATGTCCAGGATCTCAGCAGCCTCGCGCACCTTGCGGTCGATCTCGTCCTTGGGAGTGTGGCGCAGCTTCAGGGAGAAGGCCATGTTGTCATACACGGTCATATGGGGGTACAGAGCGTAGTTCTGGAAAACCATAGCGATGTCACGATCCTTGGGGGCCACGTCGTTCATGACCTTGCCGTCAATGATCAGCTCGCCGCCGGAGATCTCTTCCAGACCCGCGACCATGCGCAGGGTGGTGGACTTGCCGCAGCCGGAGGGTCCGACCAGCACGATGAATTCCTTGTCCTTGATGTCCAGGCTGAACTGCTGAACGGCAACGACGCCTTCATCGGTGATCTGCAGGTTCACTTTCTTCTTTTCGGGTTCGTCCGCAGCCTTTTTCTTGTTCTTTTTCTTCTCTTCGCCGCTGACGTAGGGGTAGACCTTCTTGATGTTTACCAGTTTGACTTCTGCCATGTTTTCCGACTCCGTGCACACAGCCTCCGCTTGATGTGCACTCACGGCTCTCCGCGCTGGAAGAGTCCGCGTTGCGACAGGTCTCCACACTGCCGCAGCCTGAGTCAAGGCCTTTTTTATCCTCCTTTTTTTCACAGCTTGCCTGCCATGTTTGTGGAGTGGCAGGGGCCGTGGAATTAACATGCTTATTCTGATCGAAGCTGCGTGGATGATCTTTCGTGACGTCCCTGCAAGCTTCAAACATTTCGACCGGTTTGGCTATTCTCCGGGCCTCTTATGCTTAGTACTTTCTAATAAAACTATATCATAGAAATTGCCGTTGGCGTCTATTCAATTTTATTGATTCGCTACCACTTTATCAGGAGGCCTTGTTCTTCATTTCTATTTCCGCTATGATGCCAATGAACAAAGAGAAGATCTATCTAGAAAGGAATACCATCCATGAATCGTATTTCGCTGAATGCAGGCTGGCAATTTATCAAGCTGCCTAGGGGCATCCCCGTCGAAAGAGAGAATCTGGACTGGGAGACGGTATCTCTTCCTCATACCTGGTATCGGGAGGAGGATCCTTACCACGGTCTTGTGCTCTATCGCAGAGAGATAGGGGTCGGGAAGGCGTGGAAAAAAGCTTTTCTGGAATTTGAAGGCGCCGATCAGCGCTGCCGTGTTTTCGTCAACGGCAAGGAGATCGGCGAGCACAATGGCGCCTATGCCCGTTTCCGCTTCCCGGTGCCCGAAGCGGCGCTGAAAAGCGGCGAGCTGCGGATCGAGGCTCTGCTGGATAACCGTGTCTCTGCGGATGTCTCTCCCAATTTTGGAGATTTCACGATCTTTGGCGGACTGTATCGGAATGTGAATCTTCTGGTCACCAGCGAAGACCATTTTGATTATTGCTTTTACGGCACCGACGGTGTGATCGCCCGCGCGGCCGTGCAGGACGACGGCAGCGGCCTGCTGGCGTTGGAACCACATGTCTGCACCGAGAGGGAAGACGCGTGCATTGTCTACACCCTGACCGGCCCGGAGGGTGAGCTGGCTGCCGAGAGCACTGCTCCGGCGAAGGAAAGCGTCTCTCTGCGTGTACCGGAGCCGAAACTCTGGAACGGCAAAAAGGCACCGGAGCTTTACACGCTCCGGGCGGAGCTGCAGATCGACGGCGAGACGGCTGACGAAGCGGAGATCCGCGTTGGCTTTCGTACGGTCAGCATGAGCCCGGATGACGGCCTACGCCTCAACGGCGAGCACATAAAGCTCTGTGGCGTCGCCAAGCATCAGGACCGCGCCGGCGTGTTTTCCGCCGTGAGCAGGGAGCAGATCGACGAGGACTTTGCGCTGATCCGCGAGATCGGCGCCAATGCGATCCGCCTGAGCCACTACCAGCATCCGCAGCACACCTACGATCGCTGCGATGAGGACGGGCTGCTCTGCTGGGCGGAAGTCCCCATGCTGAAGATGACGGAGAACGGCGCGCTCTACGCCAACATCGAGCAGCAGCTCATCGAGCTTGTACTGCAGAACATCCATCATCCTTCGATCTTCTGCTGGGGGATCCAGAACGAGATCGGCATGTTCCGGGACGCGCCCTTTATGCACGAGGAGTGCCGGGTGCTGACCGCGCTGGCGAAGCGGCTCGATCCGAACCGGCTTGTGACAGCGGCAAACCTCTATAACGTAAAGCCCGCAAGCCAGCTCAATGCCATCACCGATATGGTGGGCTACAACCTGTACTTCGGCTGGTACTACGGCGAGATGCCGGACTATTCAAAATACCTGGATAACTACCACGCCCAGCGCCCGGAAATGCCTCTCGGCATCAGTGAGTACGGTGTGGACTGCAACGTGAAGCTGCACAGCGAGACCCCGAGGGTCAAGGACTACTCCGAGGAGTTCCAGGCGCTCTGGCATGAGACGGTTTATCCGGTCCTGCAGAGCAAGGACTACCTCTGGGGCAGCTTCATCTGGAACATGTTCGACTTTTCCAGCGACCGGCGCAGCGAGGGCGGCGTAAAATACATCAACGGCAAGGGCCTCGTCAGCCATGATCGGACGCTGCGGAAGGATGCGTTTTACTACTACAAGGCCAAGTGGTCGGCCGAGCCCTTTGTGCATCTCTGCGCCCGCCG
>JAILFJ010000094.1 GCA_024697625.1 Oscillospiraceae bacterium
CCATAGAGTCTGATTTTGACAGAATGGTGAAGGCTTTAGCGGACAAGGACGGTGCCAAATGACGCCCCAGGAACTGAAAAGCAGCATCCTGCAGCTTGCCATTCAGGGAAAACTGGTGGAACAGCGCCCCGAGGAGGGGACAGTGGAGGAACTGTACAAACAGATCCAGGCCGAGAAGCAAGCGCTGATCAGAGCCGGGAAAACTAAAAAAGAAAAGCCCCTGCCGGAGATCACAGAGAATGAGATTCCCTTTGAGATCCCGGAGAGCTGGAAGTGGGTATACATAGGAGATATCTTCCTTCACAATACCGGCAAAGCTCAGAATGCATCCGGTTCGACAAGCGGGACCATCCGAAAATTCATAACGACATCTAACCTTTACTGGGGTTGTTTTGACTTTTCTAAAGTTAAAGAGATGCCGTTCACAGAACAAGAGATTGAGCGCTGTTCTACTCGAAAAGGCGACTTACTGGTGTGCGAGGGTGGCGACTGCGGGCGCTCCGCTATTTGGGCTTATGATGAAGAAGTCTGTATTCAAAACCATGTACACAGGCTCAGACCGTATTATGAGCTTTCAATAGAATACTACTATTACATGTTCTACCTATACAAATTCACCGGGCGTCTTAGAGGCCACGGTGTAGCCATTCAGGGCTTATCCAGCGAGGCAATTCATAAGGTGATTTGCCCCCTCCCACCGCTGGCCGAGCAGAAGCGCATCGTGGCAAAGATCGAAGAGCTGCTGCCGCTGATCGATCGCTATGAAAAGGCGTGGAGCCGTCTGGAGGACTTCAATAAGCGCTTCCCGGTCGATATGCAGAAGTCCATCCTGCAGATGGCCATCCAGGGCAAGCTGGTGGAGCAACGCCCTGAGGAAGGCACTGGCGAAGAACTCTACCGCCAGATCCAGGCCGAAAAGCAGGCCCTCGTCAAAGCCGGGAAGATCAAAAAAGAAAAGCCCCTGCCGGAAATCTCGGAGGCTGAGATTCCTTTTGAGATCCCGGAGAGCTGGAAGTGGGTACGGTTTTCCAATGTTGTTGATGTGCGCGATGGAACACATGATACCCCCAAATATGTTGCATCCGGCATCCCTCTTGTGACCAGCAAGAATCTTCTTGATGGGAAAATAGATTTTGAAACTGCGAAGGACATCTCAATTGAAGATGCAACCGCAATAAACATGCGATCGCACGTTGATGACGGGGATATCCTGTTCGCGATGATTGGCACAATTGGAAACCCAGTTTTAGTAAAGAAAGATCGTGAGTTCTGCATCAAGAATATGGCACTTTTCAAGCAAATTGATGCTTCCTTGCTCGACATGAGATATGTGTTACTTTTTTTGCAGAAAGCACAAACAGATATGAAGGCAATTGCTAATGCCAGTGTGCAATCCTTTGTTTCCCTGAACCTTCTGCGAAATTACCTTTTTCCCCTTCCACCGCTTGCCGAGCAGAAGCGCATCGTCGCCCGACTGGAAGAACTCCTGCCCCTGTGCGAAAGACTCAAATGATGTAAGCAACAGCACTTGGTTTTCTGGTCAAAGTCAACCGGGAGCATATCAAGAGACAAGGTATGCATGATCAACCACCAGCTGCTGCTTTAATCAAACCATGCGACTGCACGGATCGGCGACCCGTCGCAATCGAGAATCTTCAGCGGAAAGCAGCTGAACCAGAAAAGATCTTCGCCGCACAGCTCCAGGTTGCAGAGGTTTTCGATGTTTACAATATCCTTGCTCCTGAAAAGTTTCCTGTGCCTTGTAAGATTACAGTCTCCGATCGGGTCCAGGCCGATCACGTCAAATCCGATTCCCTTGTAAGATCCGGCAAGAATATAATCCAGAACCGCATCATCGATGCAGGGATAGTCGCCAAAGTATGCGTCTGTCCCCCAGCGCACATCCCAGCCTGTGCGAAACAGCAGGAAATCTGCCTGCTCCGCTCTGGCTCCATAGCGAAGCAGATGCTCCATGGTGATGGGCTCGCCTTCCTTCAGTGAAGAGCAGTCGACCACCAGAGCCTTTCCGATAAACTGCTCCGGCGGGAAAGCATCCAGCGTCGTTCTGCCCGGATAAAGGTGCGCCGGAGGGTCCATATGAGTGCCGGTGTGCGTGAACATGGATATTCTGGTTTCCCGGTATCCGTCCTTTTCAAAGGTGCTGGCCGGCTCAAGGATCGGCGGCTCGGTACCCGGATAGACCGGCATGGAGCTCTCTATCACCTGTGTGAGATCAATCACTTTCACGGTAAATCCTCCCTCTCAGGATGCTTTTTTGCAGGCAGGACCATACGACCTGCCGCTGTCATCCTGCCCGTATTATATCCCATCCTCCTGCTTTTTTCCACAGAAAGCTCAGACAAAAAGAAAACGGCCATGCAGAAGTAACATTACTCCTGATGGTCGTTTTCCTGTGAAGCCGCCCGGGGAATAAACGCCGGCGGCTGGATCACTGCAGATCAGTCGGTCACGTAGGGCAGAAGCGCAACCTGTCTGGCACGCTTGATGGCCTCGGTGAGCTCACGCTGATGCATGGCGCAGGTGCCGGTCGTACGGCGGGGGAGAATCTTGCTGCGCTCGGAGAGGAAACGGCGAAGCTTCGCGGTATCCTTATAGTCGATGAAAGTGGCCTTGTCCGCGCAGAACTGGCAGACCTTTCTGCGACGGCGGGTCTTCGGATTGTTCTTATCAAAAGGCACTGTCGGAAACCTCCTTCTTATTTAGTGTTGTTTCTGTTTTATCAGAAGGGCAGATCACCGTCGTCCTCGAGATCCTCAAAGGGACTGGGACTGACCTGCGGCGCGGCTGCATTCTGGCCGCCGAAGCCGGACGGTGCGCTGTAACTGTTCTGACTGTTGCTGTAGCTGTTCTGGCTGCTGTAGCCGGACGGGCCGTAACCGCTGCCCTGGCTGTCATTGTCACGCTTGCTCTCGCCGAAATAGACGTTGTCGGCCTGAATGTCCCAGGCAGTCCGGTTGTTGCCGTCGCGGTCCTGGAACTTGCGGGACTGCATGCGGCCGGAAACAACGATCATGCTGCCTTTGCGGAAATACTTGCTGACAAACTCACCGGTGGAGCGCCATGCAGAGCAGTCAAAGAAATCCGTCTGTCTCTCCGCACCGTCGCGGCCGCCAAAGTCGCGGTCGACTGCCACGGTGAAGGATGCGACGGGAATCTGGGACTGCGTATAGCGCAGCTCCGGGTCGCGGGTCAGACGACCCATGATCACGATGTGGTTTAACATGTGATATGCTCCTTATTCGGTGCGCAGGGTGATGAGACGGCGCAGAATACCGTCCGTGATGCCGAGAATACGGTCAAGCTCGGCCGGGAACTCCGGACCGCTTGTGAACTTCATCAGCACATAGTAGCCTTCCGTGATGTAGTTGATCTCATAGGCCAGCTTGCGCTTACCCATTTCCTCCAGCTCATCCAGCGTACCATTTGCTTCCACAAGTGCCTTGAACTTCTCTACGACTGCCGCGGTCTCCTCCTCGGAGAGCTTCGGGCTGATGACGTACATCACTTCGTACTTTTCGCTTGCTTTTGCCATGGTTGCACCTCCTTATGGTCAATTGGCCCCCGCATCCCGGCGGGAGCAAGGATATTACCTGTCTGCACAGGCCATATTATTATATTGATTTCTTTCCGAAAGTCAAGAATTTTTTTGTGTTCTTGCAACAAAATCTGATTCATGCTATCATAGACGAGAAATCCGTACACGATTACCCGTGTGCGGATGAAAGAGACCTGAATCGGAGAGAGGATGAGAAGGCAGTGCGTGTGATGGCGATCGACCTCGGAGACGCGAGAACGGGACTGGCGGTTTCGGACCCGATGGGGATCCTGTGCGGTGAGGCCTGGACGGTGGAGGAGTGGAATCTGGAACGCCTTGCGGAGACGGTATGCCGGGAGGCTGCGGCCAGAGGGGTCGGAAAACTCATCCTCGGCCTGCCGAAGAATATGGACGGCAGCGAGGGGACCCGGGCGGAGAAAAGCCGCGCCTTCCGGGACCTGCTGCTTGAGAAGGGCGCACCGGAGGTCCTGCTCTGGGACGAGCGCCGCACCACGGTGGAGGCCCATCAGATCCTGCACATGAACGGAAAGCGCGAGAAAAAGCACCGCGGCAGCGTGGATGCTGTAGCGGCAAGTCTGATTCTGGAGGGGTATCTCGGTTCGGCTTTCTGAGCCGGGCGGAGTGAAACGGAACGATGGAGAAAGAATCTGCGGTCAACAGACTGATTGTGATTGAGGGCCTCGACGGGAGCGGGAAGGCTACCCAGACGGCGCGCCTCGCGGAACGGCTCCGGGAGAGGGGAGAACACGTCCGAAGGGTCTCGTTTCCCAACTATGACAGCGACAGCTCGGCCCTGGTGAAGATGTACCTGGCCGGAGCCTTCGGCACGCATCCGGACGACGTCAACGCCTATGCTGCCTCCAGCTTCTTTGCGGTGGACCGCTATGCCGGCTACAGGAGCGACTGGAAAGACGATCTGGAAAAGGGGACTGTCATTGCCGACCGCTATACCACCTCCAATGCGGTCCACCAGTGCAGCAAACTGGACCGGAGCGAATGGGATCCCTTCCTGGACTGGCTCTTTGACTACGAGTACAGACTGCTGGGCATCCCGGCCCCGAGTCTGGTGATCTATCTGCGCGTGGCCCCGGAACTGAGCCAGAAGCTGATGACGGAGCGCTACCACGGCCATGAGGAGAAAAAAGACATCCATGAACGGGACCGCCTGTATCTGGAACGGTGCCGGGAGGCGGCGGATTACTGCGCGGAGAAACTGGGCTGGCGCGTGATCGAATGCGTGGGCGCAGACGGAAGCATGCGGGGAGTCGATGAGATCAGCGGGGAGATTCTGCGGCTGATCTGAAGACAGGGAAGGAGTACAGGCGATGCATCCGATTGCGCATTTCAGAACCATCACAAGGCACCGTCACCTGGTGTGCAGCTACTGCCTGCGCCTCGGCCTGATCAGACAGGGACTGCTGCACGACCTGAGCAAGTATTCGCCCACGGAGTTCTGGCGGGGCGCAAAGTATTACCGCGGCTTTGAGAGCCCGAACGACGCGGAGCGCCGCGAGACGGGGATCACCCTGGCGTGGCTGCACCACAAGGGGCGGAACAGGCATCACTTTGAATACTGGATCGACTGGCAGACGACTGACGACGGGAATGTGATCTACGCCGGAAACCCGATGCCGATCTGCTATGTCGCCGAGATGTTCTGCGACCGGATTGCCGCGAGCAGGATCTATCTGGGGGAGAAGTATACCGATGCCGCGCCGTACGAATACCTCGTCCACCACATCCCGGAGGGGACCATGCACCCGGACACGGTACGCGAAATTGAAGGGATGCTCCGGATCCTGAAAGAGCAGGGAGAGGAAGCGGCTTTCCGGTATGTGCGGAAAAGGCTGAAGGACGAGAAGGAAAAGAACAGAGGACAGCAAAGGTCCGGAACCTGAAAAACAGACACAGCAGCCTGAGCAGTGATTCTGCCGGCAGTGCTGTGTCTGTTTGGCTGTAAAGATGGGAGCTGCGTGTTCAGTTTCGCAGACTGTGGATCGGCGCAGGGATGCGGCCCCCGCGGGAGATGAACTCTTTTGCCGAACCGGTGTGCAGAGGAATCACCGGAGCGGAACCGAGCAGACCGCCAAAATCGACCCGGTCGCCGATCGCCTTTCCGACGGCGGGGATGAGGCGCGCGGCGGTCGTCTTGCTGTTGATCATGCCGATGGCGGCCTCGTCGGCGATGATTGCGGAGAGCGTCTCAGCCGGGGTATCTCCCGGAACGGCGATCATGTCGAGGCCGACCGAGCAGACGCAGGTCATCGCTTCCAGCTTGTCCATGGTGAGGGCGCCCTCTTCTGCGGCCCGTATCATTCCGGCGTCCTCCGAGACCGGGATGAAGGCGCCGGAAAGACCGCCCACGTGCGAGGAGGCCATGATGCCGCCCTTCTTGACCGCGTCGTTCAGCAGCGCAAGTGCGGCGGTGGTCCCGTGGGTGCCGCAGCGCTCGAGCCCGATGAGCTCGAGGATCTCCGCCACGCTGTCACCGACCGCAGGGGTGGGCGCTAGCGAGAGGTCGACGACGCCGAAGGGCACCTGCAGACGGCGCGAGGCCTCCTGGGCCACGAGCTGTCCCATGCGGGTGATCTTGAAGGCGGTGCGCTTGATGGTCTCGGCAACGACGTCGATGCGCTCGCCCCGGCAGTTCTTCAGCGCGTGCGCGACGACGCCCGGCCCGGATACGCCTACATTGATGACGCACTCCGGCTCGCCGACGCCGTGAAAGGCGCCGGCCATGAAGGGATTGTCCTCCACGGCGTTGCAGAAGACGACGAGCTTGGCGCAGCCCATGGGGTCGCGGTCCGCAGTGTCGCGGATGATCTGACCCATCAGCCGGACGGCGTCCATGTTGATGCCGGCTTTGGTGGAGCCGATGTTGACACTGCCGCAGACAAGGGCGGTCTCGGTCAGCGCCTCGGGCAGGGAGCGGACCAGGCGCAGGTCGCTCTCAGTGAAGCCCTTCTGCGCCAGGGCCGAAAACCCTCCGATGAAGTTGATGCCGAGGGTGCCGGCGGCGCGGTCCAGAGCCTTGGCAATGGGAGTGTAGTTTTCATCGAGGCAGGAGGCCGCGACGATCGAGACGGGAGTCACGGATACCCGCTTGTTCACGATCGGGATGCCGAATTCCTGCTCGATGCCGACGCAGACGGGAACGAGCCGCTCGGCCCTGCGGCATAGCTTCTCATAGATCTTCTCCGCACAGCGCTCGACGGACGGATCGGCACAGTCCAGAAGGCTGATGCCCATGGTGACGGTACGCACGTCGAGATGCTGCTGATCGATCATCTCGATCGTCTGGAGAATCTCGCTGCTGTTCATCAGGTAGCTCATATCCGATGCATCGCCTCAAAAATATCCGAGCGCTGGATGTGAATATCGAGCGCGCGTTCCTCTCCCTTCCGCTTCAGCCATTCGGCCAGCTCGTGGAAGGGGAGCGGGCAGGCTTCCAGATCGACCAGCATGATCATCGCAAAATACTCCTGCATCAGCGTCTGGCTGATGTCGAGGATGTTGATGTCCCGCTCGGCCAGGAGCGACGTTACGTAGGCGGTGATCCCGCGTGAATCCCGCGCAAAGACACTGACGATGGCTTTCATCCCGTATCATACCTCCGTGCTGTTTGTTCTTCCGGATTATTATAACCGGACCCGGAGAAAAATCAACACCAAAGATGCAGGCTTTGTTAAGAACTTATCTTGTTAATATACACAAATTGCTATGGACAGATTCGGCAGTTTTATGATATTATATAATTTGTAAACTTTTGGGAAATCATTTTACGAGGTGAAGCTTATGACCCATACGTTTAAGGGCGGTGTTCATCCCAACTACATGAAGGCTCCCCAGGTGCCGGTCAATGTAGTGACGCCGCCTGCACAGGTGGTGATCCCAATGGTCCAGCACATCGGCGCTCCCTGCAAGCCCCTGGTGGCGAAGGGCGACTATGTGAAGATGGGCCAGAAGATCGGGGAGAATCCCGCACCTGTTTCCGCGCCGGTTCACGCTTCCGTTTCAGGCAAGGTGGTTGCTGTGGAACCGAGACCGCATCCTCTGGGAGATATGGTCATGTCGGTCGTGATCGAGAACGACTATCAGGATACCCCATGTCATGATCTCGCACCGCTGACCGAAGAGGAGCGAAAGAGCCCGGAGGCGATTCTTGCCCGGATCCGCGAAGCCGGCGTTGTCGGACTCGGCGGAGCGATGTTCCCGACTGCCTTCAAGATCCGCAGCGGCATCGGCAAGGTCGACAAGCTGGTCATCAACGGCGCCGAGTGCGAACCCTATCTGAACGGCGACCATCTGACCATGCTGACTTTTCCGGAGCAGCTCCTGAAGGGGATCGAGCTTGTCCGCATCGCCTGCGGCGTCGAGAAGGCATATTACGGCATCGAGGTCAACAAACAGGACGCCATCAATCTTCTGAACTCCAAGCATCCCGAGCAGTACGGCATCGAAATTGTACCCGAGGCTGTAAAGTACCCGCAGGGCGGCGAGAAGATGCAGATCAAGGCCGTCACCGGCCGCGAGGTCAAACCCGGCGGGCTGCCGGCGGGCGTCGGCGCCTGCGTCATCAGCACCCGGACCTGCTATGCGGTCTATCAGGCCTGCTATGAGGGGAAACCCGTGATCGAACGCATCGTGACGACGGGCGGCAGCGCCCTGGACGGACCGCACAACGCCCTGACGAGGATCGGAACCCCTCTCGGCTATCTTGCCGAACAGTGCGGCGGCTTCGTGAAGGACCCGAAGAAGGTCGTCCTCGGCGGACCGATGATGGGCATCTGCGCGACGAGTCTCGACGCGCCCACCATCAAGGGTACGGCCGGCGTTCTGTATTTTACGAAGCAGGAGGACCGGAACCTGAAGAATCCGCAGTGCATCCGCTGCGGCAAGTGCATCCAGGTCTGCCCCATGAATCTCGAGCCCGTTTTCATGTACATGTATTATAAGAAGGGCGACTATGAGAACCTGGAGAAGTACCACGTCAACGACTGCTTTGAATGCGGAAGCTGCTCCTTCAACTGCCCGGCGAGGATGCCCCTGACCCACGCCTTCAAGACGGCAAAGCTCATGCTGCAGGCCAAGGCCGCGAAAGAAAAAGCCGAGGCCGAGGCCAGAGCGGCAAAGGAGGCACAGAAATGAGCGAGAAAAAAGAGAGAATCATTCTTGACGCGGCTTTTCAGCCTCAGGTGCGCACCGAGACCGATACCAGGCGCCTGATGCTGGACGTGATCATCGCGCTGATGCCGGCGCTGATCGTCGCCGTGCTGCAGTTCGGCGTGCACGTGCTGCTGGTCGTCTGCTGCTCAGTGGTGTCTGCAGTCTTCTGGGAGTGGGGATACCGAAAGCTGTTCCATAAGGAAACCAGCATCGGCGACCTGTCTGCGGTTGTGACGGGCCTTCTGCTGGCCATGACGCTGCCCCCCACGGCCCCCTGGTGGATTGCACCGATCGGCACGCTCTTCGGCATCGTGGTGGTGAAGCAGCTCTACGGCGGCATCGGGAAGAACTTCCTGAACCCCGCCCTCGCCGGACGCGCCTTCCTCCTCTCCAGCTATGCGCTGATTATGGCCAACTGGTCCATCCCCAATGCGCTGAGCGGGACCGTGGACGGAACCACGATGGCGACCCCGCTGGCCGGCCTCTATTCCGGGACCATGCCGGCGTACTTTGACGTCAATCACCTCTTCATGGGCTACATCCCCGGAAGCATCGGCGAGATCAGCACCCTGGCGATCCTGATCGGCGGCGGCTATCTGATCTACCGCAACGTCATCTCCTGGCGGATTCCCGTCTCGTTCATCGGGACCGTCGCGATTGTGACCCTGCTCTCCGGAAGAGAGGGCTTCGGCCACTTTGACTGGATGGTCTACAATCTGTTTTCCGGCAGCATGGTCTTCGGCGCCTTCTTCATGGCGACGGACTATGCGACCAGCCCGGTGACGCTGAACGGCCAGCTGCTCTACGGCGTCGGCTGCGGTCTGCTGACGGTGCTGATCCGCTACTTCGGCGGGTTCCCGGAGGGCACCACCTACGCCATCCTGATCATGAACCTCTGCACCTGGGCGATCGACAAGGGCTTCCACCGCCACCAGTTCGGCGTCAGCAAGGAGGATATTGCCGCGGCAAAGGCTGCGAAGAAAGCGGCAAAGGAGGCGGCGAAATGAATAACAAGATTGTCAAGCTTGCGCTTGTCCTGTTCCTGATCTGCGCTGTCACCGCCGGCATACTGGGCGTCGTGAATGCCCTGACCTATGACCGGATCTACCAGATGAAGCATCAGAAGGAGTTTGAGGCCTACGCGGCAGTGCTCGAATCGTCCAGCGGCTATACCGAGACGGACTTCGACAAGGCGGCATTCCCGACCGTGGACAGCGTCCAGAAGTCCAATGACGGCAACGGCTACGTTGTGGTCTCCACCTTCTCCGGCGCGCAGGGCAGCATCACGATGGCCTGCGGTGTGGGTACCGACCTGAAGTGCACCGGCATCTCGATCATCGAGCACTCCGAGACCTCCGGCCTGGGCGCCGTTGCGGCATCCAGCTCCGAGGCGGGCGTGGCCTTCCGTGAGCAGTTCGTCGGACAGGACGGAGGCATCGCGCTCTCCAAGGCGGGCGGCTCCATCGACGCACTGGCCGGCGCTACCATCACTTCCACAGCGGTTACGAACGCGACGGCGACCTCCATCGCCTGCGTCGCGGCTCTGGGTTAAGGAGGTTGAGGCAAGATGAATCGCAAACAACAGTTTAAGGAAGGCCTGATCACCAACAACCCCGTTCTCGTACAGCAGATCGGCATGTGTGCGACCATGGCCATCACCACGACGCTCTTCAACGGCGTCGGCATGGGACTCTCGGTCCTGATTATCCTCACCTGCTGCAACGTCGTCGTTGCGGCGCTCCGCAAGATCATCCCGGATGAAATCCGCCTTGCGATCTTCGTTGTCGTCATAGCGGGCTTCGTCACCATCGTCGACCTTCTGCTCCAGGCCTTTATCCCGGCGCTGAGTGCGGCGCTCGGCGTGTTCATCCCGCTGATCGTCGTCAACTGCATCATCATCGGCCGCGCAGAGGCCTTCTGCCAGAAGAACTCCGTCAAGGACAGCTTCTTCGACGGGATCTTCCAGGGGCTCGGCTATACCTGCGTGCTGGTCATCATGTGCGTGTTCCGCGAGCTCGTCGGATCCGGACGCTTTGGCGGCGGCCTGATCGACATTGCCAATGGCTTCCGCTTCACCCTGGACGGCACGGGCGGCGGGATCCAGATCTTCCCCTCCGAATACGGCATGTCCATCATGAATCTGCCCTTCGGCGGCTTCCTGACGCTGGGCCTTCTGATCGGCCTGATGCAGTACGCGCTGAAGCGGAGCGAGAAGAACCGGAAGGAAGCGGAGAGAGCGGCTGCAGAGGCCGCTGCGCTGAAGGAGGTTGACGACTAATGCTTCAGAATATCATTTCCATTTCTCTCGGCGCCATCCTGATCAACAACTTTATCTTCTCCCAGTTCCTCGGCTGCTGCCCCTTCCTCGGCTGCTCCAACAAGGTGGATACGGCGACGGGCATGGGCCTTGCGGTTGTGTTCGTCATGGGTCTGGCCTCGGCCATCTGCTGGGTGATCGACCACTACATCCTGATCCCGCTGAATCTGGCCTTCCTCGAGACCCTGGCCTTCATCCTGGTCATCGCGGCACTGGTACAGTTTGTTGAGATGTTCCTGAAGAAAGCCGTGCCCTCTCTCTACTCCGCGCTGGGCATCTACCTGCCTCTGATCACCACCAACTGCGCGGTTCTGGGTGTGGTGCTGCTGAATGTGCAGAACAACTACAACTTCATCGAGTCCCTGACCTACGGCATCACGGGCGGCCTCGGCTTCATGCTCGCAATCGTGCTCTTTGCGAGCGTGCGCGAACGGGTCCAGTTCTCCGAGTACCCCGAGTGCTTCGAGGGCTTTCCGATCTGCCTCGTGTCTGCGGCTCTTGTCGCCATGGCCTTTATGGGCTTCAGCGGCATGAAGATTTTCTGAGCGGAAGGAGGATAAGACATGTTATCTACGATCCTCTGGGCGATTGTGGTCCTCGGTGCGCTGGGCGCCATTTTCGGTGCGCTGCTGGCCTTCGCCTCCAAAATCTTCCATGTTGAAGTTGACCCGAAGCAGGCCCTGGTTCGTGAAGCGCTGGCCGGCGCCAACTGCGGCGGCTGCGGTTTTCCGGGCTGCGACGGCTACGCCGCGGCGGTAGCGGCAGGGCAGGCCCCCTGCAACCGCTGCGTGGCGGGCGGTGAAGCGACGGCAAAGCGCGTGGCCGAAATCATGGGCGTGTCCAACGACGCGTCCGAGAAGATGGTCGCCTTTGTGCCCTGCAGCGGCTCGACCGAAGCGGCGGAGCTGCGCTTCAACTATAACGGGCCGGAGGACTGCCGGGCGGCGATGCTGTTTGGCGGCAGAAGCAACAAGCTCTGCACCTTCGCCTGCATCGGCCTGGGCAACTGCGCCCGTGCCTGCCAGTTTGACGCGATGCACATCATCGACGGCGTCGCGAGAGTGGACCGCTACAACTGTGTCGGCTGCGGCGCCTGTGTGGACGCCTGCCCGAAGAGCATTGTGAAGCTGATCCCCGAGAAGCAGAAGATCATGCCCGCCTGCTCGAACACCGACAAGGGCGCCCAGGTCATGAAGATCTGCAAGGTCGGCTGCATCGGCTGCATGAAGTGCCAGCGCGAGTGCCCGTCGGACGCCATCGTCGTAAAGGACAACCTGGCCCAGGTCGACGTGTCCAAGTGCATACAGTGCGGCCACTGCGCAGCCATCTGCCCGCGGCATATCATCCCGTACTTCGGACCGGAATATCAGAACCGTGCGCCGAAGGAAGCGGCTGCGAAGTCTGCGGAAGCCGCATCGTAAAGCAAAACCCGATAGGGAGATTCACGGCAGAACAAAAGGCTCCTGCCTCGGCTTTCGGGGCAGGAACCTTACAAATTGTGGACAGAAACACGAAAAAGAGGCGCGCAGTATCTGCGAGCCTCTTTTCAGATCAGATCCGGTTTTTCTGGCGAACTCAGTCTCTGCTGTCCAGATAGGCCTTGATCTCGGCCAGAACTGCCTCCGGCTCCAGACCGTGGACGGCGCAGGCCTCCTCAAGACTCTCGCCGATCGAAGAGGGGCATCCGACACAGTGCATGCCGCACTGCATGAGAACGTAAGCAATCCCCATGTCATATTCCAGCATCTCACCCATGGTGGTTGCGGTTGTGATTTCCAATACACTCATCTCCCTGTGGAAAATTTTGGCTTATTATACGGGAGAAAGAAAGGAAAGTCAATGAAAAACCTATGAATTCGACGAGGATTCTGTTATAATGCTCTTGTGATAACGTGTTCCCCGACATCAGGCTCCTGCATCAGAGGCTGTGCGGCTGACCGGAAAGGCAGGACGGCGGCCGGCAGGTCCTCAGCGGCGGGGCGGGCTGCCGGGAAAAAGCAAGCGGAGGAAAGCACATGAAACACTGTACAGAATGCGGAGCGGAGCTGGAGCTCAGAGAGCATCCCCATGAGGGACGCCTGCCCTTCTGCCCGCAGTGCGGACAATTCAGATACCCGATGTTCAACACCGCCGTAAGCATGCTGGTGATGAACCGATCAGAGGACAGGACCATCCTGATCCGCCAGTACGGAAAACCGACCTACGTCCTGGTGGCGGGCTATGTCAACAAGGGCGAGGACGCCGAGGATGCGGCCGTGCGGGAGCTGAGGGAGGAGCTCGGCCTGAAGGCGGAGTCGGTGCGTTTCAATCGGAGCCACTACTATCCGGGGTCGAATACGCTGATGCTGAACTTCACCGTCACCGTGGACGAGGAGGAGGCGCATCCGAACTGGGAGATCGACGGCTGGAGCTGGTTCAGCATCGACGAAGCCAGAGAAAAGATCCGGCCGGGGAGCCTGGCAAAGGCATTTCTGCTCGGATACCTGGACGGACATTATGAGTTCCCGGACCTGAGCAGCGGGAAGAACACGCGGAAGAAACAGAAACATCTGTCGTAAAACGAGATATTTAAGGAGGCAGAGCAAATGAGAATCGGCTTTTACGGGGCAGCACATGAGGTGACGGGCAGCTGCACTCTGATCGAGGTCGGCACCCGGAGGGGGATCGTGGACTGCGGCATGGAGCAGGGGAAAGATCTGTTTGTGAACGAGCCTCTTCCCATTGAAGCGTCCGCGCTGGACTTTGTCCTCCTGACCCATGCCCATATCGACCACTCCGGTATGCTGCCGCGCCTGTATAAGGACGGATTTCGGGGCCCGATCTATACCAGCAGCGCCACGCAGGCCCTGTGTGAGATCATGCTCCGCGACTGTGCCAACATCCAGGAGTCTGAAGCGGAGTGGAAGAACCGGAAGGCGCAGCGCAGCGGTGAGGGACGTGTTGAGCCGATCTATGACATGGAGGATGCCGAGAACGTGCTGAAGCAGTTTCGGCCCTGCTCCTACGGAGAGACCGTCCAGGTGAACGAGTCGGTCAGCATCCGGCTCACGGACGTGGGGCACCTGCTGGGTTCCGCGGCGATCGAGGTCTGGCTCCGGGAAGAAGGGAAAGAGAAGAAGCTCTGCTTCAGCGGCGACGTCGGCAACAGTGACCAGCCCATTCTGAAGGATCCCCAGTTTGTGGAGAGCGCGGATTATCTCGTGATCGAGTCCACCTACGGTGACCGCCTCCACGCGACGGAGCGGGTGGACTATGTCGCAGAGCTGGCAAAGAGAATACAGAGGACCCTTGACCGGGGCGGCAACATGATCATCCCGTCCTTCGCCGTCGGCAGGACACAGGAGATCCTCTGCTTCCTCCGCGAAATCAAGCAGCGCGGGCTGGTCACCGGACACGGAGAGTTCCCGGTCTACATGGACAGCCCTCTGGCCATCGAGGCGACGGGCATCTTCCTGCAGTGCGACACGGACTATCTGGATGACGATATGCGCGAAACCATCCGCTCCGGGGTGAATCCGCTGGTCTTCCCGGGGCTGGAGCTCGCGGTGAGTCAGGAGGAGTCTGTCGCGATCAACGAGGATAAGACGCCGAAGGTGGTCATCTCCGCCAGCGGCATGTGCGATGCGGGCCGTGTGCGCCATCATCTGAAGCACAACCTCTGGCGCCCGGAGAGCATGGTCCTGTTCGTCGGGTATCAGGCGGTGGGGACCCTGGGCAGACTGCTGGTGGACGGCGCGAAGTCCGTCAAACTCTTTAACGAGACGGTCCAGGTTGAGGCGGAGATCGAGACCCTGCCCGGCATCAGCGGACACGCGGACCGGGACGGTCTGCTGCGCTGGCTGAAGGGCTTCCGGGAGAAACCGGGTATGGTCTTTGTGAATCACGGGGATCCGGAGGCGGCAGAGGCCTTCACCATGACGCTGAAGGAGCTGGGCTACCGTGCTTTCGCCCCGTACAGCGGAGCGGTGTATGACCTCGTGGAGGACCGCTGGCTGCGCTTCCCGGAGGGAGTCCCGGTTGAGAAGAGTGCCCCGGCCGGAAAGCAGAGAAAAATCAGCCCTGCCTTTGAAGAGCTGATGGAAGCTGTGAATGAGCTGGTGAAGGTCTGCCGGGGCCTGGAGGGACATGCGAATAAGGAACTGCGCTCCTGCACGGAGATGATCCGAAAGCTGATTGCCAAAATACAGAGACAGTAAACGGCGTCGGGATCCGGGAAGCGCTGGAAGATTTCACAGAAAAACCGAGCCTGCAGTCAAACGGAATAAAGAAAAACCACCGGGGATCAGGAAAGATTCCCGGTGGCGTACATTAAGGCGGTTACGGCGACGACAGGGGCGGTCTCGCAGCGGAGAATGCGCTCGCCCATGGAACAGATATGCAGCCCTGCGATCCGTGCAAGGTCGGCCTCGTATTTCTCAAAGCCGCCTTCGGGCCCTGTGATGACGGCAGCGCTGCGGATCTCCTTGTTGGCTTCCAGAACGGTGTTCAGAGGCTCGCGTTCGCCGGTCTCATACATGAACAGAGGAAGCTCGGTATGGACGGCGATGTTCAGAACCTCACCGTAATCCGGCGCCCAGCTCACCTTCGGGATGATCCCGCGTCCGGACTGCTTGGCCGCCTCTTCGCTGATCCGGTTCCAGCGTTCCAGCTTCTTATAGGGATCCTCCGGCTTCGCCACGCAGCGGGCCGACTGGAAGAAGACGATCTCTGAGGCGCCGGCCTCTACCGACTTCTGGATGATATAATCCACCCGGTCGCCCTTCGGCAGGCCGCACAGAACCGTCACGCGGACATCCGGCTCGCCTTTGCATGGGGTGACCTCGAGAATCTCGACCTCTGCCTCCTCCCTGTCGGCCCGGACAAGGCGGCACTTATAGTCCTTGCCTTCGGTGTCACAGATGGTGACATCCTCGCCGGGGCGGATGCGAAGAACCTGGATGTGCTCCGCGTCGCGCCCGCGGATGATCGCCGTCGGACCCTTCAGAAGATTGGTCCCCGCCATGAAAAACCGTGCCATATGCTGCACGCCTCCTGTTTTCTTTGTTTTCTGCATTATCGCATAAAACGGGCTTCTTTGCAAGAGACATGTTTGCTTTTGGGATCTTCATTCAGATGAGAGGGATGACCTGGCTGCTTCCCCTTCAGCCGCCGAGGACACCGGTGATGAAGATCTCGATACCGATACCGATCAGGATCACGCCGCCCAGAATGGACGCTTTCCCGGCAAGGCGGGTACCGAAGCGCTGACCGATGCGCAGCCCGCAGAAACAGATAACAAAAGTCACCCCTCCGATCAGGAGACCGGCGGCAAGGGCCTGTGCAACATGATATTCCGCAATGGTGAAACCCACAGACAGCGCATCAATGGAGGTCGCCACGCCCTGCATCAGCAGCGCGCCGGGTTTCAGATCGACGTCCGCCTGCTCTGCATCACCGCCGCGGATCCCTTCAATCAGCATTTTCCCACCGATGAACAGAAGCAGCACCAGCGCAATCCACGGGACAGCACGCTGGAAGGAGACAAATGCCTCAGCGACACTTCGCACGCAAAACCAGCCGATCACGGGCATCAGAAACTGAAACACCGCGAAAGTCAGCGGGATCACGATCCTCATGCTGCGGGACATCTTCGGCGCATTCAGCCCGTTGGCCATCGACACCGAAAAGGCATCCATCGCCAGGCCCACACCCAGCAGAATGCTGTTGATAACAAAAGAAACGACCGTATGCATATGATTTCTCTCCCCAGTTTCTGTCTGGTTATACAGTACCGTCACCGGCGTCCCTGCGCCGAACAGGATACAGCCGATCAGGGATTTCGCGGTGGATTCGGTCATTGATCTGATCAGTCAGTATCATTTCAGACGTTGCACAGGCAAAACCATCCTCCGGTATCACATCTGCGCCGAATAGTAAGCCTCCAGCCGCGGGCGCGCCGCCCGGTAATAGCGCTCCAGCGCCGGGTCAAACTGCGTTCCCATGCCCTCCAGGATGATCCTGTCCGCCTTGCCGAAGGAGAAGGCGTCCTTGTACACGCGCCTGCTGACAAGGGCGTCATACACATCCGCAATCGCCATGATCCGCGCCTCCAGGGGGATCTCCTCCCCCCTCAGCCCCTCCGGGTAGCCGGAGCCGTCCATGCGTTCATGATGATAGTGGGCTATGTTCTCGGCAATGCTGCGGAAGTCCTCGTCCTCTGTGTCGAGAAGGATCTCATGCACGATGCGGGCCCCTTCCGCCGCGTGGGCCTTCATCTTTTCAAACTCCTCCGGGGTGAAGCGGCCAGGCTTGCGCAGAATCGCGTCGTCCACGGCGATTTTGCCCAGGTCGTGCATAGGCGCTGCCTTGATGATATTGCGGCAGAAGGTATCCGAAAGCCTGTTTTTCCCGTCCTCGCGCATTGCCTCAATGAGCATGCGCACGCCCTCGCTGGTGCGGCGGATATGTCCGCCGGTGGAGTTGTCACGGCTTTCAACCATGGCCGCCATGCTGAGGATCAGGTTGTCGTGCATGGCGACGATGCGCTCTGTTTTGGTCTCGACCTCCGCCTGCAGATCGCTGTTGTACTGGTCCAGAAGGCGGATGTATTTCTGGTTCTGCGTGTCGTCCTGCAGAAAGATCTGATACCCGCACAGAAGCCTTCCGTCAAAAAGGTCGCTGACCGTGACGATATAGATCTTCTCCTCGGGCCCGGGCGTGTTATAGAGGAAGCGGCCATCGCCGCTGCCGCTGCGGAAACGGTCGAGCCACTCGATTACCGTGCCTTGCAGAGCTGGCGACTTCCGGATGAGCTGATCGACCGTGAGCGTGTCCAGTGCCGGCAGAATCTTCCGCGCCGTCTCGTTGCTGCCGAGGTATCTGCCGTCCAGGTCGGCGGTGATAAAGCCGGTGTCACCGGACTGCACCATGGATTCGATCACCATTTCGCTGACATTGTAATAGGCCATGCGGCGCGCGATCACCAGATACACGATCTGCGCCAGCATATAGCTCAGCGGCATGGCCTCATAGCCGGTCTGGAGCAGGACGCGGGTGGCAAAGTAGCTGAACACGGAAACAAGCCCCGGGAAGAACAGCAGGAGCAGGATGCGCCTGGACACCTGTTGCTTGTTCCGATAGCTGTAAATGATGACGGCAAGATCAGTGATCAGGTACATGGCAACGCAGATATAATGCAGCGTGTGGAAGGGGCCGTAAACCTTGTGCTGGACCCATACCTCGCCGACACGTTCAAGCGTCAGGCTCCTGTAGAACAGCGGTATGTACCCGATGGTGAGGACCGACAGATACACCGCTGTACTCAGCAGCAGCACCCCCATCCGCAGTGTCTTCGACACCTTGATCTCGCACAGATTGAGCTCGCACATGGTGATAAGCCAGGGCAGATAACAGCCGCCGCAATAGATGACCTTCAGCAGCGCTACGGCGGTCTCCGGCTCATGGTTCGTGTACATGAGCAGATACCCGAGATTGACGATGGGGATCAGAATAAAAACCGCCGTCATATGGATCTGAAACTGCTTCTGCCAGCGGAAGATGTACAGCAGCGTCAGCAGAAAGGACAGAAGGAAGACGCCGCCGTAGTAGTAAGACTGGTACATGAATCTGCCTCCTTAAAGCGTTTTGCCTTTGTTCCACCCGTCCGGAAATCACATCTGTTTCAGCGTGTGGAAACAGTGCCTCCGCCTTGCAGCCCCGTCAGTCCCACACCGTGCCTTTTCACAGGATCACTCCCGGGAGGCGCTGTCCGGCTTTCCGTCGGAACTTTGTATAAAGTGACCTTTCGTTCTCTCATCATAATGAACTAAAGGTCACTTGTCAAGTCTCCCTTTGATCCGGCCCCGGTTCAGCACTCTCAATCCTGTTTGCCCATTATAATTCCGCCATGTTCCGGATTCAAGCTGCAATCTGTGAAAACAGAGTAAGAAAGAATAAGAAACAGAACTCTGCCGGAATGTTATATCCGGCAGAGCCGCTTTGCTCCGTTCAGGCCTCAGCAGCAGGCCGAAGCGGTAAATGATTCTGTTCTGTTTTTTACTTCTTCCTGACAGGGTAGCAGATCTCTGTTACAAACTCATCCGGGTTCCGGGTCTCATGCGGACTGACGTGGTAGATGTTGAACATCGGCGCTGAGGGCTTGTATCCGTTTGCTTCCATCCACGCGATGACTGCGGCATAGACCTCCGTGATCTGGGTATAGCTTCCCTGATAAGTGCAGCTTGCGACCGTCACCTGCGGAAGCGTGCGGAACTTCACATGCTCCGTATCCGGATAGCTTCCTTTGACGGTCTTCCAGGCCATCATCTCCACGTTTTCTTCCTTGTACTCTCCGTCGAGGTAAGTCACCGCGCACAGGCAGGGATCATCCTCCACAAGATTCATCCGGCAGGTTTCTTCCGTCATCCTGCGCCAGATCATCCCTTCGTCTTCATAGCGGGGGATGGTCATGTGAACGGTAGCTGCATGGCGCTCGGGAATGGTCTTCAGTATGACGTTATAGCTCATGTCTTCTTCCTTCCTCAGCCTTTTCCGGGCTGCGTCCAGAAGCGTCAGCTTATATGCGGTATCCTGTGACAGGGCCTCCAGCTCTTTCTGCCTGGCAGAGAAGAACTGCTCCATTTTCTCCCGGTCATCATAGACCTCGAGGATCCTGACGATATCGGCAAGGGAAAAGCCCATATCCTTCAGCGAGGCAATACGGCCGGCAACCGGGAGCTGATCCTCTCTGTAGTACCGGTAATCCGTGAAGCGGTCTGTTTCCGCAGGTTTCAGAAGGCCGATCTCATCATAGTGGCGCAGCATTCTGACGCTGACTCTGGACAGCTTTGAAAATTCTCCGATTTTCAGCATGGCGGTACCTCCTGTTGCTGTTTTTTGAGCTCAGGTCAAGCATAATGCCTGCCACAGTGTGAGAGTCAAGGGCCTTTTTTGCTTTTCTCTCAGATCATCCGGGGCGACGCCGCAATGCCCTGCCGGCCTCGCATGCTCTGATCCATTCGTCCAGAAATTCCATCTGCTCTTCGGTGTGAAACCAGTGCTCGCCGCCCTCCATCACGGTCAGACCGGCGTTCCGCTCTTCTGCAAACAACGAGACCGTTTCATACGGTGTCAGGCTGTCGCAGCTTCCGTAAAGGATCTCCGTCGGAACATGCCACTGGACGAGATGCTCCCGCACATAGCACAGATAATCCCATGAAAGCTCTTCGCCGAAGGGAGTTGCGATTACGCCCTTCTCTTTCAGCAGCTTCTCTGTGACGCCGGCCCATGCCATCATGTTGCAGATCAGCCGCTCCATGCTGACGACAGGGGAGATGAAATAGGCCTTTCTGATCAGCCCGTCGATCCCGGCGCTCATGCTGAAGAAGGCACCGATGCTGTTCGCAATCAGGGTGATGCTGTCATGGCCGGTCTTCAGCGCTGATACTGCGTCAGAAATTTCCGCGCCCGTTTCCCACGGGCTGAAGGTCTGATAATCCAGACCGATCACGTCCCGGCCGGGAAACAGCGGTCTGTAATGCTCACTCTCTGCGGCACTCCCGCCTTTTCCGTGAATATACAGTACCAGATCCTTCATAAGCGCCCCCCTCATATGCTTTGCAGACGGTTCAGAACTGTGATTCAGACTGAGCAGATACCGTCCGTATCACACGGTGCTGTTTACGATGGCTGCATACTGCTCTTCCGGGATCATGGGTGAGCCGATTTCAGCCAGCAGCGCGCCGTCAATCTCGCCGGTCCGGGCGTATTGCTCCCCCGCCTGCTTTACCATCGCCAGTCTCGGCTCGGTCACGACCGCTGCCTCCGGGGCATTGAACATGGGACTCTCCGGAACGGTGAGAACCGTGAGGCTGCCGGGGAAACAGAGCTTAAACTGTGCCACGGCGGGCTCAAAGTTATGCCGGCTGTTGGGGAAACCGCAGCCGCAGATCATGAGGTAGCTCAGATGGGAAAAGTCCGCCTGTCCGACGTGCTCGTACCGGTCGCCGGTCTTCTGCATCGCCATACTGGAGAGGGGGAGCGTACGGTCAAGAAGGGCCTTCAGAGGCGCCGGCATCCCGTAGCAGTACAGCGGGAAGCTCCAGATCAGCAGATCACTTGACAGAATCTCCTCCAGTATCTCCCGCATGTCGTCATCGTGGATGCAGGTACCGCCGTTCCGCATGCAGGCAAAGCAGCCGGTACAGTATTCGATCTGCCTGTCGATCACGTGGATGGTACGGACCTCCTGCGGCGCTGCTGCTCTCATCCCCTCCAGAAAGGCGCGGGTGATGTGCAGGGTATCGCTGCGTTCTCTTTTGGGACTCCCGTTCAATACAAGGATCTTCATTCGCTTTTCCCCCCTCCGCGATCCGAATCAAACAGACCGAAAGCAATTCCTATGAGCAGTCCCATGCAGACCCCAAGCGTCATGCTGTGCATGGCCTGCGAGAATACAATGCCCCAGAGGACCGTCATGGAAACCGGGAAAACTGCATTTTTCATCCTGAATCACCCCCCTTTTGTGTCGTCTGCCATAAGTACCTCCAATAAAAAGGAAGGTGACCTTCCGTTCACTTATTATAGTGAACGAGAGATTACCTGTCAAGTGCTGTTTATAAAAAATCAGAGCGGCGAAACATCTCTTGACGCTGGCGCGGACTTGCAATATAATATGCAGTAATTCAAAAAAGAGAAAACGGAGGCAACTGCCCTATGCCGACAACATGGAATCGCAGCCCGGAGGAATTCCATAAGATCTATCTTGCCAACACGGATGCTTTCTACCGGATCGGCAGCTCTAACCTCGCGCCTGAGCTGGACGAATTCATGACCAAATGCGCCCTCTCTCTCTGGAGCAAGGCCGGAGGGATCGGGGAGCGCCATGTACAGATGGCCAATCAGATCTACTCCCGCAGCCGCCCGCAGCCGAAATGGCTGCTGTGGAATCTGACAAGCTCCATCTGTGCCGACGACGTGTTTCTTCCGCCGGTCTTCTTCTGGAACCTGGCCGAGACGGATGCAAAGCGCGGGACCGAAACCTCCCGGACCTTTATCCGGATGCTTACCAACATCCTGCTGTATCTTGCCGCGGTGGACGATGATGTGACCTACGGCGAGGCGGAATACATCACCGAGTGCACGGACCGCCTGACGGCGATCTGCGATACCACGGGCGTGCGGAAGTCACGGGAGGGGCTGAATCCTCTGGACTATGTGACAAGCGGGGAACCCAGCTTTGTGGAGAAGCACGCGGGAGAGGTGCAGACCTCAGGCGGAGGCGGAAACAGCGCAAAACCGGAGGAAAAGCCGGCGGAAGAGGAGAAAAAGCCGAGCTTTGACGAGCTGATGGAACAGCTTGAGAGCCTGGTTGGACTGGAGACCGTCAAGAAGGAAGTCAAGAACCTGATGAATCTCGTCAAGGTCCGGAAGCTCCGCAAGGAGAATGATCTCCCGGTACCGCCCATGAGCTTCCATATGGTCTTCCTCGGCAACCCCGGCACCGGCAAGACCACGGTCGCGCGCCTGATCAGCGGGCTGTATGCGGCCATCGGCGTGCTCAGCAAGGGGCAGCTCGTGGAGGTGGACCGTTCCGGCCTGGTGGCGGGCTATGTGGGGCAGACCGCCCTGAAGACACAGGAAGTGATCCAGTCCGCCCTCGGTGGCGTGCTGTTTATCGACGAGGCCTACTCGCTCTCTTCGGGCGGCGACAACGACTTCGGACGTGAGGCGATCGAGACCCTGCTCAAGGCCATGGAGGATCACCGGGACGATCTCGTGGTCATCGTTGCGGGCTATACCGGACCGATGGAGGGCTTCATCAGTTCAAATCCGGGCCTGGAGAGCCGCTTCAACCGCTACTTCTTCTTCCCGGACTACAACGGAGAGCAGCTGATGGAGATCTTCCGCATGCAGTGCAGGAAGAACAGCTATACGCTGACTCCGGAGGCGGAAGAGGCTGCGCTGAAGCTGTTCACCGAGCTCTATGAGGAGCGCACCGAGAACTTCGGAAACGGCCGTGACGTCCGCAACTGCTTTGAGGACATGGTGGTGCGCCAGTCCAACCGCGTGGCGGCGATGGAGAATCCCACCAAGGAGGATCTGATTTCCGTCCTTCCGGAGGATCTGAGCGATCCGGAGGAGGAAGAAGTATCAGAGAAAGAAACCGGAAAAGAGACGGAGGGAACCGAGCCCGAAGCTTCCGAAGCGGAGGCGGCGGAAGACCGGTAAGTGCATCGGCACAATAAGCATACTGCGGGGCGCGCATGAGCTGAAAAGCATGCGCGCTCTTGTTTTTCGCCCGGGATTATGGTACAATACTTTGCAAAACTTTTGGAGAGAGGTGGGAATATGTCGGCTGCAAACGCGATCACGGCGGGGATCATCTATGCCCTGACAGAGCTGCTCGGGCTCTCCGGCTCGGGTCATCTGGCCGTGGTGAATACGCTGTTCGACCTGCATATGACGGAGCTGCATCTTCTCTTCAAGGCTTTTACGGAGCTGGCTGTGCTGCTGGCGCTGATTCTGGCCTACCGGAAGGACATCGGGGCAATGATCCGCGATGCGGCCGGACTGACGGGCTTCGGAAGACCGCGCACGGGCAGCGGTGGCCGTTACCCCGAGGCGAGGCTGCTGTTCATGCTGGCGGTGGCGACCGTCCCCCTGCTGATGATGCTTCCGTTCCGCAAGGCTTACTTTGGCCTCTGGAACAACACGAGCTTCGTCGGCATCATGTTCCTGCTCAACGGCTTTGTCCTCTATGTGTGCGAGCGCATGAACCCGGGAAAAAAGGGCCTCGGCCGCATGAGCATTCCGGACGCGCTGATCATCGGCATCTGCCAGGCGGTTGCGGTGATTCCCGGTATTTCGCGGCTGGCTGTTACGGTCACGGCGGGGAGCGCAGAGGGCTTCCAGAAGAATCTCGCGATCCGTTTCGGCATGCTGATGGCGATTCCGGCGATGTTCGGCGCCTTCATACTCAGCCTGGCGGACGCCGCAGTCGCAGGGATCGACAGCAGCTTTATCACAGCCTACCTGATCGGCGCGGCAGCGGCGCTGGTGACGGCGTTTATCTCGGTCTATCTGTTCCGCAGGATCGTGCGCAGAAGAGGCTACGGTGTGCTGGCCTATTACTGCTGGGTGATCGGCGTGCTGTCGGTCATCCTGACGCTGATTTTCTGATTCACCGCAGCCGAAATACTCTGACTATTATGATACAAGGATACTGATTCATGGCAAAAAACGAGACAAGCAAACGTACAGCGGCAAAAGGGAAGAGCAGTCGGAATGCGCCGCCCCCTCCGCCGAAGAAGAACGGACAGAGCACGATCGAACAGCCGACCTCCTACGCAGGTTCCGCGATCGGCGGCCTGGTGTTTCTGGTCCTTGCGATCTGTTCGACGATCTGCTACTTCAATACGGACGGGAGCCTGGTGGCCTTCTTCTCCGACTGGCTGAAAGGCCTGCTGGGCTGGGGCTTCTACCTGGTCGCGCCTGCCTGCGCCTTTTCGGCGATCCTGCTCTTTACCGCGAGGAACAAGCCGGTCGGGAGCCGGGTCTTCGCCACGGTGATGCTCCCGGTCTTTCTCGCTGCGCTGTCAGACCTGATGCTGAACGTGCCCATCCGGAGCGGCATCGGGATTTCGCAGGCGATCGAGGACCTGTTCCAGGACGGACAGGTGATGAAGTCCGGCGGGGTGATCGGCGGTCTGATCGCCAACGGGCTGAATATGGCGCTGAGTGTGTACGGCGCCCTGCCGCTGCTGCTGATCGGCTTCCTGTACTGCTTCGTAGTCTGCTGCTGGGGCAGCATGCGGGGTCTCATCGCTCTGATCACCCGCTCGCACAACGCCTATGTGGAGTACGAGAGAGAGCAGAAAAAGATCCCGGAACGGGTAAAGCAGCCGAAGCCTGACCGAAAGCAGCCGAAGATCATCCAGAGCGGGAGAAGGGCCACCTTCAACGTCGATATCCCGCTGGGCGACGACGAGGAGGATCTGAATCTCTTCGGAGAGAAGAAGCAGAAGCCGAAGACCGCCCCGCGCCCGGTCAGGCAGACAAGGAAAGCGCCGACCATCATCCAGGAGCCGGCCTTTGACGAAGAGGATCTGCCGCCGATCGTGCCTCCCATGGCAGGGGCGGTACCCGTCACGGCGCCCCGTGCGCCGGAAGCGGCGCAGCCGGCGGTGACTCCGGAGGGAAAGAAAGCGGGCAGAAAAGCGCCTGCGGCGAAGCCTGCCAAAGCGGGTTCCGCCTCGAAACAGGACGAGATCCGCAGGGAGCGCGAGAAGATCGAACAGGCGATCTCCGGTTCCGGAAGCGGAGAGAACGGAGACTACGTCTTCCCGCCGCTCAGCCTTCTGCGCTTGGGAAGCGGCGTCGAGGCGGATGCCAGCGACGAGGTTGCACTCAACAGGCAGCGGCTGGAGGAGGCGATCCAGAGCTTCGGCATCAGTGCCGCGGTGGTAGGCGTCATCCGCGGCCCGACGGTCACGCGCTATGACATCGAGCTCGACCGCGGCGTGAAGCTCGCGCGGATCACCAATCTCGCCGGCGACCTCGCCCTGTCGCTCGGCGTTGTGAATGTGAGGATCGCACCGATCCCTGACAAGATCTCGACCGTCGGCATCGAGGTTCCGAACCGCATGGTCAGCACCGTTTTTCTGCGGGACATTCTGGACTCGCAGAACTTCTCCGGAGCCAAATCCCGCCTGAGCTTTGCCCTCGGCAAAGACATCGGCGGCAACTGCATCGTCGGAAACATCTCCAAGCTCCCGCATCTGCTGATTGCAGGCACCACCGGTTCCGGCAAGTCGGTCTGTATGAACTCGCTGATCCTGAGCCTGCTGTACAAGGCGCGCCCGGATGAGGTGAAGCTCATCATGATCGACCCGAAGATGGTGGAACTGGGGATCTATAACGGCATCCCGCACCTCTACGTCCCTGTTGTAACCGACCCGAAGAAGGCGGCAGGTGCGCTGCAGTGGTCCGTCGTGGAGATGCTGAAGCGCTACCGGGCCTTTTCGGAGACGGGCGTCCGGGATCTGGATGCCTATAACCGCATCCAGCGCGAGAAACAGGAGGAGACCCTCCCGCGGGTTGTTATTGTGATCGACGAGCTGGCGGATCTGATGCTGGTCGCTTCCAAGGATGTCGAGGAGAGCATCTGCCGTGTGGCCCAGATGGGCCGCGCAGCCGGCATGCATCTGGTCATTGCCACCCAGCGTCCCTCCGCAGACGTCATCACCGGCCTCATGAAGGCCAATATCCCCTCGCGCATCGCCTTTGCCGTCTCCTCCGCGCTGGAGAGCAGGATCATCCTGGACCAGGGCGGTGCGGAGAAGCTGATCGGCTTCGGCGATATGCTCTATTCCCCGATCGGCGCCGGGAAGCCGACCCGCATCCAGGGCTCCTACGTTTCGGACGAGGAGCGCGAAGCCGTCATCGACTTCATCAAGGAACATAACAACATGGAAGCCGAGAAGAACAGCGAGATCGAGGACTACATGCTGAAGGCCACCAAGGAGAAGGGAAGCGCCTCCGACGAGAAGAACAGTCAGGAGGAAGGCCCTGCAGGAGAGTATGACGAGATGCTGCCGCAGGCGGCCGAAGTGGTGATCGAGATGGGCTCCTGCTCCGTCTCCATGCTTCAGCGGCGCATCAAGCTCGGATATGCGCGGGCGGCGAGGATTGTCGACCAGCTTGAGGAGCTGGGGATCGTAGGCCCGTATGAGGGCGCAAAGCCAAGGAGCGTGACCATCGACAAGGCTGGCTGGCAGGAGCTTCAGGTAAAGCTCGGCTACCTCCCGGAGGACGCGCTGCCGCAGGTCCCGGACGTGGAGCCGGAGGAAGAGGATCGGGATGACTACGATTCTGCCGGATGAGCGAAAGCTGACTGCCGCCGAGGCAAACCGGCTGAGCATGCTGGCCCTGGCCCATGTCGGAGACGCGGTCTATGAGCTGCTGGTCCGGAGCATGCTGGCCTTTCAGGGGCCGGCAACCGTGAACGAGCTTCACCGCAGGACCGTTTCACTGGTACGTGCCGAGGCACAGGCCAGGGCGGCTGCGGTTCTGCTCCCCAGCCTGACGGAGGAGGAGCTCGCCGTCTACCGGCGCGGCCGGAACAGCCATGTGCACGGCATCCCGCCGCATGCAAACCCCGGTGAGTACCACAGCGCCACCGGACTGGAGGCACTGTTCGGGTGGCTCTGGCTTCAGGGCAGAGACGAGCGTGTCCGGAGTCTCTTCCGGCTTGCCACAGAAGCGGAGGGGACGTAAATGGCGCTGAGTGCGGGAATGATTGCCCGGCTGACGGAAGAGCTCTCGTCGACGCTCACCGGAGGCAGGATCGATAAGATCCAGCAGCCGGAGCAGGACCTGCTGTTGCTGACAGTACGCAGCGCGGGGGAGAACCGGCGCCTTCTGATCCGGGCCGCCGGTCCGAACGCCAGGATCCACCTCACCGCGCAGAACTATGAAAACCCCGCAGCCGCCCCCATGTTCTGCATGCTCCTGCGCAAGCATCTGACAGGGGCGAGGATCCTGCAGGCCCGCCAGCCGGGCGGCGACCGGCTGATTGTCTTTGCTCTGGAGAGCAGGAACGAACTCGGCGACCGGGCCGATCTTCAGCTGGCCGTCGAGTTGCTGGGACGTGCGGCAAATGTCATACTGATAGACGGCGAAGGGAGAATCCTGGACTGTCTGCGGCGGATCCCGCCCAACGACCGCGGCGGACGTGCCCTTCTGCCTGGGCTGCGTTACGAACTGCCGGAGCGTCCGGAGACGGCTCTGCGCCCTGCTTCGGAAGAGCTGCTCCCGGAGGGCAGCATCAGCGCCTTTCTCGACGCCCGCTACGCAAGGCAGGAAAAGGAAGAGCTTCGGCGGCGCAGATCTCAGGAGCTGGTGAAGTCCGTCCGGCGTATGCGGGACCGGCAGGAGCGCAAGCTCGCACTCCAGCGGGAAGAGCTGCGCAGAACCGAGAACATGGAAGACGTACGAAGAGAGGCGGAGCTTCTTCAGGCAAACCTGTACTGCGTCCGAAGAGGGGACCGGGTGCTGGAATGCCAGAACTACTACCTCGACGACCAGCCGATAATCCGGATCGGCCTGGACCCGACCAGAACGCCGCAGCAGAACCTCGCCGCACGCTTCAAGGAATACCGAAAGCTGAAGGGGGCCCGGGAACATCTCGGCGCGCTGATCACAGACGGCGGGCACCAGCTGGACTATCTCAACAGCGTCCTGGACGAGCTGAACCGGGCGGAGACGGAGCGGGATCTGGAGGAGATCCGCGCCGAGCTTCAAAGAACCGGGATTCTGAAGGCACCGCGGCAGCGGAAGACCTCGAAACAGAGACCGACGGAGCCGATGCGCTTTGAGAGTGCGGACGGGTTCACGGTCCTGGTTGGCCGGAACAATGCCCAGAATGACGAGCTCACCCTCCGCACGGCGCGCAGGACCGACTACTGGCTGCATGTGAAGGAACTGCACGGCAGCCATGTGATCCTCTGCTGTGAGGGGAGAGAGCCCTCCGAGACTGCTCTCCGTTATGCGGCGGAGCTGGCGGCGTATTATTCGCAGGCCAGAAACAGCGGCCGCACGGCGGTGGACTGCACCATGGTGAGACATGTGAAAAAGCCCTCCGGTGCTCTGCCCGGCAGGGTCATCTATACAGACTATCAGACGCTGATCGTACAGGCAGGTGAGATGCAATGAAACTGAGCGTGATCGTTCCGGTCTACAATACCGAGAAGTACCTGGCGAAGTGCCTGGATTCGCTGATCGACTGCAGCCTGAAGGACTATGAGATCATCGCAGTGAACGACGGTTCCACGGATTCCTCCGGCGGGATTCTGACCGGATATGCCGGGCGCTTTCCGGACCTGATCCGTCCGATGTACACGCCAAACGGCGGGCTCGGCCACGCGCGGAACACCGGTATGACCATCGCGAAGGGGGAATACGTCCTCTTCGTGGACAGCGACGACTGGCTCCGTCCCGGGGCGATGCGCGAGATCATGGACACGGTGGAGACCTCTTTTGACATTGCGGTCTTCGACTTTGTCCATGTGGACGAAACCGGCCGGGAGTTCGCGTCCTTCTCAGGCTGCAGCCGGGAGGGGTGCTTCTCACTGGAGACTTGGCCGGAGTATCTGCACTGTCCGCTCAATGCGTGCAACAAGATCTGGCGGCGAAGCCTTTTTGCGGAGCACGGGATCCGCTTTCCGGACCGGCTCTGGTACGAGGATGTGGCGACGACGCCGAAGCTGGCCCTGCACGCGGAGAAGATCCTGTACGTCCCGGAGGCCTGGTACTGTTACTTCCAGCGCCGCGGCTCGATCACAAATGCGACCTCCGCAGACCGGAACACCGAGATGATCACCGCGATGAATTCCTCTCTGGACTATTATCGGGCCAGGGGCGCGTTCGATCGCTATCACGATGTGCTGGAGTACATGGCCTTCTATCATGAATTCCTGACCTCGGTCACGCGGGTCAACCTCCTGGACCCGAAGAGCCGTGTGCAGGATGCGCTGCGGGACGATTATATCAGACAGTTTCCGGACTATCGGAAGAATCCGTACTTCCGGAAGACTCCGGCGAAATACCGTCTTCTGGAACAGCTGATCCGAAGGCGGCAGTGGGCTGCCGTTCATCTGATCATGACGGCAAACAACAGAAGAAAGGGGCGTTGAGCGATGAAGAAGAATATGAAAGCCGATTCGGAGCCTGAGCAGAAGGAAGAGGAGCAGCTGCCTCCCGAGGTGGCGGCGCGGCGGGATCTGTACGAGTGGATCCAGTCGCTGATGGTGGCGCTGATCATCTGCGTCGCGGTCTTCCTTTTCGGCGTGAGACTGGTGGATGTCAGCGGCTCCTCCATGTGGCCGACGCTGCATGACGGGGATAAGATGCTGGTGTCCGACCTGTTTTACAAGCCGAAGTACGGAGACATCATCGTCTTCAAGACCGACCGCTACGACCCGAACAAGGCCCTGGTCAAGCGTGTGATCGCGACCGAGGGACAGGAGATCAGCATCGACTTTGACCGCGGCGTTGTCTACATCGACGGTTCGCCGATTGAGGAGGACTATATCGCGGAGCTCACGAAGACCAAGCTGGACTTCATCGGCCCCCAGAAGGTCCCGGAAGGCTGCATCTTTGTCATGGGCGACAACCGCAATGCCTCCACGGACAGCCGCCGCAAGGAGATCGGTATGGTGGACGAGCGCATGATTCTGGGCAAGGTCTACTATGTGGTCTTCCCGCTTTCGGACTTCGGAACGGTGACGTGAGAGCTTCGGAACCGCGCTCCGGGCCTCCGACGGAACCGGCGCAGAACATCCAGTGGTTCCCCGGCCACATGGCGAAGGCCCGGCGAATGATGGAGGAGAGCCTCTCTTCCGTCGATGCGCTGTGCGAGATCCTGGACGCCAGAATCCCGAACGCCTCCCGCAACCCGGAGATTGACGCTCTTGCATCCGGAAAACCGCGGCTTGTCGTGCTGAACCGCACGGACCTGGCCGACCCCGCCGCCACGAAGCAGTGGAAGGCATGGTTTGAGCGGCAGGGCTTTGCCGTCATCGAGACCGATGCCAGGAGCGGGAAGGGGAGCAATACCTTTGCCCCGGCGGTCCGGACCCTGCTCGCCGGTCAGATCGAACGCTGGCGGGAGAAGGGACAGAGCGGAAGAAAGATCCGGGTCATGGTTGCCGGGATCCCCAATGTGGGCAAGTCTACGCTGATCAACCGTCTTGCGGGCCGGAAAGCCGCTGCAGCCGGCGACCGGCCGGGACTCACAAGAGGAAAGCAGTGGATCACGGTGGACGCCGGCCTTGAACTGCTGGACACGCCGGGGATTCTGTGGCCAAAGTTCGACTCGCAGGAGACCGGGGAGCTGCTCGCGATTACCAATGCGATCAAGGCGGAGATCCTTGACCGCGAGGCGCTGGCCGCCGGCTTCATGAAGCGCCTCTGCCGCTACTATCCGCAGGCGCTCCGGGACCGTTACAGGATTGAACCGGATCCGGAGAAGAGCGGATACGAGCTTCTGGAGGCTGCGGCAGGGAAACGCGGGTTCCTGATCTCGGGCGGCGAAGCGGATCTGGAGCGCATGGCAAACACGCTCCTGACCGAGTACCACAGCGGCAGGCTCGGCAGGCTGACATTGGAGTCTCCGCCGGAATCCGACCCGTCTGCTGCGCTGTGAGCGATAGAGGAGGAGCTTCCGTGGATCTCTGGGAGATTGAAAACGAGCTGCACCGTACCGGGATCGGCCTGATCTGCGGAGTCGACGAAGCCGGCAGGGGACCTCTGGCGGGACCGGTATGCGCCGCTGCGGTGATTCTGCCGGAGAACCTTATTCTGGACGGGCTGAACGACTCCAAAAAGCTATCTGAGAAGAAGCGGGAGCAGCTGTTCCCGATGATACAGGAACAGGCGCTGGACTTTGCCGTTGCCTTTGCCTCGGTGGACGAGATCGAAGAGCTCAACATCCTCAACGCCACGTTTCTGGCGATGAACCGAGCCGTCGAAAGCCTGAAGCTTCTGCCGGAGCTGGCGCTGATCGACGGCAACCGGAACAGCGGGATCCGGATGCAAAGCCGCTGTATTGTCGGCGGCGACGGGAAGTGCGCATCCATCGCCGCGGCTTCCGTCCTCGCCAAGGTGAGCCGGGACAGACTGATGCTGGAGTATGCGGAGAGATTCCCGGAGTACGGCTTTGAAAAGCACAAGGGCTACGGCACAGAGGCGCATTATGAGGCGCTCAGGAGATACGGACCGAGCCCGATCCATCGGATGAGCTTCCTGAAGCGCTTTTACAGCGGCGGAGAGTGGACACCCGGCGGGAAAGAGAACAGCAGTACCGATGCAGCGAAACCGTAAAGGGAGAAAGAGCGAAAGCGGATGAACAGGACAGAGCTGGGGCAGTGGGGAGAAGCACAGGCCTGTGCCCTGCTGGAAGAAAAGGGATACCGGATTGTCGCCCGGAACTATCGGTGCCGCCTCGGCGAGATCGATATCATCGCCCGGCGGGAGTCTGTTCTGGCCTTTGTGGAGGTGAAGCTCCGCAGGAACGCGGAGTACGGCGAGGCAAGGGAATTTGTGACGGTCTACAAACAGAAGAAGATCCGGCTGACTGCCGAGAGCTATCTCTCCCTGCGGGACTGGGCACAGGAGCTGCAGCCCCGCTTTGACGTCATAGAGGTGTATGCGCCGCAGGGGATGGACGGAAGCTGCTCGCTGAAGCATCTGGAAAACGCGTTCGAATAGAAATGGGCGGAGAGAAAACATGGCACTGTACGCAATCGGAGATCTGCATCTCTCCCTCTCCGGCGAAAAGCCGATGGACCGCTTCGGAGAAATCTGGCGGGATCATCCGCAGAAGCTCCTGGAGGGATTCCGGGACCTGAAGCCGGATGATCTGACCGTGCTCTGCGGTGATCTGAGCTGGGCAATGAGCCTGGAGGGGGCGAAGGAGGATTTTGCCTTTGTGCACGCCCTGCCCGGTAAAAAGCTGATCCTGAAGGGAAACCACGACTACTGGTGGACGACGGCCTCCGGAGCCTACCGCTTCTTTGTGGCGAACGGCTTTGAGGGGATCGATATCCTGCACAACAACGCCTGGGTCTGGGAGGACTATGCGCTCTGCGGGACCCGCGGCTGGTTTTATGAGGAGGACAGCGGCACCGAGCACGACCGGAAGATGATGCTCCGTGAAATCGGCCGCCTGGAGACCTCGCTGAAGGCCGGAGGCGACCGTGAGAAGATTGTTTTCCTGCACTATCCGCCGGTTTTCCAGAACTACCGCTGCGAAGAGATTCTGCAGCTTCTTCAGGACTACCGGGTGAAGCACTGCTGCTACGGGCATATCCACGGCAGAGGCGGACCGCTGGCTTATCAGGGCTGGGTCGGCTGTACGAAGTTTACCATGGTCAGCGCCGACTGGCTTCGGTTCAGGCCGCTGCGTCTCCTCCCGCCGGAGTGAGACGGCGGACGGATTCTCCGCATGACAGGCTCCCGGAATGAGAGTCCGGGACGGCGGATGATTTCAGATTTCTTAAGTTGCACTTTGCAGACGGACTGGTTATCATTAGGATATCACAGACAGACGATCAGAGCCCGGAGCTCAGAGCTCGGGCATCATTGGATAAACTGACTGAAACGGGAGGTACAAGATGAATAAGCGTACTGCTGTATTCTGTGTGTCGCTGTCGGCGCTGCTTCTCTGCGCCTGCGGCAGACGCAATGAGATCATGCCGGGGGAGCCTCCGGTCCCGTCTCCCACCTCTATTGTGATGGCATCTCCGAGCCCGAGCGTCCGACCGAGCACGGCGCCCACCACGGTACCGACGAGTGCGCCGTCGACAATTCCCGCGACGACCGCGACCTCAGCGCCCTCCGGAACCGTGTCATGCACGCAGAATGGTAATTCGGCTGCGGCGACGCAGAATGCTCAGGACACGGGCGGTACTGCCACCATTACCGTCGTGACCGATCCGCCTGCCGGGACCGCTGCAACGACGGCTCCCACGCAGGGTTCCACCCCGACACCGACTCCCAGGCCGACTCCGACACCGACGCCGGTTCCGGTGACGGCTCCGACACCGACCCCGACGCCGACTCCGAAGCTTCCGGTCGTCACCAAGAGCCCCACGGATGAGACGGTCATGGAGGGCGGGTCCTGCTGGTTCATTGCGCGTTATGAGAATGCCAAGTGGGCCGTGTGGCACTTCGTCAGCCCGGACGGACAGACGGATATGACCTATGAGGCAATGATGAAGCTGGTGCCCAGTATGGAGATCAAGGGCGGCGACATCAGCAATCTGCAGCTGAAGAATATCCCGCTTGAGGCCAACGGCTGGAGAGTCTACTGCCGCTACTCCAACGATAACGGCTATGTGGACACGGGCCGTGCGCTGATCAGCGTCTATAAGAACCCCAACCCCACACCGACCCCGGGCACGGGAACCGGCACGGGTACCGAGCAGGTTCTGACAGTGAACAGCTTCCCGGGCCACTGGACGGAGAGTTCGGTTGGGCTCGGTACGGTGGATATCAGCCAGGATCAGAGCGGCAATATCTTCCAGGTGGAGGCCGAGTGGCGTGAAAGCGCCGAGGCGCGCATGGTTTGGACCATGACTGCCGTAAGCTTTGAGAGCGGCCGTCTGGATTACTCCGACTGTGAATGTGTCAGACAGTTTTTTGCCTCGGACGGAATGTATTATCTGGAGCCCGTGTACAGCAGAGGCACCGGCCACTTCACGTTCAACGCCAACGGCCGCCTGGTCTGGAACAGCGACATGGGCGATATTCCACAGGCGGTATTTACAAAGCAGTGAGAGAACTTAACGTAGCGATGGGAGCAGACTGAAGCGGAAAAAAACAAATCGATATGAAAAAAGCTTCTCCGGGATGAAAAACGGAGGAGCTTTTTCTTGAAATCAGTATTGTTGGGTTCCGCCGAAGAAAAGCCCGTCGGAGTCCGTCAGCCGAACAGACCAACGATCGGGAAGTACAGCAGCGGCAGAAAGATCGCCGGAAGCATATTGGATACCCGGATCCTCTCTTTCGGAAGCTCCAGCAGATTCAGCGCCATGCCGATCAGAATGACACCCCCGACTGCCGACATCTCGGTGACGGCAGCCTCGCTGAGCGCGGGGCCGATGACTCCGGCCAGCAGGGTCAGCGCCCCCTGAAAGACCAGTACGAAGAGTGCGGAGCAGGTCACGCCGAAGCCCATTGCCGCACCGAAAGCCATGGAGGACATGAAATCCATCAGGCTCTTGGCAAAGATGATGCTGTAGTTGTGGCGAATCCCGGCCTCCAGAGAGCCCATAATCGTCATGGAGCCGATACAGAACAGAATGCAGGAGGAGACAAAACCGTCGGTGAAACGGCTGTTCTCCCCGCCGGAGCGGAGAAGCTTTCCCTTGATATAATCCCCGGCGTGCTCCAGCCCGTCGTCGATGCGCAGAACCTCGCCCAGGACCGTGCCGAGCACCATGCAGAGGATCACACAGAGCAGCTCCTTCGTCGCAATGGCGCTGGAGACGCCGATCAGAAGGGTGCAGAGCCCGAGCGCCTTCATGACCGCGCTCCTGAGGCTCTCACGGAGCCGGTTGCGGAACAGAATCCCGATCAGGCTTCCGGCGAGAACCGCGATGGTGTTGACAAATACGGCGATCATGTGGCATCCTCCCGAAGCGGTACCGCCGACGGAGAGGTGGGACGGCAGGTGAACAGGATGATCTGACGGCGCAGCGCGAGTTTTTTCAGGAGCGCCATGGCCTGACGGAGGCGTTCCTCATCGAGATTCACAAGCGCATCGTCCAGAATCAGCGGACAGGGCTCTCCGTCCGGCAGCGCCAGCTCGCACACGGCAAGGCGGACCGCCAGATACATAAGATCCATTGTCCCGGCGCTCAGGTATTCGGCCTGCCGTGCGACGCTGTCATCGCGGATCCGGGTTTTGGCCGAGAAGTCCTGACCAATCAGGACGTCTTCATATCGGCCGCCGGTCATCTCGGACATGTAGCGGGCCGCGACCCTGCTGAGCTCCGGCGAGAACCGGTTCTGAATCTCGAGATCTGCCTCTCGGAGCATCTCGCTGGCGAGGCTGATTGCGTCATACTCCGCCTGGACGGTTTCGTATTCGTCACGCATGGAGGAGAGCGAGCTCGCCAGAATCATCGGATCGCCCATCGCCGAGAGCTTGCCCGTCAGAGAAGAGATCTTTTCGGACAGGGCGGCCGCCTCCTGACGCTTCGCCTGCAGGGCGCGGCTCAGCCGGGCTGCTTCGGAGTTTCCGCCGGTGAAGTCAAGCTCATTGATCGCCGCTTCCTCCAGCGAATGCATCTCCAGACCGGCTCTCGCCAGGCTGTCACGGCTGCGCTTCTCCTCAGCCTGAGCGCGGATGACGGCTTCCTCAAGGGCACGGTGCTTCTGCAGCACCCTGTCCAGGTCGTCCGCGACAGAGATGCGATATTTCTTGAGCAGCTGGTCGCGCTTCAGCTCTGCCCGGAGCGCGTTCTGACGCAGGCGCGAATAACGGAGAAAAAAGACGATGGCCCCGATACAGAAGATCCCGGAAGCGATGATCACCGGGAGCTTTGCCGTGATCCCGTAAAGGACTGCGGTCAGAACGGCGAGAAAGGAAAACAGAATCGCCGGCAGAACCGAACGGCCGGGACCCGGTTCCTCCTCGAGCTCTTCCAGCGTCTCACGGTCCGCCTGAATCTCCTCCGCCAGATCTTCCGACGCTCTCTCACCGAACTGGCTCCGCCGCAATGCGTCCCGGCAGCGTGAGAGCTCTGCAAGCGCCTCGTCGTGGCTGTCGTTGCGCTGCTGTACGATGGCGCGGCCGTTGCGCAGGCTGATGAGCGCGTCGGTCCGCTGTCTGCGACGGGCCTCTGTGACGGCGGATTCGAGCTGATGGCATTCCTGCCGGGATTTCTCCAGGCGGGCTTCCAGATCCTGGACACTGTCGACAGAGCTTCCCATCTCGTCCAGAAGCCGCTGCGCCTCGTCCATCTTCCCCTCCAGGGCGGGCAGGATTCCCTTCTGACGGTAGCGCCGCTTGTGCTGCCAGGCGGTCAGAAGCTCATCCGCTTCCGAATAGGAGGTCTCTTCCTCCCCGCTGGATACGATGGACTGGATCCGCTTCTCCAGCTCGGGGCTGCCGGATACCGCCACGGCCCCCTGCTCAATAAACGCACTCCGACGGAAAACCTCCCGGTTGACCCCGGTCAGCAGCTCACCGCAGTTCAGGCCGGTCATGCCCTCCACCGGGGTGTTGGTTCCGGTGTACACTGCGCTGAATTCCTTCATCGGTGCGCTTCGGGACTTTGTCGAGCGCTGTATCGTGATGTCGCAGTGGTCGGCCGTCAGCTCCATGCTGCCCTCCATCGGCGCGCCGGACCATGGGGCGTAGCGCTGTTTGTCCGGAAGGGACTTCACGCGGGCGCGCTCCGAGGTATCGATCCCGTAGAGCATCGTGCGGATAAAGGCACACCAGGTCGATTTTCCGCTCTCATTTGGCGCGTAGACGATATTCAGCCCGTCGTGCAGCACCAGTGTGTCGTTCTTGAGCTTCCCGAAGGAGGCGCGCAGCTTACGGATTATCATGGATGACCACCTCCTCTGCGCGGTTCAGCGCGGCAAGGCCCCAGCGTGCAGCCTGCTCGACCCGGAAACGCTGGGCGTCATCCTGCGCGGCGTCGTACTGGGCCCGGAGCTTTGTCAGAAAGAGCCCCCTGAGCGAGTCGTCGCCTGTGGTTTCCCAGAGGTCCTGCTTCATGCGCGTCTCGTCCCGAAGCTGAAGCGAGAAGAACATCTCGTCCAGATTCTGATACAGGGTGCGCAGATCCGGCGTGTTCTCTGTCTCGCCCGTCAGGGTGATGCGGTAGATATCCCGAACGGTGTCGTCCGGAAGAGAGGTGTGGATGAGCAGCAGAGGATCCTTCCCTGTGATGTCCAGGCTCAGTTTAAAGTATCTGCGCCCGGAGATGGAGGCGGTCCGCAGCAAACAGTCCTCACCGCTGAGCTCCACGATATTGACGGTCTTTTCCCCGTCCTCGTCAAAACCGCGCCCCTCAGGGCAGCCCGGCCAGGAGTAATGGCAGTTTCCGCTCTTCCTCAGTCCGCTGGCTTTGTGAATATGGCCCAGAGCTGCGTAGTCGATCCCGCTGGCGGCCAGGTCCTCTTCGCTGATCGGGTTATACGGCGATGCGGGGGAGCCGACCTCTCCGTGCATGCAGAGCAGGTTATAGACACCGGGTCTGCGCTCGGCGTGAAAGCCCCTCAGCAGAGCAGGCGAGGCGCGGTCGGTGAATGCGGCGCCGTAGACCCGCGCATCGGCGGAAGGAACGGCGACAAATCGCACGGTATTCTCGTGGAAGATATAGACATTGTCCGGCAGCTTCAGCTTCGCGTAGGGCGAGCGCTCCGTATAAAAGTCGTGGTTGCCCGGAGCAATGAATACGGGACAGGGGGCGTTGCCAAGGCTGCAGACCAGCTCTTCGCCGGTCTCGTAGAAGCTGTTGCTGCTGTCCAGCAGATCTCCGCTCAGCAGCATGAGATCGGCGCCCTCCCGTGAGGCGAGATCGGAGAGCCTCGCCAGCAGGGTCCGCTGTTCGCCCCGGCGCACGGCGGCCTTCGCTGCTGAGAGCGCCTCAAAGGGGGAGTCGAGATGGAGGTCCGCTGCGTGAATGATCCGGATGCTTCTCATGTCAGTCTGACCGCCTCTGCCTTCAGACATCTGCCGGTCTCCGTCTCAACGGTGAAGACACAGCCCTCCAGCTTGCCCGGACCTTTTCCGGCCTCATAGCGCCTGGGGGGATCGCCCATCATCTTGCCGATGCTCTGTTCCGGATCGATCCCCAGCACCGAGTGGATCGCCCCGGTCATGCCGAGATCTGTGATGTATCCGGTTCCCTTCGGAAGCACACAGGCGTCTGAAGTCTGGACATGGGTATGGGTGCCCCAGACCGCCGAGGCTTTCCCGTCCAGAAGATAGCCCATGGCCCGCTTTTCGCTGGTGCCTTCGGCGTGGAAATCTACAAGGATGATTTTTTCCTGGATCTCCGCCATGTATCCGTCCGCAATAGGGAAGGGATTGTCGGTGTTGTTGTCAAGTGTGAACCGCCCCATGAGATTCAGCACGCAGATGTCTCCGAAGTCTTTGTGATAGACTGCGATCCCGCGGCCGGGGCACTGGGGCCCGTAATTTGCCGGACGCAGAATCCGGGTGCGCTCCTCAAGATAAGGCTGCATTTCCGTCCTGGTCCAGGTGTGGTTTCCGAGCGTGATGACATCGGCCCCGGAGCGGAAGATCATATCCGCCTGCTTTGGGGTGATGCCGACGACGTTGGCGTTCTCTCCGTTGACAACGGCAAAGGCAATGTCGTTTTCCTGCCGGAAGGGCTTCAGCTTTTTCTCCAGAAACTGCAGGCCGGGATCACCGCAGATGTCTCCGACAGCCAGAATTTTAACTTCCATACAGTTCGCCTCATTGTGCTCTCAAGAATCGTAAAGAAAGATCATCGATCCGATAATCTATCTTAATATTCTATCATTTTCCCCAAAAAATCGCAATGCCTGATTCATACATTTTCGGTTTGGCAGAACAGTGCAAAAAAACTTGTATTGTATCATGCTTTTATGCTATAATCCCCGCGAAATCTGAGAATATATCGGAGGAAACATCTATGGCAGAGAACAGACGTCCGGAGAACATGAAGCGCATCACGACACCGGAGCTTGCCCAGGCTTTTATTGAGGAACAGCTTGCTGCCCTGCGTTCACAGATCGGCGACGGCAGGGTGCTGCTGGCTCTGTCCGGCGGAGTGGATTCGTCGGTTGTGGCAGCGCTCCTGATCAGGGCAGTAGGAAAACAGCTTACCTGCGTTCATGTCAATCACGGCCTCCTGCGTAAAGGGGAACCGGAGCAGGTGATCGAGGTCTTCCGCAACCAGATGAATGCGAATCTGGTTTACGTCGATGCGGTGGACCGCTTCCTCGATAAGCTGGCCGGGGTATCTGAGCCTGAGACCAAGCGCAGGATCATCGGTGCGGAGTTTATCCGCGTGTTTGAAGAGGAAGCGCGAAAGCTGGACGGAATCCGTTTCCTTGCCCAGGGGACCATCTATCCCGACATTCTGGAGAGCGGACCGGTCAAGGCACATCACAACGTCGGCGGGCTGCCGGACGATCTGCAGTTTGAGCTGGTTGAGCCGGTCAGGTTCCTGTATAAGGATGAAGTCCGCGTGGTTGGAAAAGCCCTTGGCCTTCCGGACAGCATGGTCTATCGCCAGCCGTTCCCCGGACCCGGTCTTGGTGTCCGCTGTGTCGGGGCAATCACCCGCGAAAGGCTTGAGGCGGTGAGAGAGTCCGATGCCATCCTGCGTGAAGAATTCGCGAAGCATGGCCTGGAGGGCAAGGTCTGGCAGTACTTTACGGTTGTTCCGGACTTCAAATCTACCGGGATCACAGACGGACTGCGCACCTACGACTGGCCTGTTGTGATTCGTGCGGTGAATACGGTTGACGCGGTCACCGCCGAGGTCGCGGAGCTGGACTTTGGGATGATGGCGAAGATCGTTGAGCGCATCACCCACGAAGTGAAGGGTGTGAACCGGGTTCTCTGGGATCTCACGCCGAAGCCCACCGGCACGATTGAGTGGGAATGATTGCGCAGGATCAGTTGCTGTGGGTGCAGCGGATGAACAACATCCGGGATCATGCGATGGAGATGGTAAACAAAGATCTGATCTACGCATAAGATTACGCTGGCGGGGAGTAATCCCCGCCGCTACTTTTGTGTCGAATGAAAGAACAGGAGTATGGTCTTACATTAAACACCGGAATAACAATGCTGACAAGAACACTGTTTTTCATTTCACAGGGATGAGGCGGCTGCACAGCGCACGGATCTGCGGCGCGGCGCAGTTCGGCTTTGACGGACAGCCTTCGCAGTCCGGGCAGGTCATCACCGGAAGGTACTTTGCGGGGTTTAGGATCACATCCTTCGCCTCCGCCGTAGCCCTCTCGCCGCAGATGCTTTCCATGGCGGAAATCACATCCCCGGACATGTGGCCTTTGAGCATCTGCACAAGGGGATAGACGCCTGTAACCTTCCTGCCCTCGCCATAGCAGTAGGGCGAAAGAAACAGGGCAGCTCTCTTTCGGTCCAGCAGGGAAAGGCTCAGAAGCCCGGCCAGGAGTCCGGCGTCCAGCTCCAGCCCCAGAAGCTTCGGATACACCGGCAGCCCGGCCAGAGAGGAGAAGCTGCTTTCTGACAGATAGCCCATTTTGCGGACGGCAAGCCGCCGTGCCGCGCGCTGATTCGCATACGACCAGCGATCCGGCCGGATCAGCGCCGCCCGGAAGCTTTGGAGGCTCTCCCTCTGTCTCTCCTTACCGAAATTGAACACCATGCTCACGCCAGGCACCAGCAGCTGAAAGGATGGAAAGCCCAGAAACGAGCAGTCCCGGACATAGATATTCCAGTTCAGCCGGTCATAGAGGTCCAGCAGGAACCGAAGCAGGCCGCTGCGGGTCTCGGGCGCCGGAGCAAAGGGCGCATAGTCCCACGAGGGGTTTTTCCCATAGATCTGTATCGGGAACTGCCCCAAAGCCGCCTTCATGAAATTGAATACGTTCCGATGGCCGGTGCTGTCCGCATCCCGGTCGAAGTCAAACACCGGCGCTGTCTCCAACCGGTCGATATGCCTGCCCTGCAGGATCTCTGTCAGGCACCGCTCGAGGGCAACCTCGAACCGGGGATGCGAGCCGAACCGCAGGACGGTTTTCGCGTGCCGGCGGTCGTTCAGAACAGCGGCCACGACAGGAAGCCCCATGCCCAGAGAGGCGTCCAGGACGCGCAGCTCGCAGCCCGTACCCCGGATCGCGTCGACGGCCTTCTTCAGCAGCGGTATCCCGGCAAAGGCCTCGTCGGGGATCAGCGGCGGCGTCAGACGCCCGGACATGATCTGGAGGGATGCATAGCGCTCCGCGATCTCGCTCAGGCCCTGGATCATGGCTTCCTCCTCGGTGTTTCCCGCGCAGGAGCCGTTGGTAAAATAAAACGCCCGCAGGATGCTCTCGGGGAGGTACTGCGTCCGGCCCGTCTTCCGTTCCCGGAAGGGGATGACCGCCATACGGCCGTCCGGCGCGTCAGACCGCCACGGATCGAGATATGCCTCCAGCGCCGCCGCGTCGTAGTCCTCTCCGTCCGCCTGCCGGATGCTGCGAAGCGTCTCGCCAAGCAGTGCTCCGCCTGTCTCCGCGAGCGCCCGGGCCTCCATCCACGCTCTGTCAAAGGGCGCACAGGACTCCTCCGGGAACAGATAACCCGTCTGGAGCCGTTCCATGAATTCCGCAAGCCCGCTTGCCAGCGCGTATTCCCGGTTCGTCCCCTTGCCGTTCTGGCCGATGGTCGTCCCTTTGATCGTGACGCGGACGGAGCAGATCTCTTCGATGCCGGAGTCGATCCATGTCTCCTCGGTCTCGATCCCGTTATTCCGCAGGATCGCCCGAAGCCTTTCGACGGTTTCGGCGGGGGGACACGCTTTGTATTTTGTCGTGTCGTATTCCGTTACAGCCAGTTTATCCATGTGAGATCCCTTTTCCTTCCGGTCACCAGCAGGTTTGCCCCGCCGGACCATTCCCATACTTTGTTTTCCTGCAGATGCTCCCGCAGCCAGCCGCATTTTTCCCGCAGAAGCGCAAGGTAGCGCTCCGCCTGCTCCGGGGAGAAATAGTCAGGCATCTCCGGAAGCGCCATGAAGGTATCGAGTTTTTTCTCCTCCGAGGCCTCGTAGTACCCGATCCACGCGAGCTTTTCCTCCACGGAAAGTGTCGCGTTGGAGAGGGAAAACAGCTTTCCCAGCGGGTAGGCGGACACACGCTCCAGGCCGGCAGCGGCCAGAAAATGCGGCATCGCTGCAGGCGCCGCGCCTCTGGCATGGCCCATAGCCGGATCGATTTTTTCATAGGCGAGGATCAGCATTTCGTGCAGCGCCGCAAATTCCTTCGCCCAGGTACATGTTTCGGGGTACACCCCCGGATGCATCGCCTCGGGATAAAAGCTCATAGGCGTGACGGAGGCAAGGATCCCGCCGGGGCGGAGGACACGGAGCATTTCCCTCAGCGCCTTTGCGGGACGGTCCACCACCGTCAGAAAGGTGTGGCTCGCCACGATGTCGAACGAGGCGTCCTCAAAGGGCAGCGCCAGTGCATCGGCCTGCACGTAAGCGACAGGGAGCCGTTCCTCCTCGTTTCGTCTCCGGGCGTAGTCGATAAAGGGCTGCTCCATATCCACGCCCGTCACATGGACCTCCGGCTCTCCCCGCGCGAGCAGGCGGGTAAAATATCCGGTGCCGCAGCCCACGTCCAGGACCCGGCTGCCTGCCTGTATCCCGCACCACTTCCTGACCAGAGGCTCCATCTCGGGCAGAATCAGATGAAAGCGCGTTTTTTCCATGAATTCCGGATTCTGAAAATAGACAGACCACTCCATTTATTCCCCTCTTTTGCCCCGCGAAGCATCGCGCAGGTAGTCCGCATAGGTTTCGGCCTGCAGTATCCCGCGCCGCTCCAGTACCAGATACTCTTCCCACGTCGGGATTCCGGTAAGCCCGGACAGCTTCAGTCCTCGGTCTGCAAGCCGTTTCCTGCCCTTAAACTTCAGCTCAGCAGACTCCCCGAGGAAGTCGGTGGGTGATGCCAGCGCCTGCAGGAGTTTTTGGGCCGCCTCCTCGTATATGGGCTGCATGTCCGACGCAAGATACAGATTGGGGAGACCCATCCCCCTTTTGGCGTGTCCCATATGCACCGGCACGAGGCCCGAGAACTCCAGCCTGTCCGCAAGCCTGTCCGCGACCTCCTGTCCGAAGCTCGCATCGGTGGTCGTGAATATGGCGGCGGGTTTTCCCGCCAGCTCATACCGATGCGCCCAATAGGACAGCCGGTCCAGCACGCTTTTCATGAGGCCGGACATCTCCCCCATATAAACGGGAGAGCCGATGAACAGGATATCGCTTTCCAGAAGCTTTTTCTTGAGGATCGGCATATCGTCCCGACTGTCCAGCGGGCAGATGCCCTTTTTGAAGCAGTTTAAGCAGGAAAGGCAGTAATCCACGCGGAGCTGATTGCCGGTCATCCTCTCGTAGGATATCTCCTCTCCGGCCGCCTCCGCTGTTTTCCGCAGCACCGCGGCCAGATCATCCGAATATCTCACCGTGCCGGATTTTTCGCCGGCCATGGAAGCGATAAAAGAAAAGACCTTAATCATATTTGCTCTCTCCATACGTGAGCGCCGCGTATCCGATGCCGGACGATCCCTCCGGGAAGGAGACGTCAAAGCAGTTTCTGACGCCTCGCTCCATCAGATGGAAGTCCCCATGTTTTTCGCGGCGTGCGTTCATACCGGCAAGAAGAATTCCTGCCCGCTCTGTCAGCGCCGGATCATTGAGCTGTTTTCCGGCACGGGTCAGAAACAGGACTGACAGGGCGTTCCCCCGGTACAGGGAGTCATTCCAGTACAGCTCAGCCTCGTCCTGCTGGGATTTTACAGCCAGCTCCAGCACCTCCCGCGCGGGCATGGCCTCCGGGCAGTCGTCGAGGGCATCCAGCGCCTGCAGCGCGCACAGGCCGATCCCCGCGGCCTTCGGCGCCCGTCTGGCCGCCCATTTCAATGCCGTGCCGCTCTTCGGCCACCCGTTCAGCGCTGGCATAAACTGCCGTCCGACCCGGGAAAACGCTTCGGCGGCGCCTTTGGCATAGACGGGCTCTCCCAGCGCCCGGTACGCCGCCGCAAGGACGGCACCCGTGCCGGCGAGGCCCGTAAAGCCGTCCGGCTCCTCGCCGGGCATTTCAAGAAGGCGGGCGGCGCAGGCCCGTATCATCCTCCCGTGAGCCGTCCCGCCGCCGGACAGCGTGCCCGCCAGCAGTCCGGCAAGGCCGTGCTGGAGATCCAGACGGTCCGTTTTCCAGACCTCACATTCCTCCAGATACTCCAAGAGCGCCTCTCTGAGGGCTGCCGCGCTTTTTTCCGTCGGCGTCCCGAGGCACAGCAGCACGCTGCCGAGTCCTGCGCCGAGGCCGAGGTTGCCCCGGGTCCGAAGGGTCTGGGCGTCCGTCCTGCAATAAACCGAAAGCTGCCTCCCGATGCTTTCCTCCGCCTCCCGGACAAAAGCCGCGGCCTTACCGTGAAGCCCGGACAGTGCCCCGCAGGAGAGCACCCGCCCGACAAGCAGGAGCGCTCCCGCCAGCTGGCCCATCCCCCCGGTTTCGTATCGGGCCGAGGAGGCCCACGACAGCCACACCGGTGTCCCGTCCGTCAGATGGAAGCGGTCGGAAAGCATCTCCTCAAAGAGACTCGCTCCGAGGCGGAACGCCTGTTCTGCGGGCATCGCATCAAGCCCCGCATAGGGCCACGCCTCCTCGGAAACCGGTACATCCAGCGGGGCATGGGTAAAGCAGCGTTTCAGAAGCTCCTCCTCGAAGGCCAGCTCCCGGTCGGACAGGCGGGCAAGGCTCCTTCTGGTGTATTCGTCCGCGCAGATGCTTAGATAATCCTTCTGCACCGGCTCGCCCGCGTCGTTCCCAAACAGGTCGCAGGAGCACATCGAGGTGCAGAAGTAAGGCACATCCCCCTCGCGCAAGGCAGCCGCTTCGAGGCGGACCTGGTTCTGATTGACCTCGCTTCCGTACCAGGTGAAGGGGATGGCAAGGTCAGCCAGAATTTTTTCGGCCTCGTCCGGCGATCGAAGCGCCTGGGCCGAAAACAGCCGGGCCCGGCAGCGTGCATAATACTGTGTGTTGAAGGGGATGATCCGGACAAGGGCGCCGCTGCAGCCGGAAAGCAGCTCCAGGATATCGTCCCTGTGCCCGATCATCCGCCGGCAGCCTTCCCGGAAGCCCCGCAGAAAGTCCGGCTCAAAGCCGTCGACCGTGTATCGCTCCTGCCCGTAAAACGGCAGGGACCCATCGGTGCCCTCTCCCCGGTACAGGGGCGAGAGCATCCCGCCCTTGTGCAGCCGCATGGGCAGAAAGGCCACATGCAGCAGAGAGGTGCCCAGGCTGCGAAACAGGAGATCCGCCTCTTCTTCCCGGGACATTCTCTGACGCTGCGGCTTTCGGTGGGTGCTGACCACGGATTCCATGTCAACGATGCACGGCCGGTCTCCACAGGGGAGGATGTTTTCCGCGTGCATATCGTTGCTCCCGAGCCCGTGGAGGACAGCAGCCAGGATGCCGAAATGGTAAAAATAAGAAGCCGCAGCCCCCACCTCCGGAAGCTCCCGCCGGGTGAGGGCGCTGACGAAGGCGTAGCCGTCGCCCGGTATCACGTCCGGCGCCTCCGTGCAGTCCGAAAACCACCGGCTGACGATCTGCCGGTAAAAAATATCGAGCCCGCAGTCGTGGGGCTTGTAGAAGCAGCTCCCGGCCCGGGTCCTGATCTGCGTCACGGTCCGGCCCCGGCGGTGCATATCCGCGCCGGAGGCGTCGAAGCCCAGGATCGTTCCGGGCGGGTCCCCGCCGAAGAACCGGGCGCCCAGCTCCGTTTCCTTTGCCAGATAGCGGGAAATGAGCTCCCGGACGTGGTTTTTGTAATTTTCGCGGATGCGCTCCTCGTAGCCGGGGAGCATCACATACTCCTCAAACAGACCCCCGCGCCCGGTGCCGTCGAGCCTCTGCCGCAGGTCGGCGGCCGCGCATCGGAGCGCCTCCCGGTTCTGCCCGGTGGGGTGCAGTGCCTCCGCGTAGTCGTAGGTCTTCAAATACTGACTCAGCAAGGTGATGAGAAGCCCCGCGTACAGAACATGCAGGCGCTCGAGAAGCAGCCGCTCCAGGTCCTCCCGGGCGGACGGCGCGACGATCCGTTCCGCATTCGGAAGGGAGGCAAGGACCTCTCCCACATCCTGCCGCACCGCCGGAAGCAGAAAATCAAAGCAGCCCGTGTCCCGCAGGGTATTGAAATAGATGAGAATCGTCTGATCCTTCATTCTTCCTCCTGCTGCCGTCTCACCAGCTCGGCAAAGAATCCGTTTGCTGCCATCAGTTCCTCATAGGTACCGTCTTCCACGATCTTTCCCCCGTCCAGGGCAATGATCCGGTCGCAGTGCCGGATGGTGGAAAGACGGTGTGCCACCACAATGCGGGTGCATTCCAGAGCATTCAGGGAATCCGATACGATTTTCTGCGTGATGTTGTCCAAAGCGCTGGTGGCCTCATCAAACAGCAGGATCTTCGGTCCCGGTGCAACAGCCCTTGCGATCATCAGCCGCTGCTTCTGTCCCCCTGAGATCCCTCCGCTTCCCTCACTGATCCTGGTATGCATGCCCATCGGCATCTGCCGGATCTCTTCGGCTGCTCCGGCCATTTCCGCCGCCTTCCAGGCATCCTCCACGGAAAGCCAGGGGGCGGAAACCGTAATATTGGCATAGATGTCCCCGGCAAACAGTTTGCCGTTCTGCAGCACGGTTCCGATGTTATGCCTCAGGGATACCGGATCGATTTCCTGAAGATCCGTCCCGTCATAGGAAATGCTTCCCGTCTCCGGGGTCTCAAACCCCAGCAGAAGCCGCATCAGGGTGGATTTCCCGCAGCCGGACTTTCCAACGATCGCCACATAATCCCCTGGATTGATCTTCAGGTTGAGGTCATTCAGGATCAGAGGGCCGTCATCCGTATAGCGGAAAGACACGTGCGCCAGTTCGACTCCGCCTTTCAGGCTGCCGACCGCATTTCTCCCGGAGCCGGTTTCGGGAACCGCCTCAAGGATGGGGTCTGCCATCTTCAGGGCCGGTCTGAGGTAAGAAAGCTGCTGACTGCTCTGAGAAAGCTGGGTGAAGCAGCCGGTGGC
>JAILFJ010000122.1 GCA_024697625.1 Oscillospiraceae bacterium
GAAAGACTCGCACAGGCCGGATACTTTAGTATCCTTGACCGGTACGAGTCTCTGCACTTATGCGGTTGAACCGCCGTGTACCGATCGGTACGCACGGTGGTGCGAGAGGTCGGGGCTTATTCAGCCCCTCCTACTCGATTGCTGACATTCGGGCGCGTGACGACCATGCGTCGAGTAAAGAACAAGTGGGGGTTGTATTATGGCAAACTTTTGTACGAATTGTGGGCAGCAGGTAAACCCAGAAGAACTGTTTTGCAAAAACTGCGGGGTCAGGCTCAATATGGAAGAAGACACCCGGGAGCCGGAACTGACTTCCCGGCAGAGAGCTCAGACCCCGATCCATGCCGGAACCGGCGAGGTAAGGGAAGGTTTTCCGCAGCCCGGATTTTCCGACAGGGTCAACCACCCGGAAATCCTCGCGGCAGTGCGCAGGACCCGTAAGGCTTCAAAGCTGGCGGCATTCTTCATCGTTCCGATTCCGCTGATCGGCTTCTGTCTCTATGCACTGATTACGGGGGAAATGGAGAGCTCCGAAGCCATTCGTTACGGTGGCTTTGTATCTCTGGTCTTCCTGATCTTTGCGATTTTCAGCTTCATCAAAAGCCGCCCTGAAAAGTCCTATGAAGCTGTCGTTACCCGTAAATATACAAAACAGCGCGCGGATAAATCCCGGGACAGCAGCGGTCATCGTGCAAGATCGGTTGACTATGACTATATCACCGTTGCGCGTACGACCGGCGGGAAAACAAAGAAGATCGTTGAGACGGACCACGGCGTTGTGTGGGCATACAACCATATGCAGGTCGGAGACCGTTTCCGCTATCATCCGCAGTTTGCTTTCCCATATGAGCTGTATGACAAGACTCTGGAAGACTCTCTGCACTGTGTCGCCTGCGGCACAAAGAACCCCGTTACCGCAGACCGCTGCAGGAAATGCGGAGTGCCGCTTCTGAAATAATACGGGTGTTCAATAGCGTTTCTCCGGCAGAAAGCGAGAGCGCATCAACAGACTGGATTTCTCTATGCTGTCAGATGAAAAACAGGGAGAAATGACATGAGCGAAATACTTGTGATTACCACCGGCCTGCGGACTGGCAGCAATTCAGATATCCTTGCCGAGCGGCTGCGGATCAGCGCCCGGCGCCGGCAGCCTTCTTCCGCTGGTACAGCATGCTGTCAGCCTTCCGGATATAGGTGATCAACGGCTCTTTCGGGTCCGTACAGCATGCGTAGCCTATGGTCATTCTCAGCTGATATGGCGTCTTCTTTGACAGCTCCTGCAGGAAAGCGTTCACATCCCGGATGAGCGCCTCGGGATCGGATTCATTGCTCTTGTCCGGCTGACATGACAGCAGAAACTCATCGCCGCCGAAGCGTGCTGCAAAGCCACCGTATTGGGCTATCGTGCGTTTCAGGGCCTCGCTGCAGAGGACGAGCGCCTCGTCCCCGACGGCATGGCCGTATGTGTCGTTGATCTTTTTAAAGCTGTTCAGGTCACCCATGTACAGGTACAGCGGCTTTTTCTCCGAGACAGACTTTATCCTGTCGGTCAGATATTCCTCCGCCTTGCGGCGGTTATTCATGCCGGTCAGTGCGTCAGAATTGATGTGGGCCTCCTGCAAGGTGATGAAGATCCCGACAATGACGGAGAATATGGCAGCGGGAAGGATGGATGCCTTGGCCAGGGAGCCGTCTGCCAGAATGAAAACAATGATGACCAACACCGACACCAGCAATGTGGCGTTCGCCTTGCGCAAAAACACTGTTTTTTTCCGGAAAAGATTGGCAATCGCGACTGCTGCCACGACTAGCAGATACAGGCTGACAGACGCCAGCGTCGGCAGATACATCGGTCCGTGAACAAAATATCCCTCTTCACTGAGATAGAATACCAACCCTGTCCATGACGTCGTGGCAATCATCAGTGTGGAGAATGCCGCGGGCAGCCATCGCAGCCACCTGCCCACGCCGGTCTGCAGATGCTTCAGCTGCAGCTTCTCCACCACAAAGAAAAAGAAGGAGGTTGCACAGTTCGTCACAGTCCAGAGACTGACCGTGCAGATCAGCATCATTACGCTTCTTGGAAGATCAATCAGATCATACTCGGCCAGAGTCCAGAGACTGTTGAGCAGGAGATACGCCATGTGCGTGACAATCAGAATATAGAACCACGTATACTCGCTCTTTCTGGCAATATTACGGCCTGTTTTTGTCAGAATAAAAAGATCCAGCAGAAAAAATGTCAGTTGAAAAACGCTGAATGCAATCAAAACGTCATTCATCAATGATTCCCTCTTCTTTCTCCTTCCGACAGAGATGTCTGCGGGCATTCCGCGACAGGTAACATTTCACTGATTATAATCTCAATTGAAGAATAAAGCAAGTCTTTCTATAGTTTGGAAAATACGAGGACCGCCGGCGAAGGTGTCCGGAAGCATCCGGACATGTTTACCGTCACAGGCAGGAATGGTCGGTTATGCCGCTCTCGGATACAGGATCTGAGTGGTCGGCCGGTACTGAGCATCCAGTGAAGGAATATTGACCGGGAGCCTGCCCTCCGTGCTGCACAGACCGAAACAGGCCAGCAGTCCCGCAGGCAGATTGGAGGACCAGGAACTTCCCACGGCAGGCAGCTGCGGCATGGCGTTTCCCCAATAGGTCAGGAGCACGGCGTCTGCCTCCGGGAAACGGGCCGCGTCGTACGGCAGCTGGCAGCTTACAACGATCACAGTGCCGCCCCTGGCATGTACAGCCTCGATGATCCTGTCAAAGCTTCCGCTGGAGAATCCGTCGTCTGTGGCTGGATCCAGGCAGGCAGCAGCATAGACCCTGTGTACAAGAATCACATGATCTGCGTCCAGCGCTGCTTCAATGCACTCCGCTTCGTTGTCCCGGGTGTTCTTCATCACGAGGAGCTCTGCGCCCTCCGGCAGGGCCTGCCGTTCTTCCAGCAGCTTACGCGCAAGCTCTCCTGCTCCTGAACGGCTGGCACAGGAATCCGCGAACAGCACCAGCGTTGTCTCTCCGGCGTTCAGTGTAAGAGGAAAGGCGCTGTTCTCGTTTTTCACCAGTGTCAGCGCTTTTTCCGCAATCTGCCATTCCTTATCCCGGTGTGCTGCGGATCCGATCCTATCCTTTGCCGCGGCGATCATTTCGTCGGTCACGGTGAAGTCTTTCCTGCCCAGAATACCGTATTTCTGCTTCAGCCTCAGAATGCGGAGAACGGATTCGTCGATCCGTGCCTCGTCGATCTCTCCGCTGTCCACCAGTGACACCAGCGTATCCACACAGGTTTCCGCCATGCGGAACAGTTTCGTATCCTTTACAGGAGGCAGGATCAGCAGATCGACGCCCGCATTGACCGCCAGCTTCAGCGTGTCCTCCATGCTGAAGTTTTCGGAAATGGCTGCCATATCCAACGCATCTGAGACGATCACGCCTTCAAAGCCCAGGTCTCCGCGAAGAATATCGGTCAGAATGGTTCGGCTCATGGTTGCGGGCAGAAAGACTTCCTCTCCGGTAGAGAATGAGGTGCGGGTCTCCTTTTCAATCTGCGGATACTGGATATGTGCTGTCATCACCAGATCGGCACCGGCGTCGATCGCGGCTTTGAACGGAATCAGCTCACAGCGCTTCAGCTCGTCATAGCTGCTGCTGATGACCGGGAAGCCGGTATGGCTGTCTGTATCGGTGTTGCCGTGACCGGGGAAATGCTTCAGCGCAGAGGCGATTCCGGCGTCATGCAGGCCGGCCAGATAGGCGCAGCCGTATTCCGCAACCGTATACGGATCATCGGAGAAGGAGCGGATCCCGATCACAGGATTGGACGGATTGCTGTTGACGTCCACCACCGGTGCGAAGTCGGCATGGATGCCAAGCAGTCCGATTTCCTCTCCATGTACGGATGCCATCTCCCGGGCATTGGCGGAATCACCTGTCGCGGTGAGAGCCATGTTGCTGACCCCGAGGGTGCCGTAGCTGACCCGGTTGACGTTTCCGCCTTCCTGATCCACGAAAAACATCTGAGGGAGACCTCCGCCGATCTGATTTGTGCTCTGAAGATCTGCGACCAGGCGGAGCGTCTGTTCCGGATCCTGGATGTTTTCACCGAACAGCAGGATACCGCCGAAATGAATCCGACTGACCATGTCCCGGATCTCGTCGTTCAGCTCGGTGATGTTAACTGAGAGCGGCTCTTCCTGTGGCTCCTCTTCGTCTTCTGACTCCGGTACTTCTTTCCAGGCCCGGAAGGAGGCGATCATCATCTGGGCGGCTTTTTCCCGCAGGGACATTTTGGAAAGGGCAGTTTCCAGCGGATCTGTCGTCAGCTTTACCAGCAGCGCAGTACATCCCATAAGAATCAGGATGGAAAGGACTATGGTTCCAATTCTTGTCTGATGTTTCATGATACGAGCTCTCCTCTGTGTCCGAATTCAAATCCCTGACGGTAGAGTCGGGCAGCTTCCTCTGTTTCGGGTATACACAGGAATTCTACTATGTTTTATGCTGCTTTTCAATGAATTTCTGCACAGGCTTTGGTTTTTCAGGCGGTGGCCTGTGGAGCAGCGGCAAATTTTCTTTCGATTGCCCGCTCCCGGTGATTGATTGCACAGACAGTCTGTGTTACATTATAGCCAGCTGGTATAAGCGCCAACATACGAAAACAGAACTGCAAAAAGGGGGAATGACAGTTGCCCAAAGATGCTGCCGGGGCTGCGGGCGACGTTAAGATCGGAATGTCTGCGGCCCCGTATGAACAGTTCCCCGACCGCTGACCTGCTCAGAGAGGTTCGGGAAGAGTCCTGCCAACAAGCAACAGCCCGGGAGAATGCTCCCGGCGATGTCCATAGAAGAAGGAGGGAATTCTATGGCACACAGACCAAACATATTAAAACTCGCAACAAAAATCAGTCTCGAAAGTCTGACCTATACCGGCATCACCTATGATGATCCTGAATATAAGATTCTGGAGCCTATCGTGGACGACGACATGTGCCAGATCATGATGCACATGCGCCTGGAGGCCAACCGCACAGCGGAGGACATCGCCCGCCGGGCGAAAAAAGATCTGGACTTTACGCGGGAACAGCTGGAAAAGCTGAAGCACGCAGGCGTGATCCGCAGCCGTACGGTCGACGGGAAGCTCTGCTGGTACTACCCGATCTGGGTACCCGGCATCATGGAGGGCGTACTGTCGAACCGGGAGCAGTGCGACAGATACCCCGTGCTGGGCGAGTGTTTTGAACGCTATACCCGGGAGCGGGTCGCAATGCTGGCGCCCTTTATGGACGTGGGTATGAACCTGATGCGCGTCATCCCGGTCCAAAGCGCTATCGAGAACAATTCGCGCAAGGCCAGCTATGACGAGGTACACAGGCTGATCGAGGACGCGTGGGCAGTTTCGGTGGGCCCATGCTCCTGCCGCCGGGCCCGCAGACTCATGGGCGAGGGCTGCGGACACCTTGAGGAAGACATGTGCATGTACCTCAACGACAACGCCAAAAACTACTCGGAGACCGGGTCGCACAGGCTGATCTCCAAGGAAGAGGCCTATGAGATCCTCAGACGCGCGGAGGATAACGGTCTGGTGCACGAGCTGAACGTGACGCCGGGCTATGACGACACTACAGCGATCTGCAACTGCTGCGGCTGCTCGTGTTTTGCCCTGCGCATTGCGGAATACTTCCGCACGCCGGACGCCATACGCACCAACTACATCGCCCGCGTGGATAAGGATAAGTGTGTGGCCTGCGGTCAGTGCGTCGAAAACTGCCAGCTCAACGCTGTGAAACTCGGACAGAAGCTGTGTCCCAGGCCGGCCAATGAGGAGCGGCCTGCCGATACCGCCCGCAACACGCTGTGGAGCAGCAAACGCTACAATCCGGACTTCCGCACGAACCGCACAGACGTGATGCCTGAAGGAACGGCTCCCTGCAAGGCGGCCTGCCCGGCGCATGTGCCGGTGCAGGGCTATATCAGGCTGGCTTCTCAGGGGCGGTATGCCGAGGCGCTGGAGCTGATCAAGAAGGAGATCCCATTTCCGGCGGTCTGCGGCAGAATCTGCAACAAAAAGTGCGAAGAGGCCTGCACACGCGGCGAGATGGACGCTCCTGTGGCCATTGATGAAATCAAGAAGTTCATTGCCGAGCAGGAGCTGAACAGCGAGACACGCTATGTCCCGCCGATGATCAACCAGATTGGCAAGCCATATCCGGAAAAAATCGCCGTGATCGGCGCGGGACCGGCCGGTCTGAGCTGTGCCTACTACCTCGCAGTGAAGGGCTACCCCGTCACGGTCTTTGAAAAGGAACCGGTGCCGGGCGGCATGCTGACCCTGGGCATCCCCTCCTTTCGTCTGGAGAAGGACGTGATCAAGGCCGAGATCGATGTGCTGCGCGAACTGGGCGTGACGTTTAAAACCGGGGTGGAGGTCGGAAAGGACGTAACGCTGGACGGGCTGCGACAGGAGGGCTTCAAGGCCTTCTATCTGGCAATCGGCGCTTCCAGAGGTGCAAAGCTCGGCATTCCGGGGGAGGAGCTTCCGGGTGTCATGAGCGGGCTTGACTTCCTGCGTCAGGTCAACCGGGGCGAGCAGCCTGAGATCGGAGCCGAGGTCGCTGTGATCGGCGGCGGTAACGTAGCCATGGACGTGGCAAGAGCGGCAATCCGGCTCGGTGCAAAGGTGACCGTCTGTTATCGAAGAAGCGAGGCGGAGATGCCCGCAGACCGCGATGAGATGGCTGAGGCAAGGGAAGAGGGAGTTGCCTTCCGCTTCCTCGCAGCACCGGCTGAGATCCTGGGAGACGGCACTGCTGCCGGGCTGAAGCTGGAGACCATGCAGCTGGGCGAGCCGGATGCCGGCGGCCGCCGCAGCGTAAAGGGCACGGGGCAGTTTGAAACCGTTCCGGTCACCGCGGTGCTGACGGCAACCGGCCAGACAGTGGATCTCGGCGGCATAGATCTGCAAACGGGAGCGAAGGGACTGGTGGAGGCTGACGCAGTCACCTGCCAGACTGCCGTACCGGATGTGTTTGCGGGCGGCGACGTGGTCACCGGGCCGAAGTTTGTGATCGATGCCATTGCAGAAGGGAAAGAAGCCGCCGTTTCGATCCACCGCTATGTGCATGCGGGTCAGACCCTGACTTTGGGGCGGGATCATCGGGATTACCGCGCCTTTGACACCGCCACGGCTCAGATCGGCATCAGCGGCTTTGACAGCGCGCCCCGTCAGAAACCCGCAAGGGCCGAAGGGGCCAGCACGAGCTTCAACGACCTGCGTGCGACCTTTACAGAAGAGCAGGTCAGGGCGGAGTGCGCCCGATGCCTGGGCTGCGGCACGGCGGTGGTGGACGGATTCATGTGTGTCGGCTGCGGCATCTGCACGACCAAGTGCAGGTTTGACGCCATCCATCTGGAGAAGATCTATGACGCGGACAATCAGGAGTATTTCCACACCCTCGGCCGCGTAGCGAAGAACGTCCCGAAGATCGGCGTCAACATGGTCAGAAAGCATATCGGAAAATACGGAGGATGAGATGCACGAGATCGGCATTGTCCGCCAGCTTGTTCGGACGGTTACCGCCTTTGCTGAGGAAAACTGCATCTCCGAGATCCGGGAGGTCATCGTAGACTGCGGTGAGCTGTCGCTGGTGATACCGGAATATGTGGAGGAGCTCTATCCGGTGGCGGCAAAGGGCAGTATCCTGGAGAAGGCCAGGCTGAGCATCCACACCGTCCCGGGGCTGGCTGAGTGCGACGACTGCGATGAGATCTTCAACGTGATAGAGCACAAGGGCTACTGCCCTAACTGCGGCAGCTTTGAAAAAACTGTTCTGAGCGGGAAGGACTTTACCATCCGGGAAATTGTCGTACCGGAGAAAGAAGAAGCATCATAAAAACGAAAGAACGGCTGTAAAAAACGGCCGAAATATCGGAAATCCGGGATTCCCAATGAACGGAATCCCGGATTTTCTGATCAGGCGCCCGGAGTTCAATTACAGAGGACTGTGATGACGACCGGCGAGAGACCTGCTTTTTTGATGATCTCAGGATCAGCCTCCATCACCGGCTGCCCCGCAGTGACGGACTCGCCCTCCGTGACCAGGGGACGGAGGCCGCTGCCTTTCAGCGTAAAGGTGTCGATGCCGATCAGCAGCAGAATCTCCGTGCCGTCAGCGGTCCGGAAAGTCAGCGCGTGGTGTGTATCGGCGATCTCGGAGACAGCCCCGTCGCAGGGGGCGAGGATATGACCGTTCTCCGGCATGATGCCGATGCAGCTGCCGATGACACCGGAGGAAAACACGATATCCGGAATCTGCTTCATGGGCACCGTCTCACCGCCTACGGGGGCAACGAGCGGCAGATTGGCCATCGCGCCGCCTGCGGCTGCCGACAGATTCTCTCCGGCCCGGATGCTCCGGGATTTTTTCCGGCTGAGACGCGCGAAAGTGGAAGAGCGCTGAGCGGCGGCCTGTCCGGCGGGCAGCTCTGTCTCAAAGCTCAGGTCCTCTTCACGGTACAGGAGATCTGTGATCAGAAAGCCCCCAATATAGCTGATGACAAGAGCAATCAGGTAAAAGAGAACACTCCGTACAGGTCCGCCCCGGCCTGCGGTCATCACAAAGGCGCCCAGGAGACCTGAGGGGCCCCAGGTGGTGGAGGCCACCTGCGTCAGCATGATGAAGGCGCCTCCGAAACCCGCACCGAGCCCAGCCGTGAGAAAAGGCTTTCCGAGAGGCAGGGTGACTCCGTAGATCAGCGGTTCCCCGACGCCCAGAAGGCCTGCGGGCAGGGCGCCGTCAATCACCGAACAGAGATCGCTGTTTCCTGCTTTCTTCGCTTTTCTCCAGAGCGCGAGCGCCGCACCTACCTGTCCCGCGCCGGCCATGGCGAGGGCAGGATAGAGGGTGACAAACCCGAGCTCCTGCAGCTGCACGCTGTAGAGTGCTACCAGCCCGTGGTGCATACCTGCCGCAACCAGCGGGAGAAAGGCAGCGGCGGCAAGATAACCGGAGACAGCCCGGATCAGAATGTTATCAGACAGGCATGCTCTGCTGAAGAGCCAAACGATGCCTCCGGAGGCATAGCCGAACAGCGGCATGACAAACAGAATATAGGGAAACACACAGAGAAACATGGTGAGCAGCGGAGTAAAGACCACATCGACGGATCTGGGGATGAAAGAGCGGATCGCTTTTTCGGTATGGGCGATCAGAAGTGCACCCACAATGACAGCCAGAACACCGCCCTTTCCGCTGCAGAGGATCGAATCCAGCGGAACCTCGCTGTTATAAAGTCCCAGGATGGCAGAAATACTGTTGATGCCGTCCAGAGAAGTGATCATGCCCAGCATGCCGCCCAGAATGGGTGTACCTCCGAAACGCTCTGCCGCACGATAACCTGCCCATGCGGTGAGAAAGGTCATCATGGAGCTGTTGATCAGGGACAGAATCTGGTAGATGAGGAACCAGCCTCTGCTGTCTGTGTAGTTCGGCACTGCCTGGGCGATGAGCGATGCAAAGCCTCCGCAGAGTCCCGCACTGATGATGCCGGGGAGCAGAGGAATGAAGATGTCTCCTATGATCTTCAGGGCGTTTCTGATCCTGTACTTTTTCATAGTTCAGATCTCCAGTCTGCAGGATGAATGCTCGTTCACGCGAGGTCACCGGACTTGCCGTGATAACGGAAGCACAGCATGGTGATATCGTCAAACTGCTCGGCTCCGTCCACAAAGCTGCCGATGGCGTTCATGACATTCGTCAGAGCCTGCTCCGGCCTGGCGTCCGGATCGCTGTTCAGTGCGTCCAGCATACGCTCGGCTCCGAACAGCTCGTTCCTGCTGTTTGTGGCTTCGGCGACACCGTCCGTGTACACAAAAAGACTGTCCCCCGGATTCAGCTCAAACTCATGCTGCCGGAAGCGGAGCCCTTCCATGGTGCCGACAGGCATGGCGTGCCTGTAGATCACCAGTTCATAGCTGCCGCCAGCTCGCCGCAGTGTCGGATGCTCGTGACCGGCGTTCGCCGCAACACCCTTCCCGGTCGAGAGGTCAATCACAGCGACCCATACCGTCACAAAGAAGCCTTCGTCATTGGATTCACAGAGCTGGTTGTTCACGCTCTCAAGCGCTTCTCCGGGGCCTTTGCCGTTCTGCAGGCTGGATTTGATCAGAACGCGGGCCACCATCATCAGCAGAGCGGCGGGAACGCCTTTTCCGGATACATCCGCCATGACAAGACCGATATGATCATGGTCGATCATGAAGAAATCGTAAAAGTCGCCGCCGACTTCCTTGGCCGGAGTCATGCTGGCATACAGGCTGAATTCCTTCCGATCCGGGAAGGGCGGGAACAGGCTGGGCAGCTGGCTGGCCTGAATTTTGCGGGCCATGTCGAGCTCCGCACCGATTCGCTCTTTTTCGGCGGTGACTTTTTTGACCTCGTCAATGTACAGCATGGTGCGGGCAGACTGTTTGGCAAAGGATTCGGCCAGGACTTCAATCTCATCTCCGGTCCTGTACGCATCCTCCATCGTGAACTGCCTGCTTCGGACACCCAGGGATGCGATCCGCCGGGTGATGGCATTCAGCGGACCGATAATCCGGTCTGTGATGGAGGACGCGGAGATGATCCCGGTCGACACAATAAGGACCACCAGCAGGATAAGGATGTTTCGGATATGGAACATCTCGTTATGGAAGGTGGCCACGGTGCTGCTTCGCAATTCCTCGTACTCGTCGCCCATGCCGCTGTCAACATATACCTGCTTCTGCGACTCATAGACATCACGGACCAGCTGTACAGCCCTTCTGGACTGATAAACGAAGACCGCCGTATAGGCCGCGATAATCAGAATAATCGTGATCAGCAGCAGACGGAACACCTTGTACCGGATACCGCCTTTCATGGCTGTCCGGTTTTTCTTTCCGAACCTGATTCTGCGGGAATCCTTATCCATATCTGTCTTGATCATAACTGCTCGGCACTGCTCCCTCTGTCTGACTCAGCCTTCTCCGTAGCCCATGGGGTTCTTTGACTGCCAGTTCCAGGTGTCGCGGCACATGTCCTCCAGGGTGTATTCCGCCTTCCAGCCAAGGAGCTCGGCGCTCTTGTCCGGACTTGAATAGACGGTGGCGAGGTCGCCCGCACGGCGGGGCGCGATCTCGTAGGGAATGGCGATGCCGTTGACGCGCTCGAAGGTCTTTACCATGTCCAGTACGCTGTAGCCCTTGCCGGTGCCGAGATTGAAGACGTTCTCGCCGCGGTGCTTCCTCATATAGTCAATGGCGGCAACATGGCCGCGGGCAAGGTCGACAACGTGGATGTAGTCCCGCACACCGGTGCCGTCCGGGGTGTCATAGTCGTCGCCGAACACGTTCAGGTGATCCCGTCTGCCGACGGCCACCTGTGCGATGAAGGGCATCAGGTTGTTCGGGATCCCCCGCGGATCCTCGCCGATGCGGCCGCTCTTATGGGCACCGATGGGATTAAAGTAGCGGAGAAGCGAGACGGACCAGTCGTCGACGGCCTTCGCAGTGTCGCGCAGGATCTGCTCGGACATGTACTTGGTCCAGCCGTAGGGGTTGGTGCACATGCCGGTACGCGAGGTCTCGCGCAGGGGCATGTCGTTGTCGCCGGAATAGACGGTGGCGGAGGAAGAGAAGACAATGTCCTTCACCCCGTGATCCCGCATGGCCTCGCAGAGGCGGACGGTGGAGAAGAGATTGTTGTCATAGTATTCCAGAGGCATTTCGACGGATTCTCCGACGGCTTTGAGACCGGCGAAGTGGATGGCGCAGCCGATGTCGTGCTTCTCAAAGATACGGTCGAGAGCGGCGCGGTTGCGCACGTCCTCCTGATAGAAGGAGACCTTTTTGCCGCTGATCTCTTCAATGCGCTCCACAGCCTTTGCAGAGGAGTTTACCAGGTTGTCGATGATGACGACGTCATAGTCCTTCGCGAGGAGCTCAACGCAGGTGTGGCTGCCGATATAGCCGGCGCCGCCGGTGACAAGTACGGTCATAAGTGATCGGTTCCTTTCGTTATTATTATTCAGTCAAGCAGGGTTTCGGGATAGAGCCCCTGCTCGCGCATGCGGGCGATGGCATCTTTAAAGTTCTGCAGATCGTCCCGGTAGGTGATGCCGTACCAGGTCTCGTGGCAGGGGAGGACGCGGACGCGGCCCTTGCCCTCCTGGATGAGGGAGTTGACGACATAGGGGAGGAAGTATTCGCACTTCTCCGGGTTCTTCGGCAGGTTCTCGTTCAGCCAGGCGGGGAAGCGGGAGCGGAACTCCTCCATCATCTCCGGTCCGAAGGCCCAGCAGTTCATGCTGACGGGGACGTCGCCCGGGAGCGGGACCCAGGTTTCGCCGTCTTCGGTGTATGCGGCGTCGTCACCGCGCTTCTCGATCTTCGTGCGCTCAACCACGTCGGTGAGGAAGCCGCCCTCCACGGTGCAGATGCCGCGGGCAACCGAACCGTTCTCGGTCACGGTCTTCCGGAGCTGATAGGCGACCATGGCGTGCTCGTTCGTGTCACGGGGGCCGGACATGAAGTCATAGAGCGCCTGAAAAGCGCCCGCGCCGAGAAAGTCGTCCGCGTTGATGACGGCGAAGGGACCGTCAACCGCGCTGGCAGCGCAGAGTGTGGCGTGGGCGGTACCCCAGGGCTTGACGCGGCCCTGCGGAACCGTAAAACCTTCCGGCAGCATGTCCAGCTCCTGAAACACCAGCCTGACGTCAAAATACTTCTGCATCCGGTCGGCAATGACGGTGCGGAAGTCCGCCTCGATGGCATGCTTGATGATGAAGACAACCTTGCGGAAGCCGGCGCGGTACGCGTCATAGAGCGAGAAATCGATAATCGCGTGACCGCGGTCATCCACCGGTGTGATCTGCTTGATCCCACCGAAGCGGCTGCCCATCCCGGCGGCCAGAATCACAAGACTGGGTTCGTTCATTCAAAAACTCCTTTTTGCCTCACGGCAGTAATAGTTAAAGTTCCGCTCACGCTCCAGCGTGCTGCTGTCCATGTGTCCGGGATAGACCTCATAGTCGCCGGGAAGATCGCAGAGGCGCTTCAGGCTCCTGAGCTCCTGGACCATATCGCCGCCCGGAAGATCGGTCCGGCCGCAGCTGCCGCGAAACAGTGTGTCGCCGGTGAAGAGCGCGTCCTCACAGACGATGCTCACGCTGCCGGGCGTATGGCCGGGCGTGGCGAGAATCTCGAAACTCATGCCGGCAAAGCGCAGGACGTCACCGTCGTCATAGTAGCGGCCGTCTTTCGGGAGCAGGTAGCAGTAGTGTGTATCGCCCGTCGTATGCGCGTCATCCCGCGGGCAGAGATATACCGGCGCACCGGTCTCTTCCATGACCGCCTCTACGGCGCCGGTGTGGTCGTAGTGGCCGTGGGTGAGGAAAATGGCCTCACAGGTCAGACGGTTGTCTTCCAGGTAGTCCAGGATCGTGTTGCTCTCATCGCCGGGATCGATCACGACGCAGTGCAGCGTCTCCCCGTTGGTGACGATGTAGCAGTTGGTTTCCAGCTGCCCGACGGGCAGGGTTTTGATCAGCATATCCAAAGCACCTCGGTTTCCAAATAGCTCAGTTGCCGTTGCGCATGACGCTGGAGACGCCGGCGACACCCGCAATCCGGTTCATAATGTATCGAAGCTCCGACAGATTCTTGACCTCCAGCGAGATCACGGTGACGGCCTGGCCGTAACCGATGCTGCGGGAGGAGAGATTCCGCACCTGCGCGTTGACGGAGTTCAGCACGGTGGCGATGTCCATGACCAGACCGTTGCGGTCCTTGGACGAGATGGTGATGGTCGTGATATAGACGTCGGTGATCGTGTCGGCCCAGTCGACCTTGATCCAGCGACCTTCGTTCTCCGGCGAAGCGTCCCTGCGCCGGTAATTCTGGCAGTCCTTGCGGTGGATGGAGACCCCCTGCCCGCGGGTGATGAAGCCGATGATGTCGTCCCCGGGAACCGGTGTACAGCAGCGCGAGAACTTGATCAGGCAGTTGTCCAGCCCCTCTACCAGAATCCCGTGGACAGCCTTCGTGTTCCGCTTTGCCTGCTGCTCGCGGCGCTCGGCGGCGTCGTTGACCTTCTCCAGGGCGTTCCGGTGATCGGGCTTGGAGTTCTTCACCTCGTCGCGGAGGCGGTTTGCCACCCGGACAACCGTGATGCCGCCGTAACCGATGGCAGCGCAGAGATCGTCCTCCTCGTTGAAGGAGAGGCGCTTCATCACGGGATGGAGAATCTCCGGGGCCAGGGCCTCATCGAGGGATACACCCATATGACGCAGCTCATCCTCCAGCATGGCGCGGCCGCGGATGATATTCTCCTCCCGGCGTTCCTTCTTGTACCACTGCTTGATCTTTGTCCGCGCGGAGCCGCTCTTGACAAAGCTGAGCCAGTCACGGCTGGGGCCGGGAGCGGATTTGGAGGTTCGGATCTCGACAATATCACCGTTCTGCAGGACCGAATCATAGGGGACAATGCGCCCGTTGACCTTGGCGCCCACCATGCGGTTGCCGATATCCGAATGGATGCTGTAGGCAAAGTCCACGGGAGTCGCTCCGGCAGGAAGATTGATGACGTCACCCTTCGGCGAGAAGACGAAGACCTCGTCAGCGAACATGTCGATTTTCAGGTCGTGGACAAAGTCCGTTGCATCAGACTCCTGCTGGGACTCCAGCAGACGCCGCACCCAGGCAAACCGGTCCTCGTCACCGCTGCGCAGGGCGTTTCCGCCGTCGCCCATCTTGTATTTCCAATGGGCTGCGACGCCGTATTCCGCCGTGTAGTGCATCTCCCAGGTCCGGATCTGTACCTCAAAGGGGATGCCCTCCGAGCCGATCACCGTGGTATGGACACTCTGGTACATGTTCGGCTTCGGGGTGGAGATATAGTCCTTGAAGCGGCCGGGGACGGGCTTGAACATGTCGTGGATGATGCCGAGGACATTGTAACAGTCCGGGATCGAATCGACAATGACGCGGAAGGCACAGAGGTCAAAGATCCCGCCCATATCCAGCTTCTGAGCATACATCTTGCGGTAGATGCTGTAGACATGCTTGATGCGGCAGAAGACGGAGGCGTTGACGCCTTCCTTCTCGAGACGTGTGCAGATGCGCTCCTTCATGCTGTCCATGAAGGCCTCCAGCTCCGGCATGCGGCGTTCCAGCGTGTCCATGATCTCGCTGTAGCCCTGCGGGTCCAGATACTGGAGCGAGAGATCCTCCAGCTCCCACTTTGCACGCTGCATGCCCAGACGGTGGGCGATGGGGGCGTAGATCTCCATGGTCTCGAGGGATTTGCTGCGCTGCTTCTCAGGGGTCTGATAGGCCATGGTGCGCATGTTGTGGGTGCGGTCGGCGATCTTGATCAGGATGACGCGGATATCCTTCGCCATGGCGAGCAGCATCTTGCGCAGGTTCTCCATCTGCTCGTCTTCCTTGCTGGTATACTGGACCCGGGTCAGCTTGGTAACGCCTTCGACGATGTCTGCGACGGAGCTTCCGAACTGCCTCGAGATGTCTTCGTGGGTCAGGTTGGTGTCCTCAATCACGTCGTGCAGCAGGGCGGCGACGATGCTGTCCTCGTCCAGACCCATGTCGGCGGCGATATCCGCCGCAGCGACGCAGTGGGTCACATAGGGACTGCCGTCCTTCCGGAACTGGCCGGAATGAGCCGTGCGGGCGACCTCATAGGCCGCATGAATCCGCCCAATATCAAATGGGTGCGGCTGCTGGCGGAGCTTCTCCTCCAGCGCGGCATACATGACGTCGGGATCCAACGGGGCATGGGGCTGTGTCTGAAGAGTGCCGGACAGAGCGGAATCGGTGTTTTCAGCCATATCATGTACCTCTTAATGATCAGAGACTGCATAAGATCTGCATGGAGTCCGGAGGTCAGAGACTGTGCAGGATCCTCATGATTTCGGTATCGTCCAGATCGACCTTGGTCTCCGGACGTTCGTAACTGGAGGAGTAGACGCCGCCGTCCCTGCTGCGGAGAAGCCCCGCCTGTGAGAAGACTGCCAGACAGAGGCAGAAGCGTTCGGGTTCCATCTCCGGAGGACAGAGCGCCAGAACCCCTGTGAGCTCCGAAGCGACGCGGAGCCGGGGACCGAAGTGTTTCCACAGCCGGACGAAATCGCTCCTCTCCGGCTTGAAGGGCTGCGCCGCCCAGAGCGCGCCGCAGTCCTTTTCCAGGATCCTCTCACAGAGACTGTCCGGCTGATGCGGGCGCATGGCGCAGGCGGTGAGCTGGACGCTGACGTTGCCCATATATTCGTTGATCTGCGGGGTGAAGGCGAGGTCGATCAGGTCACCGGCTTTGATGCCGAGCTTTTCCTTCGCGTGGGAGAAGAAAATCCCGTCGAAGCGGCGGCCGTCAAACTCAACGCTGAACTTCAGGTGCTGCTTTTCGCTTCCGACCCCGTAGGCGCTGAGCAGACGAACCGCAGTGATGCAGAAGACCGGCTTCGGATTGGCACTCCCATAGGGCTCCAGCAGGTCCAGGTCGCGGACATTCTCGATGCTGAGCAGAGAGGCGTCACAGAGCAGCAGGTCGCAGTCTACGTCCGGCCGGGGTGTCGGGGGATGCTCATGGTAATAGTGCTGCAGCGCCTCGCGGAAGGCATCGATGCTCTCGCGCCGCAGGTTCAGGCCCGCGGCGAGCGCATGGCCGCCGAAGCCTGTAAGATGCTCCGCACAGGCGGAGAGCGCTTCGTAGATGTTGAAGTTGCCGTAGCTGCGGCAGGAGCCCTTGCCGTCGTCGCCGTTCAGGGTGATCATGACGGCAGGGACGCAGAACTGTTCCGAGAGACGGGAAGCAACGATGCCTACAACGCCCTGATGCCAGCCCTCCGCGGCGAGAACGATCGGTCCGTCTGCAGCTCCTTCGCGCAGGCGGCTCAGTGCATCACGCCAGATCTCGGTCTCGATCTTCTGACGGCGGCGGTTGAGGTCGCCGAGTTCGGCCGTGATCCGGGCGGCTTCACCGCTGTCTTCGGTCAGCATCAGCTCCTCTGCCTTCTCCACGCAGCCGAGACGGCCGGCGGCATTGAGCCGCGGCGCAAGCGAGAAGCCGATGAATCCCGCATTCGGCCTGCGGGCTGTGCTGCCGGGATCCTTCATCATGGCGGCAAAGCCGGGACGCGGATTCTTTTCCAGCTTCTCAAGGCCGCGCCGGACCAGATAGCGGTTTTCACTCGTCAGGGGCATCACATCGGCGATGGTCCCGACCGCGACGAGATCCGCGTAACGGTCCAGCATCCCGGCGGGATCGCCGCTGCATGCGCAGACCAGCTTGAAGGCAACACCGACACCGGCAAGGCTGGGATTGGGATAGGGATCGTCAGAACGCTTCGGGTCGATCACGGCGCAGGCCTGCGGGATGCTGCCGTCCCGGCACTCGTGATGATCGGTAATAATCAGGTCGAGCCCGATGGAACGCGCATAGGCTGCCTCCTCTGCGGCGGTGATCCCACAGTCGACAGAGACGACCAGGGTGCTGCCGCTGTCCCGGAGCTTCTGCAGCGCATCGGGATTCAGCCCGTAGCCCTCCTCGTCGCGGTCGGGGATGTACCACACGCAGGGGACGCGCCGGCTTCGGAGCCAGTCGGTCAGGAGGCAGGTGGCGGTGATGCCGTCCACGTCATAGTCACCGTAGACCGCTACCTGCTCGCCCTTCGCTACAGCCTGCAGGATGCGGTCCCGGGCGGACTCCATCCCCAGCATGGACAGGGGGTCATGAAGCTGTTCCGGCCCGCAGTGCAGAAGCCCGTTCACGGTTTCGGGATCGGTGATCCCTCGGGCGGCCAGCAGCTCCGCAAGAAGGGGAGAGACGCCCATGTTCAGCAGAGTGCGGCTGTCCGGCTGTGTGTAAGGAATTTTCCAGATTGATTCAGCCATAATGATTACAGATCCTCAGATTATGAATATATAATTATACCAAATCCTCATACTGAATTCAACACTTTTGGACTTGGTTTTTCAGGCCGATTTTCCTCTGGTATTTCCTGACGGGATGTGATAGAATTCCCGCAGAGAGAGGGGGAGGGCGGAAAACAATGGAATTCACACACTTTGACGCACAGGGCAACGCCAGGATGGTGGACGTCTCCGGAAAGGACGTGACCGCCAGGACTGCGGTCGCGGAGGGACGGATCCGGGTGAGCCGGGAGGTCTATGAGGCGATCGAACAGAAGACGGTGAAGAAGGGTGACGTGCTGACGGTGGCGCAGGTGGCGGGCATTCTGGGCTGCAAGCGTACCGCGGAGCTGATCCCGATGTGTCACCTGCTGAACCTGACGAATGCGACACTGAATTTTGAGCTCCTGCCGGAGACCCTGGAGATCCGCGCCGTCTGTACGGTGAAGACGGAGGGAAAGACCGGCGTGGAGATGGAAGCACTCACAGGCGTAGCTACGGCGCTGCTGACGGTCTATGACATGTGCAAGGCCATAGACAAGCGCATGGTGATCCGCGAGATCCACCTTGTGGAGAAGCACGGAGGCAAGAGCGGCGACTTCAGCTTCGCGGAAGGGAGCGGAACATGAAGGATCTGACCGGACTGCTCTTCGGAAAACCGAAGCTGCGGAAGAAGCCGAAAAAAAAGAAAGTCCCGCTCTCCCGGAGGCTGCTCGACAAGCTGTGCAGTATCCCTCTGAAGGCGCTGGAGGGCAGGTGGGATTCGGAACTCTGGGACCAGAGACGGTAAAAGGAAAAAAAGGCAGATCAGAGGATTGCTCTGATCTGCCTTTTATATGACAGAAACTCTTCCGACAGCATATAATCCCGGTCACGCGGACGCGGTGTGGGGATCACCAGCTCGTCCGTCATAGAGGCGGGAGAGCCTTTCATGATATAGATCCGGTCCGAGAGAAGAATCGCCTCATCGATATCATGCGTGATGAACAGCGTCGACATCCGAATCTCGTCCATCACCTTCAGGTACCACTCCTGGACACTGGTCCGCGTCAGGGTATCGAGGGCGCTGAAGGGCTCGTCCAGAAGCGCCACCCGGTTGCCGCAGAGATAGGTTCGGAGCAGGGCTGCCCGCTGCCGCATTCCGCCCGAGAGCTGGGCGGGATACTTTTCCTGCGTACCGGACAGGCCGAACTGGTCAAAGAAGCTCAGGGCTTTTGCCCGGGCGTCCTTTCTGTTCATGCCCTTCAGCAGAAGCGGCAGCGCCACATTGTCCTGAATGGTCTTGTGCGGGAGAAGCATGTCCTTTTGAAGCATGTAGCTGAGGCGGCCGGTTTCGCCCGCAATGTTTTGCATCCCGCCCTCACCGTCAGCAAGCAGGATGCTCCCGCTGTCGGGTTTCAGAAGGCCTGAGAGAATGTTGAACAGTGTGGTTTTTCCGACCCCGCTGACCCCCAGAATGCTGACGAGCTCGCCGGGGGAGAGCCGGATGCTGACGTCGCCCAGCACCTTCCTGTCGCCGTAGGACTTGACAAGGTGCTCCGCACGAAGAATGTCTCCCGCTTCTGCGTCTCCGGAACCGGATCTGCTCTGTGTATCTGTGCTCATGTCTCTGGCGGTACCGCTGTCATTCCGGGAGGTAGTCGTTGGTAAAGCCGGTACCGGCCGGGATCTCTTCTGTCAGACCGTTGTCATAGAGCCATGCATAGAAGGCATCCCACCTGGCTGGATCGATGTAGCCCCAGCGCTCCACCTCGGCCTTATACTGGTCGGCGAGCCAGAGCTGGCTTGCAGTGACCATGTCAAGGTCCAGCTCCGGAACCGCCTCACAGAGGATCCGGGCGGCCTCTTCGGGATGTTCGATGGCAAACTCATAGCCTTTGGCCGTTGCAGCCAGGAAGGCCTTTGCCGTATCCGGCTCCTCAGCCAGGAAGCGGTCATTGGCTATGATCACAGGGCTGTAATAATCAAATTCCGGCGTGATATCCCTGAAGTAGATCATATTCGTCTCAAGACCGGCCTGCTCGGTGGCGATGCCCGCCCAGGCGTAGTAGATCCAGATGGCGTCAATGTCCTGCTGCAGTGCGCTTACCTCGTCGGTCACATACTCCGGGATCAGATTCACCTTGGAGAAGTCGCCGCCGTCGGCCTCTACGATGTTCTTCAGCATGGCCTGCTCGGTCGGAAGCTCCCAGGTGGCGTAGTTCTTGCCCTCCAGGCCCTTCGGGGACTCGATGCCGTCCTCCTTCAGCGAGATGATACCCGAGGTGTTGTGCTGGATCAGGGTCGCCACGGCGGTCACGGGGATCTTATCCTTCGAGGCGAAAACCGGCGTCAGATAGTCCTGAAAATCGATGCCGAACTCCGCCTTGCCGGAGGCGACCATCATTGTCGCTCCGTCCTCCGGCGGCTGGATGATTTTCACCCGGAGACCCGCCTCTTCATAGTAACCGTTGGCGATGGCGACGTACAGACCGGTGTGGTTCGTGTTCGGCGTCCAGTCCAGCACGAAGGTCAGTTCCTTCGGTTCCACCCCTTCAGCCAGGGCAGAGCCGCCCACGGCGGTGAGAAGGAGCACGAGCGCCGCGGTCATCAGCAGGCAGAAAGTCTTCTTTGCAGTTCCCATTGTTTTCATGGTATATCCTCCGTATTGTTGTATGACAGTGGTTTATTTGTTTTCTTCATTCAGATATGCCCACGGCATGCACTTCCGCTGCAGAATCCGCACGAGCCCCATGAGGAGCAGGCTGATGACGGACACCAGCAGGATGACCGCAAACATCTTGTCATAGCTGTAGGCCTTCTTGACTCGGGTCATGTAGACCCCCAGACCCTCAAAGCCTCCGAGCCATTCGGCAATCACTGCGCCGATAACGGAATAGGAGACCGCGATCTTCAGCCCGGAGAAGAACTGTCCCAGGGCTGCGGGGACCTTCACATGGCGGAAGATCTGCCAGCGGCTGGCCTTCATGGACTTCATCAGGCGGATCATATCCTCGTCCACGGACTGGAAGCCCTCCAGCAGGCCGACGGCCATCGGGAAGAAGGAGACCAGCACCACCAGCACGACCTTGGGCGCGATTCCGTAGGAGAACCAGAGAATCAGCAGCGGGGCGATAGCCACCGGCGGGATGGTCTGGGTGATGACAAGGATCGGGTACAGGCCGCGTCTTGCGGTGGGAAAGGCATCCATCAGGGCAGCGACTGAAAAACCCAGGGCCACGCCGATCAGGAGACCCAGACCGGCCTCGATCAGGGTCGCGCGGCTGTGCTTCATCAGCAGAGGAAAATCCTTCACCAGCGCCTGCACCATCTGGATGGGGGAGGGCAGCATATAGTTCGGAACGAGACCGGACATGCTGACAGCCTGCCAGATCAGCAGGGCAGCGCCGATGAACAGGATGGGCGTCAGCCATTCGGCTGTCTTCGTACGGCGGGACATCGCTCAGGCGACTTTCGTGAGCTTTTTTATGCCGTCATTGAGGTGATGCTTGGCGGTTTTGCGCTCGATGGTCAGATTCTCGCCGTCCGGCTTGTAGGTGATCTTGACATAGCTCATGACGCTGGGGGCGCCGGCCTCGACAGCAATGTACTGACACTGCCGGACAATCTCCATCAGCTCCTCATAGTCGCCCTCCATTGCGGTCTCACAGGGGCCGACGTAGTATTCGACGCCGGTGCTTTTGATATAGTCGATCACGGCGTCCACAATCCGGACAATCTCCTCATCCTCCAGCACGGAGGGCAGGACCTGGATGGCTACGTTTGCGTTCATTGCGTTGTTCCTCCTGAAAACGAATCATTGTTCCGAAACATGCCGGGCGGCTGACGGAGAGAGATCCTTCCGGCAGACGGGGCAGGACCGGCGGAAAAAGAAAGGCTCTCCGCAAGCGGAGAGCCTGAAAATCTTCGTTCGAAAAAGCCCTTGGACAATTTCCCTACGCCAGCATTATCTGGATCAGGTACCGGGTAATTTCTCCCGAAGGATTGGCGGTAAGCCTATACCGCCTCTCAGCCTAATTCCTTAAGCACTCCTGCTGTGGCGTATTATATGACGACGAGGGAAAAATGTCAAGAAACTTATGACAGAAAATCCCCACCCTGAGAAGAGTGGGGACAGCAGGCTGTGTTTCCCGTCCCCGGGAGGGGACGGGAAACGATATTATTACATCTTGCCGAGGGCGTGCTTGGCGGCGATCATGCCGAAGGTGTAGCAGCGGCCCAGGGACAGACCGGTCTGGTGGAACGGATAGTCCGCACCGCCGTAGAACGGGCCGCCCAGGTTGCCGACACAGTACAGGCCTTCGATGACCTCGCCGTCGGCGTTCAGCGCCTGCGCATTCTCGTTGGTCATGACGCCCGAGTCGATGGAGCTGACACGGATGTGCTTGCGGAGACCCCAGAAAGGAGCCTGCTTGATGGGCTTCATGTATTTCGCGGGTTTACCGAAGTCGCTGTCTTCACCGGCTTCGCAGAGCTCGTTGTAGCGCTCGACGGTCGCTTTGAAGGTCTCGGGATCGATATCGAGCTCCTTGGCCAGCTCGTCCAGGGTGTCGCACCTGTGCGCGTCGATCAGGTTGACAAACACGCCGGGATGCTCACCGTCGCTGGGAACGTAGTTCATCATCTTGTCGGCGGGATAGCTCCTGCTGACAAAGTCCTCGGCGGGCCACTCTTCGTAGCTGCTGTCGTAGACCTGGCAGTACCAGCCCTTCGAGCCGTCCGGGTGGTTCGCGTCGACGTTGGCGCCGTTGTAGCGGGGCTGGAACTTGATGACGTTGCCCATGTAGACAAAGCCGGTGTACTCGTTGGTGAAGCGCTCGCCGTTCATGTTGACATACAGGAAGGGCTCTTCATACATCTGGGCCGAGTCAAAGTCATGCATCATCTTGGTGTGGCCGAGCGGCTCCATCTTGGCACCGGCAGCCAGGGCCATGACATGACCGTCGCCGGTCTTGTGGTACTGCTTCTTATCGAAGTCAGCGGTGTCGGGGCACCAGCGCGCAACCATCGGATCGTTGTTCATATAGTCACCGGTGGCGAGAATTACGGCTTTGGAGGCATTGAACTGGACGTACTTGCCTTCGGCGGTCTTGGCAATAATGCCGGTGACCTTGTCGCCGGTCTTGACCAGCTGAACACCCGGGGTCTCGTAGAAGACTTCGAGGTTCGGGCACTTCTCCGCGACATTGTTCAGGACGTTCTTCAGGACGTTGCCGACGTTCTGCGGCTTCGGTCCGATCCACGGAGCCATGAAGTAGCAGTGGTCGTCGCCATAGTCATAAGTGTCCTGACGGTCCTGCCATACGCCGGTCAGATCCGCACTGGTGCTGAGATAGGCGAAGAGACCCTTGCCGTCGTTCAGCAGCTCGGCGCTCCTGGCATTGTCATCGATCTTGGTGCCGTCGCCGTACTCCGTCTCGGCGGTCAGACCAGCGCGATTCCAGTACCAGAGCAGGGCTTCCTCAGAGTTGTGCGCATAGGCGCGGAGCAGCTTCTCGTTGGAACGCCAGTTGTTCAGGCTGTTGGTGTGGTGGACCCACTTCTCAATGCCTGCGGGGGTGGACTTTTCCTTGATGATGCAGGATGCGCAGTTGCCCTGGGAGACAACCTCGACTTCCTTCTGGAGCAGCGCGACACTGGCGCCCAGCTCGGCGGCCCAGCAGGCGGCGGGAACACCGCCGGCGCCAGCGCCGACGACGACGATCTCATATTCTTTGGTCTCGTCCGGGGTGATCTCCCAAAGCTCGGCCGCAGAGGCTTCGACCTCTTCTCTGGTCAGCTCGGCCGGGACTTCATAATCGCCGGCTTCGGTGGTGGCAACAGCAACCTCGACGGTCTCACCCTTGGCCTGGGCAATGCAGGCCTCAGCGGCCTTCCTGGCGCCGATGGAGGTCTCGGTGGCGGTGGCAACCGCGTCGATGTCGGCGCTCTGGGCATCCAGAATCATCTGGGCCAGCTCGTCGCCGTGCAGGCCGCCGATGGTGGGCGTCTCTTTTGAAACGTCGACCTTGACGTCGGTGATGCTGTTGGCGTCAAAGGTCATGGTCACGGTGACTTCCTCATGGCCCTTCGCGGTGGCGGAATAGGTACCGGGGGTGTAGATGCCGTCAGCGGCGGCGGTGGCGCCAAGACCGATCCCGGCCATGGCGAGAGTGGCGGCACCCGCGAGGGAGCCCTTTAGAAAGCTTCTTCTGGAGATGTTTTCAGACAAAATAAATCGCCTCTTTCTTGATAATTATTAAAGATGTGCTATAATCGTTATATACCCTGTACCCGGTACAGGGTCAAGAGGGATTACTGACTTTTTTGAAATTATGTCGTGATACGGATAAACACCGTGTTGGGAAGCTGTACCGTTATGAAAACAAACACTCTTGCCAACTGCTCCGGCGTGAATGCCGAAACCATCCGAAAATACCGTGACCGGGGCCTGCTGCGGCCTGCCTGCAACATCGAGAACGGGTACTATGAATACTCGCAGGCTGATTTTCTGAACCTGCTGTATATCCGCAAGCTGCGGGGGGCGAATCTCTCGCTCGACACCATCGAGAGCACCTATTACTGTGACGGCGGCGACATGCTGCGCCAGGAATATGAAAAAACACTGGACGAGCTGCAGAGACAGATCCGCGAGCTGAAGCGGAAAGAGATGATGCTACGGCTGACATACCGCCACTATGAGCGCGACGCGGCCTCCTCCGAAAGCATCGGCGAGATTCAGTCCTTCGGGACGAAATACGACATCTACTTTGACAGAGACGGCATCTCGGAGGAGATGAAGGCCTGGATCGGCAACATCGACCTGTTCACGATGGTCATCAACATCGATCAGCGTTTTTTCGAGACAGAGACGCTGCCGGAGGAGATCCCCTTCCGTGTCGGCATAGGGACCTACGGGTCGGTTCTGGAAGAAGAGGGGATCGCGGTGCCCGACACGGCCAGTGTGTTTCCGCAGGGACGCTATGTGAGCTTCTTCCTGGAAATTGAAAATCTGCATTGCCTGAAAAGCGAGAAGCTGGACGAGGCACGTCGGTACCTGAGAGAAAACGGCCTGCAGCCCGACAGCAGCACAACGGCCTATCTGTACCGTGTTACCTTTGCGGAAAACGGGTATCATTTCCATTTCTGCGTGAGGCTGAGGGTGAAATAAAGCATATCGCATCCCGGAAAGAGATCCGCATCGGTGTGCCGTGCCGTCTGTCCGTTCAGGGAGATCAGGTTCATAATAAAGAAAAACCGTGAGGCCTTTTTCCGACCTCACGGTTTTGATATGATACGGTTTTACGGGCAGATCAGACCGAGTCCTCCTCGGTGAGCTTCTCAATGTCTGCGCCGGTTGCTTCCTCGGCTTCCTTCTCCGCTTTCTTTTCCAGCTTGTTCATGAAGATCGGAGAGAGAATACCGAAGATGCAGAGAGCAATCAGCACCCAGCAGACGACGGAGGAGAAGAGAACGCTGATGCTGCCGCGGGAAGTACGTAGTGCGTTCCTGAGTCCCTTCTCGCCGATGGGTCCGAGAATCAGCGCCAGGACGACGGCAGCGGTGTTCAGGTCGAGCTTGCGCATCAGGTATCCCAGCACACCGAAGGACAGCATGACAACGATGTCCATGATGTTCTTGTGGATGGCGTAGGAGCCGACGAAGCAGAGCACCGTCACACAGGGGATCAGGATCGCGTCGGAGAGGCGGGAGATCTGGGCAAAGCCGCGGCAGCCCAGAAGGCCGATGCCGAGCATGAAGAACTGCACCAGGACGAAGCCCGCGAAGAAGGTGTAGGTCATGGGGGCGTACTTGCCGAAGAGTTCCGGACCGGGGGTGAGGCCCTGGATGACCAGACCGCCCATCAGGACGGCGGTGACGCTCTCTCCGGGGATGCCGAGGGTCAGGGTCGGAATCAGAGAACCGCCGGTGACGGCGTTGTTTGCGGCTTCGGAGCCCGCGACGCCCTCTATGGAGCCTTTACCGAACATCTCCTTGTGCTTTGAAAACTGCCGGGAGGTGTTGTAGCCCAGGAAGCAGGCGATGGAGGCGCCGGCGCCGGGCAGAATGCCGATCAGGTTGCCGATGATCCAGGAACGGAGAATCGTCGGACGGAGGATCTTTCTCTCATCCCGGCTCAGACTCATCTTATCGGTGAACTTGGTCGCCTGTGCGCGGGCTTTGATCTTCTTCTCAGCAAGGATGAAGACCTGGGACATGGAGAACAGACCGATCAGGGCGCAGGTGGTGTTGATGCCCTCGGCAAAGTAGCTGCTGGGCATGAAGCGCTTTACCCCGGTGATCGGATCGAGACCGATGGTGGAGATCAGCAGGCCGAGTGCGCCGGACATGAGACCCTTAAGGATGGATTTGGACGAGACGCCGGCGATGATGGTCAGGCCGAAGATGGAGAGCCAGAAATACTCCGCCGACATGAACTTCAGCGTGAGCTTTGCCAAGAGCGGGGAGAAGAAGTAGAGTGAAATGCAGCTCAGAAGGCCGCCCCAGAAGGAAGCGTAACAGGCGGTGAAGAGCGCCTTTCCTGCCTGACCGCGAAGAGTCATCTGGTAGCCTTCGATGGCGGTGGCGGCGGAGGCGGGCGTGCCGGGCGTATGGATCAGGATGGCCGAGATGGAACCGCCGAAGATCGCTCCGCAGTAGATGGCGCCCAGAACGATCAGTCCGGTTTCCGGCTTCATGGTGAAGGTCATGGGGAGCATCAGCGCGACACCCATTGCGGCGGAAAGGCCGGGCATGCAGCCGATGATGATACCCATGGCGACACCGCCGGCCATCATCAGAAGGTTGATCGGGGTCAGGGCGTTGAGAAAGCCGGCGCCCATCAGGGACAGAGTATCAAGCATTCCGGATCACGCTCCTTTCTGGATGGCCTTGATCACGGTGCCCACCGGAAGCTTCACACCCAGGAACCTCTGGAAGGCGAAATAGATCAGGGCGACGATAACGACAACGGTGATGGCGGCGAACAGGGGCGGTACTTTCAGATAGAGCAGCACCGCAGCCATGAAGATCACGGTGGAGATATAAAAGCCAAAGAAATAAATACAGACGAGATAAAGAATCGTAGCGGCGAGGCACACAAAGAACTGGGCGGGCTGAAAGTCCTTGAAAACCACGTCTACACCGCTCTCCACGCCATGCTTCTTTGCCGCTACGATCATCTGGATCAGATAGAGCGTGGTCAGCCCGAAAAGCAGGATGATGGTGAAGCGGGGATAGGTCTGGCTGGAGGCCTTCAGCTTCAGCATGTTATACCAGAAAAACCCACAGACAAGATACATGAACACGACCACGCCGATGTCTGTTTTTTTCATTTTCAAGGGAGGGTTCCTCCTTTACTTATCCTCTGTTTTAAAGAAAGGGCAGGTAAATGCCTGCCCTTATTATTTATAATTGATCCTGTGTTTCGTTCACCCTGTCAGGCTCAGTAATCGTACCAGAAGCCTTCCGCGAGACCCTCAGCGAAAGCCTGCTGCTGCTCAATCAGAGCACCGGTAGCGGCGGCATCCTTGAAGTCGGTGGCCATGCCGGCCTGCTCAGCAGCTTCGATGTATTCGGGATCTTCCATGGCGGCCTTGAAGGCAGCCTCATAGAAGGCAATGACGTCCTCGCTCACGCCCGCGGGAGCGACCAGGCAGCGGGAGGAGCCCAGCCAGCCCTCATAGTAGCCCAGCTCTCCGAGGGTCGGGACGTCGGGCAGCTCGGGCAGACGCTCAGACGCGAATACGCCGAGAATACGGTATTCTGCTTCCTGGCCGGCAATGTCGGCGAGCTTCACAACGCTGAAATCGGCCTCGGCGCCGCGCAGAGACAGAAGCTGGTCAGCAGTGCCGCCCTGAGGGATGTCGGTGTACATGAAGCCAGCGGAGTTGGCAAAGGCCTGAGCACCGATGTGGTTGGAGGCCTGCGGTCCGTTGGTGGAGGCGAGAAGCTCCTGCTTGGTTCCTTCATTCTCCTTGCCGAAGGCGACCAGCGCGTCCAGATCGGGGAAGCGGTCGTCGTCCGCGCGGACGATGACGATGGAGGTCTCGGTCACATGGTTGCAGATGGGCGCGAAGGATTCAACCGTGTAGGTTCCCATCTCGTTGACAATGGAGCTGGAGAAGTTCGGCAGGTTGATGAAGCCGATCGTCTGACCGTCGGGATCGGCATCGGCAAGCTGGGACCAGCCGATGGAGCCGGAACCGCCCTCGACGTTCTCAATGACGAGAGTCTGGCCGACATATTTTTCGGCATATTTTGCGAGGATACGGGCGGTGTTGTCGGTACCGGAGCCTGCCTTGTAGGCAACGACAATGGAAACGGGACCGTTCGGCGCCCAGTCTGCTGAGGCGACGCCGCAGAGGGCGAACACCATCATCATGACGAGAACAAGCGCGATGATCTTTTTCATGGTTTTTCCTCCTGAATTATATTTGTTGTTCTCTGGGAAACTGGAATAATTATACAACGCAGCAGGCCGGATTGTCAATCGTAACATCAGGCCCGTTTCACCTTTGCTGCACCAGGTGGAGGTTAAGATAGATTGTATCCAGTTCCTCCTGTTCCATGCCCGGATATCGCTTTGTGACCCGGAAGTCGCAATGGCTGCAGAGCACCGGGAGCAGTTCCGGCGTTACGCTCAGCAACGTGAAAAAAGTGCGGAAAGCAGCAAAAATTCCAGGCAAAACCAACTGGAAAAAGCGGCCACCCGATACGTCAATCTGGATGGCCGCTTCCAGGTAATTCCGTGCAGGCTGGTACAGATTATTATAGTTATTTCAGCACCACATTACGGGCGCCGAGCAGCTCCGTCAGCTCAAGAAGAAGCCCTTCGTGGATCAGGCAGCGCGCACCGAGACGCTTCTGCTCTTTTTCGCACCAGATGACCAAAGGGGTCCTCCCGGGAAACATGTTCAGGATCAGGCTGAGCCGGCGTACGATCGGGTCCTGCTCGGAGGGGATCCGGATATAGAGCTTCTGCTCCGGAGACGGGACCGGCGCAGGTCCGGAACCCGGAGAGGGGACAGATCCCCCTGCAGAAGAGGCGGGGGCGGCGCCCTGTTCCGGAGTGCTGCCGGAACCGGGAAGGGTATTCAGATCCGACAGCGGGCGGAGCGAGTCCACGGTGATCTGAGGCTCCTTCTCGTCCCGGACCGAGATCCTGCCTTTTACGAGCACGGCCTGGTTATCGGCAATATAGGAGGCGCAGAGATCCAGAGCCCGCTGAAAGACGATGAGCTCGATGGAGCCGCTGTCGTCCTCGAGCTGGACATAACACATGAGTGAATTGTTTCGGGTGGTACGGGTGCGGTGGGACTGGATAACACCCGCAACCGTGACAGACTGGCCGTCCCGGAAGCGCTGAGGACCCTCCTCAGAGGAAAACTCTGACAGGATGGAAGCGATGGGGACAGCGCCGACCCGCCGCACGGCGGCGCGGTACTCGTCCATAGGATGTCCGCTGAGGTAGAGGCCGGTCATCTCCTTTTCGAGAGCCATGCGCTCGCGGGGGGAATAATCCTCCATCTCGGGGATCGGGAAACTCTCCTTCGGGGCATCCGCCTCTCCGTCGTCCAGGCCGCCGAAGAGGTCGAACTGCCCGGAGAGATTATCCCGGGCCTCCCGACTGATGCTGTCGATCATGGTCGCGGCGACCGATGCCAGGGCACGGCGCTTATAACCGAAAGAGTCGAAGCCTCCGGCCAGAATCAGGTTTTCGACGGCACGGCGGTTAAAGTCACGGCCGTTCATCCGGCGGAGGAAGTCTTCGAAGCTGCGGAAGGGCCCGTTTGTCCGGCGCTCCTCCTCAAGCTGCGCGACGGCGCCGCGACCGATCCCCTTGATGGCGGCGAGGCCAAACCGGATATCGGAGCCCGAAACCGAGAAACCGGCTGTGGATTCGTTCACATCCGGAGGCAGGAGAGAGATTCCGAGCTCACGGCACTCCGCAGTGTATTCGGAGATCTTCTGGCCGTTCTCAAGAACCGAGGAGAGCAGCGCCGCCATATACTCGCCGGGATAGTGCCGCTTCATGTAGGCTGTGCGGTACGAGACGATGGCGTAACAGACGGCGTGGGCCTTGTTGAAGGCATAGCTTGCAAAATCGAGGATTTCATCGTAAATGCTGTTGGCGACCGCCTCCGGGACACCCTTCGCGACCGCGCCGGCAATGCCGCGCTTTTCGTCGCCGTAAACGAAGGCGACGCGCTCGGCATCGATGACGGCGTGCTTCTTCTTGCTCATGGCGCGCCGGATCATATCAGCCTGACCCAGAGAGAATCCCGCAAGCTGGCGGAAAATCTCGATGACCTGCTCCTGATAGACGATGCAGCCGTAGGTCACCTCGAGGATCGGGCGCAGCAGCGGATGCTTGTACTGGACGTGGTCGGGGTGCTGGGAGCACTCAATGAAGCGCGGAATACTGTCCATCGGACCGGGACGGTAGAGCGCGACAATTGCGGTGATATCCTCGATGCTCTTGGGCTTGAGATTCATGCAGACCCCCGTCATGCCGGCGCTCTCCAGCTGGAAAACGCCTTCGGTCTGTCCGGCGGAGAGCATCTCAAAGACGGCGGGGTCGTCGTCAGGCAGGTCTTCAACCCGGAAACCGGGTTCCTTCCGGCGCACCAGCTGCGCGGCGTCCTCCAGGACCGTGAGGTTCCGGAGCCCGAGGAAGTCCATCTTCAGCAGACCGAGCTCTTCCAGTGTGGTCATCGGATACTGGCAGACGACGGACTCGTCATTCCTCGCCAGGGGGACGTATTCGTATACCGGCCGCTCGGTGATGACGACACCGGCTGCATGGGTGGAGGCGTGCCGCGGCATGCCCTCCAGGGCCCGCGCCACGTCGATGAGCCGGCGGAGACGCTCGTCTCCGTCATAGAACTCCTTCAGGGGCTTCGAGAGACGCAGAGCCTCGTCCAGGGTCATGTTCAGCGCAGTGGGCACCTGCTTGGCGACAGCGTCCGTCTCGGCATAGCTGAGGGACAGAACGCGCCCCACGTCCCGGATGGCAGCGCGGGCGGCCATGGTGCCGAAGGTGACGATCTGGGCCACATGGTCGGAGCCGTACAGCCGGTTGACGTAGTCGATGACCTCTCCGCGGCGGTTGACGCAGAAATCCACGTCGATATCCGGCATCGAGACCCGTTCCGGGTTCAGGAAGCGCTCGAAAAAGAGAGAATACTTGATCGGGTCCACGTCCGTGATGTACAGGCAGTAGGCCACGACGCTGCCCGCTGCGCTGCCGCGGCCGGGCCCGACGGGGATGCCGTTTCGCTTCGCATAGCCGATGAAGTCCGAGACGATCAGAAAGTAATCCACAAAGCCCATCTTCTCGATGACCCCGAGCTCGTAGTCCAGCTGGGCGTGGACCTCCGGACGGTCAGGATAGCGGTCGGCAAAGCCCTGCTCGCAGAGCCTGCGGAGCCAGGCGGCGCTGTCGGTCTGGCCTTCCGGGAGGCGGAACCGGGGCAGGTGATAGTGTCCGAACTCAAAGTCATAGCGGCAGCGCTCGGCAATGATGCGGGTGTTGTCCGCAGCCTCCGGCAGCTCCGGGAAGAGCGTGCGCATCTCCCCCTCGCTTTTGAGGTAGAACTCCTGCGTCTCAAAGCGCATGCGGTTGGGCTCGTCCACGGTCTTCCCGGTCTGGATGCACATCAGGACGTCCTGATAGTAGGCGTCGTCCTTCTCCAGATAGTGCGCGTCGTTGGTGAGCACCAGCGGGATGCCGGTCTCGCGGCTGAGCCGGATGAGGCCCTCGGCGACGCGCTGCTCCTCCTCGATCCCGTGGTTCTGAATCTCAAGAAAGAAGTCCTCCCCGAAGAGCTCCTGCAGCTCCAGAGCTTTGGCCTTGGCATGCTCCGTGTCGCCGCTGAGGATGGCCTGGGGGATCTCTCCCGCGAGACAGCCGGAGAGACAGATCAGACCCTCGGCATGCTGATGCAGAAGCTCCCAGTCGATGCGCGGCTTGACATAGAAGCCCTCGGTAAAGCCGGCGCTGACCATATACGAGAGGTTCCGGTAGCCGATCTCGTTTTTGCAGAGAAGGATCAGGTGCGAGTAGCCGCTGCCGGCGCTGTGTGTTCTGTCAAAGCGGCTCCGTGGCGCAACATACACCTCGCAGCCGATGATGGGGCGGATCCCCTCCTGGATACAGGCACGATAAAAGGCCACCGCGCCATACATGACGCCGTGGTCCGTGACGGCAATCGCACTCTGCCCGAGAGATTTGGCCCGCTTCGCAATCCTGTCGATGCGGCAGAAGCCGTCCAGCAGAGAGTATTCGGTATGCACGTGAAGATGGACAAAGCTCATGAGGACTCCTTCTCTGCAAGGAGAATGATCTTGTTCAGCCTGTGGGAGAGACAGCTCTTCGAGACCGGCGGATCGGAGAGCAGCGCAAGGTCGGAGAGGCTCGCCTCGGGATTTGCCAGCCGTAGAAGTGCTGCATCGCGCAGAGGCTCCGGCAGGGCATCAAGGCCATCCCGCTTGATGAGCCTGCGGATGGCGCTGCTCTGGCGAATGGCGGCGGAGACCGTCTTATCCGCATTGGCGGAATCGCAGTTAATCTGACGGGTGACGGTGTTGCGCATTTCGCGGTCGACCTTGGCTGTCAGGATGCCCATCGCCGAAACCGGCGCGCCGATGCGCGTGAGAAAGTCCGAGATCTGGTCCGATTTTTTGAAGTACAGCAGGGAGTTTGCGCCGCGGGAGGCTTCCTTCGGGTCCAGATCCATCTCCAGCAGGACGGAGCGCAGCTCGCGGCTGACGCTGCGGTGGCTGGTGGTGAGCTCCAGATGAAAGCGCTTCTCCGGGTCGGTCACACTGCCGCCGGCTAGAAAGGCGCCTTTCACAAAAGCTTCGGGACAGCTCGGCTCCTCCAGAACGCCGAGGTTGACGTGATGCGAGAGCGCACCGTCCGGCTCAGAGCCGAAAGCTTCGAGAATGCGGACGGTTTTCTCACGGTCGGTGATGCAGAAGCTCCGCTTGCCCTGCGCCCCCTCCGAAGGAATCCGGTCAAAGCTCAGTGAAAATGCCTTCCGAAACAGAAGAGGGAGCCGCTCGGCAAATCCCGGATGGGCTGTGATGATACGGATCTCGTCGGGGCGAAAACTGTGACAGTAGAGCAGAACTCCGTAGGCCTCCGCAACGGCGAGGGACTTTCTGTCCGGACGGCCGGAGCAGAGCTCGGTCTTGACATCGGATGAGAATGACATGACGATAACCCCTTCTCCGGATCAGCCGCCGATCTGGTTCATGTTGCGTGCGGCGCGGCTCCGCTCAAGGTAGGAGAGCTCGCCGTGCCACTTGGGCTTGGAGAGTATGGCGGTACGGACGGTCTCCACCATGGCGTCATAGGAAAGCCCTTTGACCGAGATCTCGTCCGCAGAGTGCAGGCAGGGCTTGAGTTTTCCATCCGCAGTGACGCGAATGCGGTTGCAGGCGGCGCAGAAGTGCGCGCTGACCGGGCTGATGAGGCCGATGCTGCCCTGTGCGCCGGGCAGGCGATACAGCTTGGCCACACTCCCGTCGGCGGGCAGCGGCTCCAGATCCGGCAGGGCTTCGGTCACACGGGTGTAGGGGATGAAGGCCTCGGGGCCGAAATCCCCGCTGTCATACATGGGCATGAGCTCAATGAAGCGAACGTCGACCGGATAGATCCGGCTCAGCTCTGCAAGGGCGGGGATCTCATCGTCGTTGAAACCGCCGATCAGAACGGCGTTGAGCTTGACCTTTGCAAAGCCCTCGTCCAGCGCAGCTTTGATCCCGGCAAGGGCTTGATCCAGCTCGCCGTACCGGGTGATATGGCGGTACTTCTCCGGAACCAGCGTGTCCAGGCTGATATTCAGCCGGCTCACGCCCGCCTCCCGCAGCGGCCGGGCGAGCTTCGGCAGCAGAATCCCGTTGGTTGTGACACAGACCTCGCAGATGCCGTCCGTCGCAGCGGCCTTCCTGCACAGCTCGACAATCCCGGGCTTCACGAGAGGCTCGCCGCCGGTAATCCGCAGCTTCGTCACACCCAGTGCCGCACAGGCCCGGACCACGGTGAGCATCTCCTCCTGGGTCAGCATTTCGTCGTGGTTCTTCTTGCAGACGCCATCCTCCGGCATGCAGTAGCGGCAGCGGAGGTTGCAGAGTTCGGTTACGGAAAGACGCAGGTACGAGATGCTGCGTCCATATTGGTCTAACATATGGATCTCCCGCCTAACAGGCTGTTAAAGCCAGAATTGATCAAATAGAAATTATTTCACAGTTGCGCAGTTCTGTCAAGGCAAAAAAGCCTGTGTTCCTCTCATTGACATGAGAACGGCGGGCCGCCTCGAAGACTGCGCCGGAGGCTGATGACGCACCCGGCGGAGCAGGCCGGGTGCGCCAGAACCCTGTTTTTACGGAAAGCTGTCTTCAGTACACGATCGGAACGTCGTCATCAATGATGTCATCTCCGCCGTCATCCCACTGCCCGTACACCTCAACACTGACCGGCTCATTGTTGAGGAAGTCCACGGTGCAGCGGTCGCCTTCACTGATGATTCCCGTGTCGGAAATGCAGATGTCATAGCCTACCTGAATGAAAACCCCGTTATCCAGCTGAATCGCAACAATGCCCTGGGCAAGCGCCGAAACGGTACCGTCAATGGAGCTGTACTCCGGATCCGGTTCAGATTTGCCGTAGATGATGACAAGGGTGACCGAATCGCGGGTGATGCTGTTCCCCTCATAGTATACGGTGCAGGGACAGCCGACGGACAGTGTTCCCCCCGACATCTGACAGACATCTCTCAGCACCTGCAGGGTCTGCCCGTTCTCAAGGTAGATGGTAACGGTGCTCATCAGGGCCTCCGTGACAGTGCCGTCCATCTCTCCGGGAGTCGGAGGAAACGGTGACGGCTGGACAAACAGATAGGCGGCGCTGGTTCTTGCAACCTGTCCCTTATAGTAGAAAGTACAGTACACACTCCAGCCATCCAGCGCTTCGGAGACGCTGCCGATACAGAGGTTGGGACCGTCGTCACCGCTCAGCCAGCAGTTGGGATAATAGTATTGAAAATCACTTGCGGAGTATTCGACGCCGTTTGAACCGATAAACGTCCATCTCAGGGTCTCCCAGGTGTTTGCGGAGGCGATAAACCAGGCAGTCTCGCCTTCTTCGTGATACTCATTGGTCGGGTTCTTCGTGATGATCATGACATCCGGCGCGGGCTGAGGGGCGGGAGCCGGGGACGGTGTCGGAACAGGACTGATTTCGTCCGGGGCTTTCTCACCGGTGAAGATGCTGTAGCTGTCTGTCAGCCGTGCGGCGGTCGCCTTTTCATCGAGGCGGAACCAGTCAAAATGTGTATTGCTTCTGTCTTTGCCGGCAAAGGCATTCATCCCTGCCGCGTTGTAGGCATCGGCCGTGATCTCCGCACCATTTCTGTCCTGGAAGGAGACATGCCCGTTGCTTTCAACATGCTGGGTGGCAAAGGCTTCATAGCTGAGCTCACGGTCTTTCAGTACGACAGAGCACTTGACAGAATATGCCTCGTCTGCGGAAGGCCAGATGTTGTCATAGAAGAGATAAGACCATGTATCGCTGTCCTTGTCAAAGTAGGTATCCGCATTCTCGGAGATAATGTCCGGGAAGGTTTCCCCGTCTTCAAGCGGAATGCTGCACGCTTCAAAAAACGCACCGGAGGGGTTGACTTCCCAGACCTGCATGTTCGTAGAACGGTCTTCATGATGCATTGAGGCCGCTATGATTTCGAGACATCCGTTGTGGTCCAGATCCGATACCGTGTAATACCATTCATATGTGGATTCGTCCTGCCGGAAGCTGTCAAGACTGTCGGCAATCATCTGGAGCTGACCGGCGGCATCCTTTGCCTTCAGAATCTCGGAGGAGGCAGGAGAGGAGACGCTGTCCTTGTCATACGGCATCACAGACAGCCACCGGGCAGCGGGATAGAATTCCAATGCCTCTGCTCCGGGAACATGCTGATCTACCGGGGTGTATTCCGCGTCGGGATTGTTCTGAATATCAAGCACTTCATCGAAGAGCTGCTCCGATACGAGATTTTCGTTCAGCAGGGAATAACGGGTTGCTCCGGCAGCGCCCATCTGAGCCCACCAGAGAATAACACCGTTCTTCTCAGGGTCGGTGTACAGAGCGGTATGACCAAGACCGAAATCACCGGCGCGCTCCGCCTTTCCGTCTTTGAAAAGGTAGACCGTGCCGACGTAATCGGCTTCACAGGTTCCGGTTTTGGTAATGAGCTCGGGAGTTCCGTCCTTGTCGATGTCATAGAGCAGATAGCTGTACTCTGCGATGCTGCCGGCAGGTTCCGACCCTGCCGCCGTGTTCATTTCGTCAAGTACGGCAGAATAGGCGTCTGTCCATCCGTCCGCCCATGCTGTTATGCTGCCGCAGGCCAGAATAACGGCAAAGAGAAGTACCATGGCGACTGTTTTTACCTGTTTCATTGCGAGTCCTCCTTGTTCTGATATTGAAGAGTGTCCGGTGAAAACGCGGTTTTAAAAAACGGCGTATTCCGCTGAAATGTTCTGACAGTGAACCGACAACTGTATGTATTATAGTGCTGATTCGCCATGCTGTCAATGTCAACATCCCGGCGGCAGGCCAGTCAAGAAAGATAAAATAACAATTGACAGTAAAAGACGTTGATGATAAAATTCTTTCCATGAAAGAACAGGCGGAAACCTGTTCGAAAAATACAGTAAAGGAGCTATATCAATGAAGAAACTTCTCGCTATCCTTCTGGCGGTTGTCATGGTAGTCTGCCTGTCTGCCACCGCGTTCGCGGACTATCCTGACAAGGGCATCAACGTGATCTGCCCCTGGGGCGCCGGCGGCGGCACGGACAACTGCCTGCGCGCCTTCTGCGCTGCTCTTGAGAAGCAGCTCGGCGTCACCCTCACGGTTGACAACCTGACCGGCGCCGGCGGCGTCATCGGTCACGAAGCCATTGCCGATGCTGAGCCGGACGGCTATACTTTCGGCATGATCACATGGGAGCTCCCCTCCTACCTCCCGCAGGACATGTCCGAGTACACCTATGAGAGCTACATTCCTCTCTGCCGTGTGAACACCGATGCCTCTGCCATCACGGTCAACACCAAGTGGGCAGCCGACAACGGCGTCACCGATCTGGCCAGCTTCATCGCCTACTGCAAGGACCACCCGGGCGAAGTCACCATGGGCGGTTCCTCCTCCGGCTCCGTGTGGCATGTCGGCGGCGGCTACCTGATGAACGCCGCGGGCATCGACATCAAGATGATCACCTATTCTGACGGCGCTGCCTCCGCCGCGAAGGCTGCCGCGCAGGGTGAGATCACCGGTGTCACCATCTCCGCTGCAGAAGCCCGCTCCTTTGTCGAGGCCGGTGACCTGACCATGCTCGGCATCATGAGCGCTGAGCGCAACAGCGTCTTCCCCGATGTCCCGACCTGCCAGGAAGAGGGCTATGACCTGATCTGGGGTACCTGGCGCGGATTGGCCCTGCCTCTCGGAACGGACGAAGAGGTCGTGAAGGTCCTCAGCGATGCCTGCGCTGCCGCAATTGAGGATCCTGACTTTGTCGAATTCATGAAGAATGCCGGCCAGACCATCTCCTATCTGAACGCAGAGGAGTACACCGAATTCCTGGCCCAGGAGACTGAGAATGTTCCTGCAGCCATGGTCGCTGTCGGCCTGATCGAGGAGTAATCAGCGATCCGGAAGAGATTCCGCATGGATTCAAAAAACAACGATTCAGAAATGCCGAAAGGGCAGGCAGATTGCCTGCCCTTTTGTTAAGGAAAGGAGTGGTTTCCCTGGAAGTCAAGAAAACGCAGTCCAAGGCCTTCGCAAACCTGATCGCATCCCTTGCGCTGATCGTCTTTGAAATCTGGGCCTGGCTGCAGACCAACAACATCAAGACTGCGAAAAACGCTGCAGTCCAGCCTTCCACCTTCCCGCGCATCATGATTATCGGCATGGCGGTTTTCACCGTGGTGCTGCTGATCCAGTCGCTCATCAAGCTGGGCAGCATGAAGACGGACGATCCTCTCGCCGAGAAGGCGGAGACGCTGAATTTTATCAAAGACAAGGGCGTGCTCGCAGCTCTGTTTGTCGTTCTGCTCTGCTGTGTCTACGTATATTTCTTCAAGAGCCTGGGCTATGTCATCGTGAGCTTCCTGCTCTCCGGCATCATCATGTGGCTGATCGGCCTGCGCAAGCCCGTCCCTCTGATCCTCATCTCAGCGCTGGTGCCGCTGCTTATGTGGCTGGTTTTCTACAAGATGCTGAAGGTGAATATCCCGATGGGACCGCTCCAGTTCCTGCGTGAGCTGGTAGACAAGATCTGAGAAGGGGGAACGGATTTATGGATTGGAACTTACTCTTCTCAAGCTATTCGAATGTCTTTCTGGATCCGCAGGTCCTGCTGATGACTCTCCTGGGTGCTGTCGGCGGTGTGCTGCTGGGCGCAATCCCCGGTATGACAGCCACGATGGGTGTCGCACTGCTGATCCCGTTCTCTTTCGGAATGGATCTGATCCCCTCCATCGGCCTGCTGCTGGGTATCTACTGCGGCGGCATGTACGGCGGCTCCATCTCCGCCATCCTGATCCATGCTCCGGGTACCCCCTCCGCAGCCGCGACGCTGCTGGACGGTTACCCGATGGCCCAGAAGGGAGAGGCGGGCAGAGCGCTGTCGGTGGCGATGTTCTCGTCCTTCTGCGGCGGCGTGATCGGGGCCCTGATCATGACCTTCCTGTCACCGCTGGTGGCGAAGGTCGCAATGAAGTTCACTTCGGCCGAGATGCTGATGCTGGCAGTCTTCGGCCTGTCGGTCATCATCTCCATCTCCGGCAAGTCTATCTCCAAAGGACTCATCAGTGCCTTTTTCGGCATGCTGCTCTGCACCATCGGTCTGGACCCGACCTACTCGAAGCAGCGCTTCACCTTCGGCGTGACAAGCCTGAAAGGCGGCCTGAGCTTTATCCCGGTTCTGATCGGACTCTTTGCCATTGCGGAGGTGATTGCCGGAGTCGAGCGCATCATCGCCGGGCACGAGAGCGCCTATGCCAAATCCAACGAGAAGATTACCCGTGTGCTTCCGGACGGAAAGACTATCGGTCAGATCTGGCCGAACATCTTCTCCGGCGGCATCATCGGCACCTTCATCGGGGCGATCCCCGGTGCGGGCGGCGATATCGCGGTCTTCGTCTCGTATGCCTTCAACAAGGGCGTCAGCAAGCATCCTGAAAAGTGGGGCACCGGTATCCCGAACGGCGTTGCCGCCACCGAGTCGGCCAACAACGGCTGCTCCGGAGGTGCGATGATCCCGCTGCTGTCCCTCGGCGTGCCCGGCGACTCGGTCACGGCAATTCTGCTGGGCGCCTTCATCATGAAGGGCATCCAACCCGGACCCATGATGTACGTCTCGGAGCTTCCTACCGTGTACAAGGTCTTCGCAGCGCTGATGCTGGCGAACCTCGCAATGCTGCTGGTCGGCTGCGCGGGTGTCCGGATCTTCGCGAAGATCGTCTCTCTGGAAAAGCGTATGCTTTACCCGATCATTCTGGTGGTCTCGCTGCTGGGTGCCTTTGCCATCAACAAAAACGTCTATGACGTGGGTGTCTGCGTCTTCTTCGGCGTAATCGGCTGGCTCATGAACAAGTATGAGTTCCCGCTCTCTCCGATCCTGCTGGCCCTGATCCTTGGGCCGATGTGCGAACAGAACTTCGTCCGTTTCATGGACCTGAACCAGGGCAACTTCGGCGCCATCCTGAACTATCCCATCGCTGTCGGCTTCTTTGTCGTGGCTGTCGGTGTCGTGATCTTCTCTATTTTCAACCAGAAGAAGATAGAGAGGCGGGAAAAGGCGAATAAAGCCGCGGCGGCAGAATGAGCCGCGGCTGCCGATTTCTGCGGAACCTTGCTCTCGGAATCCTCCCGCTGCTGGCAATCCTCTTTCTCTGCGGCGCGGGGATTCCGGAGAACCCGGAGAAAGAAGAAAATCCCCTGCCGGAGGACGGACGGGTGTATTCCGACCTCGGGCAGGGGACCTTCTGCCTGATCCGCGATGCTTTCGTCTACATCCCGGAGCACTGTGACGACAATACCGGATACCTTCTGCACTATGCCGGGGGGACTGGCGGACTGGATGACTGGGTCCTGCAGCAGCAGTATCCCGAATACTACCTGCGGGAATACCGGCCGAATGCGGTATGCGTATTCTTCAAGGGGTCCGGCCTGCGTGACATCCCTGCCGCCTGCGAGCGGACGGGGGAGCTGCTTGCGGAGCTCGGGGAGCTGACCGGCGTACGGCCGGAGAAGATCGCTGTCAGCGCCGCCAGCAACGGAGGATACACCGCCCTGCACGCGGCCTGCCGGCTGTATACCGACTATGGGATCCGGACAGACCGTATCCTGCTTCTGGACATGGGAGACAGCTGGAGCAAGGAGGAGCTTCTGATCACGGGGGAGGAAGCGGCACCGCTGCTGGAGATGGGGACAACGGTCTATGCCCTGGGGGCCGAGGGCGATGCCTTCACGCTCCCGGGCGCACAGAAGTTTGCCTCCTCAGGGGTCCCGCTGATCGAGGTCGTCAGCCGGAAACGCAACCATGATGAGATGACTGTCGAGGCCTTCCAGGAGGGCGTGCTGTCCTTCCTCCTCGGAGAGAGTGCCCGGCTGAACGAGAAGCGCTACACACTGAACCCGGTGAACTGACCCGTTGAGCGTCAGCCCGCGCAGTCACAGCCCCCGGAGCTCTTTGCTGCCAGGTCCCGCACCGTAAAGCCGCTCAGATAATCGCTGACAACGGTGTTCAGACCGTTCCAGAGAGGGAGCGTCGGACAGCTTTCCGCTCGCTGACAGGGGATGCTGCTCTCCTTGAGACAGGCAACAGGAACCAGCGTCCCTTCGGTCAGCTGAAGCACTTCCAGCACGCCGATCGCCTCGGCCGGACGGGCCAGCCGGTATCCGCCGCCCTTCCCGCGCAGACCTTCGACCAGCTTCCCCTGTACCAGAAGCTTGACGATGCTTTCGAGATATTTTTCCGAGATTTCCTGCCGGTCGGCAATTTCCCGGAGGGTAATATATCCGCTGTCCCGGTTCTCAGTAAGATCTATGAGAATACGCAGAGCGTAGCGGCCTCGGGTAGAAATCATGATAGGAACCCTCCTGAATCATTTCTGATATTTCCTATTATACATCAGGGTTTATAGGAATTCAAGCGGGTCCGTGACCCGGTCCAGTTCAGATCAGAAACACGGGGTCTGCAGGGCAGATCCTGAGAGCCGAAGAGCTTACACACAGAAAGGCGATGCAAATGTTATGAAAATTGCTTTTATCGGAACGGGAAACATGGGCGGCGCCCTTGCGAGAGCCGCCGCCGGAGAAAAGACAAACGAACTGTTTCTGGTCAACCGGCATCCGGAGAAGGCCGCGCTGCTTCAGCGGGAGACCGGAGGCACTGTCACGGACCACGCCGGGGCCATCGCCGCTGCGGATTGCATCTTCCTGGGTGTAAAGCCGGTTGTGCTCCCCGCCCTGTGCGAGACCATCGCTCCCATGCTCCGGGAGAAGACGGCACCGTTTTTCATCGTGTCGATGGTCGCCGGTATCCCGATCGCAAAGCTCCGGGCACTGCTGGGAGCGGATTATCCGGTGATCAGAATCATGCCGAACACGCCGGTCTCCGTCGGAGAGGGCATGATCCTGTACACCAGCGCTGCAGAGGAATATCTTGAGGGCTTTCTGCACGCCATGCGCTTTGCCGGAAGATTCATGCCGGTCGAGGAGAGACTGATGGAGGCAGGCATGGCGGTGTCAGGCTGCGGACCGGCCTTTGTCGATCTGTTTATCGAGGCGCTGGCAGACGCCGGCGTGGCCGGAGGACTCCCGCGCAGGGACGCTGTCACGATTGCAGCTCAGATGGTCCTCGGCTCTGCCAGACTGGTCCTGGAGAGCGGGAAACATCCCGGAGAGCTGAAGGATGCGGTCTGCTCACCGGGCGGGACAACCATTCAGGGCGTGCGCAAGCTGGAGGAGAAGGGATTCCGCTCGGCGGTGATCGAGGCTGTGATTGCAGCAAAGGACGCATGAGGGATGCATAGACGACTCGGAAAGGAGTGCTGCCCCGATGCTTACGGATTATTATGAGATCCTGCAGAGCGGCCTGCCCGACGGACTCACTGTCCGCAAACTGGTCCACGGAGTCTCGTGGACGGCGGCGGTACTGGAGAACGGAGGCTGCGGTGTCGCCATGCATACCGCCGGCGAAACGGTCCCGCGCATGTTTCCGACGCTCGAGGGACGCACAATCCGGGAGGCGGGAGAGGCTCTGATGTCCTGGAACATGGAGGAAGCCAGCGAGGCGCTGGCCGCCGTCAACGCCTGGTATAATTCCGAGAACTGCGGCTGTGCCGCACCGGAGTCAAAAACGCTGGACGGGATTACGCTGGACGGGAAGACCGTCGGCATGGTCGGCCACATGGTCGGGCACAGCAACATCACCTGGGAGCTGCTGGACCCTGCAAAGAAGCTTTACATCATGGACCGGGAGGAAAAGCAGGGGGCCATGCCCGACAGCGCCTGCGAGTACGTGCTGCCTCTCTGTGACGTCGTGATCATCACCGGCAGCGCTGCAATCAACAAGACGTTGCCCCGGCTGCTGGAGCTGAGCAGAGACGCCAGAGTGATCATGACGGGCCCGAGCGTGACCTGCTGCCCGAAGCTGCTGCCCCTCGGGATCGAGCGTCTGCACGGCCGTCTCATCACGCAGCCGGAAGCCATGCTGAAGGCGATCACGGAGAGGCGGATGTCGGTCAACGCGTTTTCGGTCCCCTTCCTTCTGGAGGCGGGGTCGGCAGAGTGAGAAGCATCGCATACGGAGAATAACCGGTAAAAAATAGCCGGTATTATAACAGGCAGGGCTGTCTCGCGGGACAGCCCTGCTGGCTTTACGGTCCCCCTCTGTGCTGGAAGTTCTGCTGCATCTGTGCCCCGCATACTATGTTCCGACGGAGAAGAGAGGCTTTTTCGAAAAGACTGTGATTGCAATAATATAAAGATTGAATTTTGGTAACACATTATGACAAAATGTTATAAAAAGGGCTTGCCCGGACAGTACCATCTGTGATATGATAGAAGAAAACCGGGCAGACCCGGACCAGACAGATGGGAGGCAGGGCAGATGGATACCGAACAGATCTATCAGCGGATCGATCCCTGGAAGAAAAGAGAATATTTCCCTGGCGGGCTGGATCAGGCCCAGAAGGTGGTGTCGGTGCTGCAGAGGATCGCGGACATACCCGAGGATCGCGCACTGGCGTTTTATCTGAACGTCGCGGAAGTGGTCAGTCTGTTCCAGAGAGTCGACAACAGGACCAGAAATTCCCTTGCGGAGACTTACGGTGAATTCCTGCCGGGGGACAAACTGGACACCGGATTAGAGTACTGCCGCAAGATCTTTGAGAAATACGACAGGGAGGCCGCCGCATCGGTGGGGACGGAAGCGGATGGGCAGCCGGAGGGAAGAAAAGAGCAGGCTGCAAAGCCTGCCGGTGAACCGGTGCCGTCACGCCGACCGGAGCAGCAGCGGGAGAGCCCCGCGCGGAGGCAGAGAACCGGGCAGACCTCTTCCGCGTCGCAGCTCCGTGACAGGGAAAACAGCATCCGGGCGGCGGAAGCGCCGGAGCGGAGCCCGCTGAAGGGGCTGCTGATTGCTTTGATTGTCCTTCTGGTCCTTGCACTGGCAGCAGTCGGCGCGCTGTTCTTCATGAGGCGGACGCCGGCGGCAGATCCGGGACAGACATCGATGCCGATCTCGACACCGACGCCGGAGCCGACGGCCGCCGCAGCCGCGCCGGTCTCTGCCCCTGTGCAGCCCGCAGCGGTGACAGCCACGGCTCCGGTGGCATCTGCACCACCGACAGAAACCACGGCAGCTCCGGCCCTGACCTCGGCTGCGGCCCCGACAGAGCAGGCGCAGGCTTCGATGCCGGCCCCGGCGGTACAGCCGGCTCAGACAGTCTTAACCCCCGCGACGGCGACTGCAGCTCCGGAGGAGGCTTCTCCGATCACCATTGCGGGGGCCTGCGCAGCCTGTGGAAAGCTCCTGACAGCAGGGGACGTGAGGACGGTGCGGCTGTCCGCCGGCGGGCTGATCCTCTGTGACAGCTGTTACCAGGAGCTCATCCGGCAGGCGAGCGCCGCTGCGGCTGCTGCCGAACAGGATCTGACGGATTCATATGATCTGGCAGATCCATACACCGATTCCGTATACCCCGAGGAAGAAGCGACGGAAACCGAAGACGAGGTGCCCGTGGAGACCAGAGAGCTCCCGAACGAGTGGACCTCGGTAACCCGCTATGAACGGGACGTTATTCTGCCCCTGATGATCGACTTCCCCTGGGGGGACGGCGTGAAAGACGACACCTCCGTCGAAGAGGTTGCGTACTTCCCGGAGCTGAAGATGCTTGCGGTCACGCTCACGCGGGAGCCTTCGGAGGTCAATGTCTTCAAGCAGGTACCGGTGGAGCGGTTCTGGGAGTTCTATGACTCAGATTCACCATACACCTATTACTGGAACAAGATTTATACCAGATATCCGCGGGACACCTTTACGGTCAGGGCTTCCAGGCTGATGCAGCCGTGAGACGTGGACATCAGACCTCGCTGAGCTTCCTGCGGACATAGTCGGAGATCTCTGCCCGGTCGATGACGTCGCGGTGCAGAATCTCCTTCCCGCGCAGACCTGACAGGGACGCGGGCGCGTCTATCCCGGAGACCCGGGAGAGCTGCTCCATCTGGGCGAAGGCGTCCCCCTCAGGGGTTTCGCCCAGCGCGCGGAGGACGGCTTCAGGGAACTTGAAGGGGGAGGCAGTGGAGAGCACGACAACGGGTGCTCCGCTGCTCCTCTCTTTTTTGTACTGCCCGGCGGCGTGAAGCGCTACGGCGGTATGCGTGTCCGGCAGGTAGCCTGTGGCCTCGAAGCAGCGGCGGATCTCCAGAAGCGTCTGCTTCTCGTCGCAGCAGAATGCCGAGAAGTCCTTCCGAATGTAATCCAGTGCACCGGCCGGGATCTTGTAGTATCCGGAATTCTGCAGACGGAGCATGTCGTTTTTTACCGCCTGGGTGTCGCCGCCAGCGGCGTAGTACAGGAGGCGCTCGAGATTCGAGGAGACCAGGATGTCCATCGAGGGGGAGTTGGTCTTAAAGAACTCCCTGCGCCGGTCGTAGACACCGGTGGTGAGAAAATCCGTCAGGACCCGGTTGGCGTTTGAGGCACAGACAAGCCTTCCCACAGGCAGGCCGAGCTGCTTGGCATACCAGCCGGCCAGAATATCACCGAAGTTGCCGGTAGGGACGACATAGTCCACTCTCTCACCGAAGGAGATGCGGCCCCGCTTCATGAGCTCGGCATAGGCGAGAAAGTAATAGACCACCTGTGGGGCCAGGCGCCCGATGTTGATGGAGTTGGCGGAGGACAGGGATACCCCCGCGACGGAGGGGGGATCGGAGAAGACCTGCTTTACGGCGCTCTGGCAGTCGTCGAAGTTTCCTCTCACGGCGCAGACTGCGACGTTAGCTCCGACCTGGGTCAGCATCTGGGCCTCCTGCACCGACGAGACACCCCCGTGGGGGAAGAACACGATGATCCCGGTGCCCGGTACATCGTGGAAGCCCTCCAGCGCAGCCTTGCCGGTGTCGCCGGAGGTGGCGGTGAGGATGACGGTCTTCTCCTCTGTACCCGTGAGGCCCCGGGCGGCGGTCATGAGCTGCGGCAGCATGCAGAGGGCCACGTCCTTGAAGGCCGCTGTCGGGCCGTGGAAGAGCTCCAGGACCCAGTCCTCTCCGACCGGGACCAGCGGGGTCAGCGCCGAAGAGGCGAAGCGTCCGTCATAGGCTCCTGCGACCAGCTCATCCATATGATCGAAGCCGGGCAGCAGCCGGCTCAGGATCTTTTCGGCCTGGCCGAAGGGGTCCAGCGCGAGACAGCCCTGCACATCAAAGCCGCCCTTGCCAATGTCCGGGTCGACGTAAAGACCGCCATCCGGCGCAAGCCCCTTCAGCACAGCTTCAGGAGCGGTGGCGAAGCAGTTTCCGCGTGTAGAGCGGAATGGCCCCTCAGGGCTGTACGGCTCCTCTGAGGAGGCGGATTTTTTTACCTTGAAGCGCTCAAACAGACTCATGTTTCTTACCGTCCTTTCTTCATTCTATAGCCAGCAGCCGGAGGTTATCCAGACCGGGAATCAATGCGAGCTTCTGAGAGAAGGCCTCAATTGTCCCGTCCAGACCTGTAATGTCGATGGAGATGGTGACGCTGGCCTTACTGTGGATGGGAAGGCTCTGAGTGATGGTCAGAACGCTGGCCCCTGTCCCCGAGATACAGCTCAGCAGAGCTGACAGCACCCCCGGCTCGTGATCCAGCATCATCGAGAAGACTGCCTTCCGTGAACCGGTGAGGTCGGAGGGCTCAAACAGATAGTCCTTATATTTATAGTAAGTACTGCGCGAAATCCCCACCTGGCGGACGGCCTGACTGACCTCACGGATCTTTCCGCTCTCCATCAGGCGGCGGCATTCCAGAACCTTCTCGTAATACTCGGGCAAAATGCTTTTGTGTACAATCAGATAATCGGAAAGCATTGTTCAATATCTCCAATTCTGAAAAAATCAAATAGACAAGACTTGTTTTTCCTGCGGGACTATGATACACTGTCGCCCGTCAAAAAACAAGTGTTTGTATTTCACGAACATATTGAACTCTGGAGGAGGATATTTAGTGAAAGTTGCGGTTTTGGGTTACGGTACCGTCGGCGTCGGTGTATATGAGATGCTGTGCGCGGCGGAGGGGCTGGAGGCTGGTCCGGTGCTGGTGCGCCCGGGCAAGGCAGACACAGCCTTCAAGGTGACGGAGATCCAGGCGATTGTCGCGGATCCGACGGTGGACGCGGTTGCCGAGGTCATGGGCGGCGTCGAGCCCGCCTTCAGCTATGCCATGGCGGCCATAGAGGCCGGTAAGCACTTTGTGACCTCGAACAAAGCGCTGGTCGCCGCGAAGGGTGTCGAACTGAACCGTGCTGCGCGCGCAAAGGGCGTGGCCTTCCTCTTCAGCGCAGCCTGCGGCGGGGCGATTCCCTTCCTGCACAACCTGGCACGCGCCGCCGAAACAGATACGGTCCTCTCCTGCGGAGGGATCCTGAACGGCACGACCAACTTCATGCTGGATCAGATGCAGGGCACGGGCAAGGACTATGCCGATGCCCTGAAGGAGGCGCAGGCCCTGGGCTATGCAGAGGCTGATCCGACAGCGGATGTGACGGGCCTGGACGCCCTGCGCAAGATTATGCTGGCCTGTGCCGCTGCCTGGGGCGTACTGCCGCAGGAGGGATTGCTGAACGAGGGCATCGACAGCCTGAGTGCCGCAGACGTGAAGGACTTTATGTCCAGAGGCCTGGTATGCCGCCTGCTTGCAAGCGGCAGGCGTGCCGAAGACGGACGCATCTCCGCCTACGTCGAGCCGGTGCTGGTCGGAGCCGGGGATGCGGAGACCGCGGTGCTGAAGAACTTCAACATGGCGCGCTACGTGGGGCAGAATTCCGGCTCCATCGCCATGATCGGCCAGGGCGCAGGCCGTTATCCGACGGCCTCGGCAGTGCTCCGGGACCTGAGCGGCATCGCCCAGGGCGAGAGCGCCATGTTCCCCGCCGGCTGCACCTACGGCGCAGCGGACAACAGCGCGGAGAGCCATGCCTACTATGTCCGGCTGCCGAAGTCCTGTGAAGACCGGCTCCCGGTAAGTGAGGTGCTGGCGGAGTGCGGCGACAGCGTCACCGTACTGACCGAACCGATGAGCGTCAGCTGTATGCACACTCTGGCCGGCGAGATCCGCAAGAACGGCAACAGCCTGTTCTTTGCGGCGATCCGGAGGTGAGCATGCTGAAGGTAGCAAAGTTCGGCGGCTCGTCGGTCGCAGGGGCCGAGCAGTTTCGCAAGGTCAGGGCCATTGTGGAGGCGGATGAGGGCCGCCGCGTTGTGGTCATCTCGGCCGCAGGAAAGCGAAACGGCGAGGACCACAAGCTCACGGACCTCCTGTATCTGATCCATGCGCACCTGAGCTACGGCGTCTCGTGCGACGAGATCCTGAAGACCGTCGAGGACCGGCTGCTGGAGATCCAGACTGCACTGAACATCGGCACCGACATCCGGGGCGAGCTGGCCGCATTCCGGAAGAGCCTGTCAAAGAGCAGCTCCGCCGACGAGATCGTCTCCCGGGGCGAGTACTTCACCTCGAAGCTGATGGCGGCCTACCTCGGCTATGCGTTTGTGGATGCGGCGGACTGCGTGTTCTTTGCCCTGGACGGGACGCTGGACCGTGAGAGGACCGACGCTGCCATCCGCGAGGCGCTGGAGAAGCACGGCAGGATCGTGATCCCCGGCTTCTACGGGAGGCTCCCGACAGGCCGGGTCCGGGTCATGTCCCGCGGAGGCAGTGACATCACCGGCGCCATCGCGGCGGCGGCGGTGGGAGCGGATATCTATGAGAACTGGACGGATGTCTCGGGCATCCTGATGGCGGATCCCCGCATCGTCCCGAACCCGGCGCCCATCGGCAGGATCACCTTTGCCGAGCTGCGGGAGCTGGCTTTCATGGGTGCTTCGGTGCTGCATGAGGAGTCGGTCCAGCCCGTGAAGGAGAAAGGGATCCCGCTCAACATCCGCAACACCAACCGGCCCGAGGATCCCGGCACGATGATTGTCGAGAGCGTCAGCGACCTGGAGAAGAGCGAGCGCTTCATCACCGGCATCGCAGGACGGAAGGACTTCACTGTCCTGACGGTCAACAAGCGGGCCATGAAGCTCAGCCAGAGTCTCCGGCAGGCGCTGGAGATCTTCGACAGATACGGTGTGCCGGTGGAGCATATCACCCTGGGCCTGGACTCTTTTGCACTGGTGTCCTCCACGGCGAGTCTCGGCGACGCGGTCTATGACGTGATTGCCGAGATCAAGAAAAACTGCCGCCCGGACGAGGTGCTGCTGCGCGAGAACATCGCCATGGTATCGGCTGTCGGCCGGAAGATGAGCAGCCAGCCCGGCGTATCGGGCAGACTGTTCAAGGCGCTGGGCGACGAGGGCATCAACATCCGGACGATTGCCCAGGGGGCGGACGAGCTGGCCATCACCGTCGGCGTCGAGAATAAAGAATATGAGAAGGCCATCCGTGTCCTGTATGACAGCTTCGCGGGATGAGGCCAAGTTATCTGACTTAATCACAGTATAAAGGAGAAGCGAGCAAGATGAAAGAAATGAAGATCGGTATTCTGGGCGCGACGGGCGCCGTCGGCCAGGAGATGCGCAAGGTGCTGGAGGAATATCAGATCCCCGTCAGTGAGCTGAGACTGCTGGCCAGCGCACGCAGCGCCGGCGAGAGTGTGAAGTTCCAGGGCAGGGACGTCGTGATCCGTGAGGCGACCGACGACAGCTTTGAGGGGCTGGACTATGTGCTGGGCGCGGTCGAGGGCGACATGTCCCGCCGTTTTGCCCCCGCCATCAAAAAGAGCGGCGCCGTCTACATTGACAACAGCTCTGCCTTCCGCCTGGAGCCGGACGTGCCCCTGGTGGTACCGGAAATCAACGGCGAGGACGCCCTTCAGAACCACGGGATCATTGCCAACCCTAACTGCTGCACCATCATCGCACTGATGGCCGTTGCCGGGATCGCGAAGCTCTCTCCGATCGAGAATATGGTCGTCTGCACCTATCAGGCCGTCTCCGGCGCGGGACAGAACGGCATCCGTGAGCTGGAACAGCAGATGAAGGCCCTTGCAGAAGGCGGGAAGCCGGAAGTCAGAACCTTCGCCACGCAGATCGCCATGAACGTCATCCCCTTTATCGACGCACCCTACGGCAACGACTATACCAAGGAAGAGATGAAGATGCAGAACGAAGGCCGAAGGATCCTGCACGCGCCGGATCTGAAGGTCAACTGCACCTGCGTCCGCGTGCCGGTCATGCGGTCTCACTCCATCGCGGTGACGCTGAAGACCGCGGAAAAGGTCTCGGTGGAGGACGCCAAGGCGGCGGTCGCGGCCTATCCC
>JAILFJ010000137.1 GCA_024697625.1 Oscillospiraceae bacterium
GTTTATGAGACTGGTAAAAAGATCACTGATGAAGAAAAGGAAAGCATAAACATCGAGTTTTTAGAACCCTTTACCCAATGGAATTACATCATCCGCCCAGTTCAAAATGGCACGTTTGTTTCGTGACAGACCCTTATTATCCCGTGCACAGAATACTATATGCAGTGTCCAATTTCTACCCCCTCCGTGTCCAGTTTTAGTTTACCACTTCACTTATCCGCTTGATCTGGAAAAAGTGGACAAAACCGTTGCAGTCCCCGTGAGGGGTGCGGAATGCGTCGAGAAAGCGGAATCGGAGCGTCGTCTTGATATCGTTGCAGTCCCCGTGAGGGGTGCGGAGTGCATCGGAATCGTCCATTCTGACTCTGCCTTGCCATCTACGAGTTGCAGTCCCCGTGAGGGGTGCGGAATGCGTCAAAACCTGAGAAGAAGAAAAAAGCAGACCCTCTGGGTTGCAGTCCCCGTGAGGGGTGCGGAATGCGTCACAATATCCTGGATGAAGTTCCGACCGGTCTGGGTTGCAGTCCCCGTGAGGGGTGCGGAATGCGTCGCCGGCAATCGCAGTTGGATTTTTGGCAAAAGTAAGTTGCAGTCCCCGTGAGGGGTGCGGAATGCGTCAAAAAAGGAAAGCCGTTGTAAGACTTTCCTCTTCGGTTGCAGTCCCCGTGAGGGGTGCGGAATGCGTCCTTTCAGGAATCATTGTGATGTATATGCTGATCTGTTGCAGTCCCCGTGAGGGGTGCGGAATGCGTCTATGAGGTCAGCATGTCCAATGGCGAGGCCTTGATATGTTGCAGTCCCCGTGAGGGGTGCGGAATGCGTCCTTCATCAACGCATCACGGTCTATCAAATCCCCATGGTTGCAGTCCCCGTGAGGGGTGCGGAATGCGTCCCTGGACTGTTGGAAGACATGCGTGCAGATATTCCGGGTTGCAGTCCCCGTGAGGGGTGCGGAATGCGTCGAAGTCACGATCTGCTTTCGGTAATATACGTAAAGTTGCAGTCCCCGTGAGGGGTGCGGAATGCGTCGTTCTATCTTCTTGTCCGAGATCCCTGTCAGATTCGGAGTTGCAGTCCCCGTGAGGGGTGCGGAATGCGTCCAAGGATGAACTTGGAGTTGTCATTGACCCTAGTGTTGCAGTCCCCGTGAGGGGTGCGGAATGCGTCCGTTCAAATTCGTAAGGGACCATATTGAGGTGTATCGTTGCAGTCCCCGTGAGGGGTGCGGAATGCGTCTGTAAAACTGCTCAAAATAAAGCATAAAAAAGTCTACAGATACAGCAATAATGCGCTCACTGCAGAGTATGTTATCATGGGGATCTCATAATGTCAACAGAATCATAGTGCAAAACTGATAGAAACCGGCTGAAAGAATGGTATGTTTTTTTACGTGGCCGCTCGTTAGATAAGACAAACAAGGCGAAAAAATGAGCGTGATTAAATTTGCCTAATTGTGAAGGTGGCCTATCGCTTAATTTTGGAGCTCTGCCCACGATATAATATATGGACAGGGCCCTGCGCGGAATGGATGAATGAACAGGATACGCACATGAAACCCCGCTTCAGCGATGATTCGCAGTATGATCGCATCAAAATGGGCGGCTTCTCTTGAAATCAGGCATCCGTTAAAGTATAATTCCGGCAGAAGACCTGATCAGACTTAACTATAAGGAGAGACAGAATGAAACGCTTTTTTACTTCCATTCCTCTGCAGGTCGGCAACGGCCTTGCCGCAGTGCGGTATCAGGCGGTAGACAACAAGAAACTGCAGACGGACTTTGATACCTGCTTCCCGATCCTGACAGCGATCAACGGATATGTCAATGCGGAGGAACCCTTTGCTGTGGTATCCGTGATTCCGGATTCCGGTGTCGGAAGGGAAAACTACCGGCGTCTGACAGAAGAACTTGCTCAGCTCTGCGGGCGCAAAGGGCTGAGAACGCCGGAGATGGTATGTGTGGAGTACGCTGAGGACATGCGTGTCGGAGCGATGACGGAGCTGTTCCTGAAGCTGAGCGAGCAGGTGAAGGATGACGATGAACTGTATTCCTGCGTGACGTTCGGAACCAAGCTTGTTTCCACGGTTATGATCCTCGCCGTCCAGTATGGTTATCAGGTCAGAAAAAATGTAACGATCGACGGGATCGTCTACGGAGAGATCAGCCGGCCGGATCCGGACCCGGCATCATGGAAGGCCCGGGTCTACGACGAGACCGGTCTGCTGCAGCTGGAAGAGACCGCACGGCTGCTGGCGCAGAGCGGGGTCCGTGACCCGAGCGCGGCCATCCGCGGCATCCTGAATCTGTGAGGTACAGCCATGGATCACACCACAGACACAGACCGTACGAACGACCTGAAAGGTGAGTATAACAGATACATATATAAACGTGTCAGTTCCTATGCACGTACGGCAGAGTATCGCAGAACCTGCCGCAGATACGGGCTGGATCCTGAAAAGAGCTACCTGGAAAACCTGGATCTGTTTGCGGCCCGCTGCAGCTTCGGGAAAAAGGATGACTCCGAAGTCGGCAGCGGAGAGGCAGCAGAAATGCAGAACAAACTGTGCATGATGCTGCTCCAGCCATTTAACATCTATGCTCTGGAACAAAGTGAACTGGATGCAAAGGTCATTGAGGGCATTTCCTCTTTCTATGCCGACCGGATCAAAAACTATAATCCCGAGTATTCCTTCTCCCGTTTCTTTATGTACCAAGTGCCGTGCTGCATGGTTGATAACTACCGGGAAGACAACGACATGGTGCTCACTGCGAAAATAGACAGCGACGAGATAGAGGGCGCTGACGCAGAAAGTCACAGACCACGCTATATCTATAAAAATGTTTCGTTCAATGAGCCGATTGGGAATGAAAACGAAAACGAAGAAGACGGTGTACAGACCCGGTTAGATCTGCACGAGGATGAGCGTGTAGATGTGGAGACCGCCGTCCAGGACAGCTTCATGCTGCCTGAACTTGGTGCGCGCGCAGCAGCGGCGCTTCTGAATCTGGACCGGCAGCCTCTGAGCAAGAAAGACAATGCCGTCCGCCGAAACTATTTTCATCTGATTTATACTGACAGAATCGTCTATTCGATTCGGAACATTGAGGGAGTGTGGAATGCACTGCAACGTCATGAGCGTGAAATCCTGCAGCCCATGAAGCCGCTGTTTCTGCCGTTTACGCTTGAACTTGATCTGAAGCTTCCTGAACTGGATGAGAGCTTCCTTGCTCCGGACGGGAATTTCTGTCGGCTCGATCAGATCTGTTTTGCATCCGTACGGAGCGGTGATCAGGTGCTCTCGAACGGAACCGACGAACCTCTGGAGGAGCCTTTCCCCGCAGACGTTCTGGTGGCATATCTTCGGCAGAAGGAGGGAATAAAATCCACCCGTGAACAGATCTCGCAGAATTCCAAATACTTCAGGGAGTTTATGACCGGGGCCTGGAAAGAGGCAGGAGAATGATTACACAGTTCCGGCTGAAGCTTGAATGCGGACAATCCATGTCGGCCTCGAATGCGTACCGCCTGTATGCCGCTCTCCTCGACATGGCCCCGGATGAGTTTGGGGAGCAGATGCATAACGGAGAAATCACTCCCATAAGACAGCATCTGGTCCCGACAGACAGGGGCGGGCTCTGGACAGTGAATCTGATGGGAGAACAGGTGGAGGACGTATTCGGCCCGATACTGCAGAACTGTGATACTGTACAGCTGAAGGCTTTGAAGACGAACTGCTCTGTGGCGGAGAAACACGCGGTCAGCATCAGAGACGCGGATGATCTTTTTGCCCGGACAGCAGGACACGGAGCGGTCTGGAAGCTGGACTTTGTGACTCCGGCAGTTTTCAAAAGTCGCGGCAGCTATGTGATGCTTCCGACACAGCGGCTGATGATTCAGAATCTCATCAAGTCATGGAACGGCTGCTTCCCGGACTGCCTGATCGAGGATGAGGACGGAGAAGGCATGGAGGCCCTGGCTTTGGGGCTGACGATCAAGGCTTTTTCGCTGCATGACCGATACTATTCTCTCAAGGGAAGAGATATTCCCGGTTTTATAGGAAGCATAACTCTGGAAAACCGTCTGAGCGGATTTCACAGAGAGCTCGCAGCTGCCCTGCTCTGCTTTGCACAGTACAGCGGGATCGGAGCAAAGACCTCGCTGGGGATGGGCGGCGTAAGGGTGGAATAACTGACACGTGACGTGATTACAGAGAGAGGAGTCTGTCTATGGCGATCAGAAATGTTTTTGTTACCACGCTGAGCACGTTCAGCGGGGACAGCAGATTTTATTATTACTATGCGACGGTAAACGGAGAGAGAAAATACTTTACCGGTGTATCCACCAATGAACCTGGTGCAAAATACATCCTGGCGACCCAACCCGTTGACAGGATTGTTATGATCGGTTCGGACAGGACATGGAATACGGGAGATAATACCGGCGCGTGGATCGATGAGATCGACACTGCCTGCCCTCCCGAAGAAGATATCAGCTCACTCAGCTTTCTGGAGTACAGACTGGCGCAGTTTGTCAGAGACGAAGAGAGGGACTGGGAAAACAGACTTGCCAGGATTGATCCGAAGCGCCGCCAGGAACTGCAGAATCTGGTGCGTGAGGTCATGACCGGGAATGGATATCGTGATGCAGAGCTCTGGTTTGATATTCTGACTGAGAAGCCTGAGCTGGTCAAAACACTGAATCAGCGCATCCAGGATGATATCCAGTCGGGCTATGCAAGCCCGGAGGACTATGCGCTGTACGGCAGCTCCGGCATGAGAGAATTCCCTGAACTGAAAAAGCTTGAAGAAGGGGATATCTCAGCGCAGAAAATGATAGAAGAGCTGAGGCATATGAAGGATGATGCCTTCGCCAGCCTGATCGATCGGGAGGCTTTTCTCCTCCTGGGTGTTACGACAGTTGAAAAACGGATCACGGCACTGGAGCTGGAGCGCCAGAAGAAGCAGAATGAGGCGCTGACAGAGATCATCTCAAAACTGCAGCAGCTTAACTCACAACTCCAGCTTGAGCTGAGAGACGTAAAATCTCGGCGTATAGACGAAGAAACCGCCTATACCGGTCAGTATCTCTACGATAAACTGAACAGTGACAGAAAGCTCCGTGTGCTCCCCGGAGAGCACAGAGAAGAACTTGCGTTTGTCCCTCTGATGCGCGGAGAGATCGACAATATCAGCGGGATCATCCAGGCGATTTATGCTTCCTTCCCGGAAGAGGACGAAATCAGGCTTTATGTGGACGTACAGGGCGGAGGTCGTACCGATGCCTTTATCCGCAACCAGATATTCACCGTCCTGAATAACGAGACGGACAGCCGCATCTCGATCCGGCAGATCATCTCGACCGGCTTTGAAAAGCAGAACTTTGCAAATCTCCTCAAGGACGAGACAGAAAGATACCGGATCAATGACCTGGTGGCCGGCATGCATGCCTTTGTGAACTACGGTAAGGTTGGAACGCTGAAAAGATTTTTCCAGGGCCGACAGGATCAGCAGGATTATCTGACATCTCTGATGGACGTCATGGAAAACATAGACCGGGCTATTTCGCTGTGTGACGTTGAGAGACTGGAGAATAATATACTGCAGCTGCGTAAGAAGCTGAATGAAGTGCCGGAAGCCGACAGTACCTCTGCTGAGATCTTCGCCGTACTGAAAGCGGGGATAGAGCGGGATTACGGAAAGCTGCTGGAAAGCGACAGCATTGACCCGGTGGAACTGATCCGATGGGCAAAACGCAAGGAACTGATCCAGCAGACTCTGACGATCATTGAGGCACGGACCCCGGAGCTGATAATCAACCGTAAACTGTTGTATTTCCCAGAGGAAGAATGCGAAATCCTGGAAGATATCAAGTATTATCATTCTGATAAGGATAAACAGAAAGAGCATCAGACCATTGAACAATACCTGTGCAAAGGTTATGCAAAGGATTTAAAGAAAGATGTAGGAGAGTACAGAAGAAGAAACGTAATTGAAGTTCTTGCAGAGGAACTCAATCGAAGCTACAGAGATCAGAAAAAACAGAAGCAGAGAGAATATAATTACCAACGAGTAAACCTGTACACACAGCTGACAGGGCCTTATATAAATAAACTGTGGAGTCTGCTTGACCAATACGATGCGCTGAACAAAATGCGCAATGATATCTGTCATCCCACTGGTGATCATCCGCAGCCCGAGTACGAAAATGTTCGAAAGGCGATCACCAGGTTTGTCGATACTTTAGATGATCTGTTGAACAACGGAATGAATAGATAATCGAATAACAGCTCCTTTAATAAGAGACTTTCTGATTTTTTTCAGGAAGTCTTTTTTTCGCTTAATTTGCGCCCGGAGCGAACGAATAGTTAGTGGAGGCAGCGACAAAAGCGGTGATCGAGACTGCACAGGCCGGGGGATGGAACCAGGCAAAACAGGCACAGGGAAGAGTGAAAATAAAAATCAGAAAAATTTTTTGCGTTATCTCTTAATTTGTCGAAGAATGAAACGATAAGAGAAGTGTAAGAGAAAGAGAATCTTGCTCAGAGGAGGAGAAAGAAATGAAAAAGCTCATGTACGTCTTCGTTACGGTGTTTGCCCTTGCTGCAGCCGCAGGGATTGTCCTCTGGAGTGCAGCCTGTCTGCCGGAGATCCCGGGGTTCCCGAAGGTCATGCAGGAAGAACTGCCTGAAACCGTAACTCCTGCGGCAGCCCCGGAGCCGCTCAATGAGCGGGAGACGGTAACCGGAGTGACCATCACGGAGGCACTGCAGGACATGGAAAAGCTGGTTACCGCGAGGTACTGTTTCACGGAGGTCGTGGAACACTCCTCCATGAAGAACCTTTGGGTTATTTCCGGCCTGACAAAGTCCGATTTCCTGATCAGCTACGACGGGACCATCACGGCCGGAGTAAATCTGGCCGATGCCTTTGTGGAGACGGATGACGCCGGCCGAACGGTGAGGGTATATCTTCCCAGCGCCGAGATCCTGAGCTTCAGCATCGATCATGACAGCTTCAAAAAGTACCATGAGCGGGAAGGCCTCGGCAACCCCATCACGGTGGACAACTACAACGAGGCGCTTCAGTCGGTTCAGAGCAGTATGCAGGAGAAAGCGGTCCAGAGGGGTATACTGCGGGACGCGGACAGGAACGCGGAGAGTTTGTCAGCAGCCTGGTTGATTCACGGCAGTACCGAATTGTGATTGTAAAGGAGTAAAATGATGGAAAATGTAATGAAGAAGCTCTGCGCCGTCTCCGTGTGCATCCTGATCGCGGCTGTCTCGTTCTTCGCCCTGGGCAGGATCTTCTCTCAGCCGACGATGTACACAGAGGAGATCGTGTCTATAGACGGCAAGATCGCTTCGGTCATGAAGCTGACAGCGTCCGCCACCGCGGCATCGGCCGGACTTTCAGCAGTCCCGGGCGATGCGGGTACCCCGATCGCCGAGAAGCTGGCGGAGTTCTCGGAATACGGCTTCCTGGTTATCTGTGTGCTCTACGCAGAGAAGTACCTGATGCCGATTCTCGGAGAAGCAGTCTTCTGTTACCTTATCCCCGGAAGCTGCGTGATCTATGCTCTGACGCTGCTCCTGTCAGGGAGAAGGCCCGGAATGCTGATCAGGATCGCAGCCGTGAGCCTTGCCGTCTGGGCAGTGATCCCCTTCAGCATCCGGATGTCGGATAAGATCTACAGCGTCTATGAATACTCTGTAGAACAGGCGGTGACCGACGCCAGCCGATTCTCGGACGAAACAGCTCCCTTCCTCCAGGCGGAGACCGATCAGAGCGCGGTACAGAGGCTCTTCACCTCACTGCGGACAACCGTCTCGGAGCTTGCCAACCGCGGGGCAGGGCTTCTGAACCGTCTGATCGAGAGTCTGGCGGTGCTGGTAGTGACAAGCTGTGTGATCCCCCTGTTTGTCATGCTCTTTACGGTCTGGCTGATCAAGATGGTATTTGGGGTACAGCTTCCTGTACGGGCTCCCCGGCATACGGGAAGACGCCGGCTCAGACAGGGGTATGCCCGACATGCAGCAGAGAGAGGAGATGAATGGAATGAAAACGGTACTTTGGATCTCCCGCCATACCATGACAGATGAGCAGTTCTGCAGTCTGGAGCGGATCGCGGGGGAGCCGGTGAAGCTGTCATGCTGGAAGGATACCGTGGAGGAGCTTGAGAGCCTGGCGGACCAGATCAGAGAAGCAGACCTGATCGCGGCTGTTCTCCCTCTCCATCTGATGGCGCGCCTTCTGGAGATGGCGGGGGATAAGCCGGTACTCTGCTCATGCGCCAGGCGGGAACCGACAGGGAGAATCCTGACCCTTGAGGACGGGAGACAGGAAGCAGAATACAGGTATCTGCATGACGGATGGGAGCAGATCCAGGAGCTGCATGTGCGGATACGGAAACTGTAACAGCAGGATAGAACGAAGAAATGGTTTCAGACCCGGAGACAGAAATCTGGGAGAATAAACAGGAGGTATAATAAAATGGCTAATATTCTGGAAAAAATCAGAGAGGAACTCAGCTTCGACAGCATCCTTGCCAAGGCAATCAGCACGCCCGGCGTGAAAGTGGACAGGGAGTCCTTCCTTCGAAAGGAGCTCAGAAAGTATTGCCGGGAAGAGACGATTGAGCTCGCGGTTCAGTACAACCCGGCGAGGGCGGGGATCTCGAAAGACGTCGTATACAGAGCTTCAAAGTCCGTGATCGACTATGAGTCGGCAAAAGTGACTGCGCTCTCTCTGGCGGCGAGCATTCCGGGCGGAGGGAATGCCCTGGCGGCTGTCGGAGCGGCGAGCGTGGACATCGTGTCGTACTTCACCTTTGTCCTTCGCGTGATTCAGGAGCTGGCGTATCTGTACGGCTTTGACGAGATCGAGATCAACGAGAACCATCTCGACTCGGAGACCATGAACGATCTGCTGATCTTTATGGGAACCATGTTTCAGGTCCAGGGGGCTTCGTCAGCCCTGGGCAGACTGGCGGGTTCGATGGCCGAGCGCGTCTCCAAGAATCTCGGGCGCAGGGCTCTTACGAAGGGGGCAGTGTATCCCTTCGTGAAGAAAATTGCCAAAGTTGTGGGAATGCGGATGACAAAGCAGATCTATGCGGATGCCCTGGCCTCAGGGATCCCGGTGGCGGGAAGCCTTGTGTCCGGAGGCCTTACCTATATCTGCTTCAGGCCCAACTGTGTCAGGCTGCGGAACCATCTGATGGGATTCATGCTCTGCGATCCGGCCTATTACGGCATGGCGTGCGTCTGAGCTTCCGGCTGCACGGTGGAAGTTCCGCCGGAAACACTGCACCGGCAAAAGAAAAGCGCATCCCCTCTCCGGAGATGCGCGGTGGAAAAGCCTTTTCAGGAGCCGGGACGCACGCTTACATCGCATCTTTTGTCACGGGCCCGCCACAGACGATGTTCAGGTTGCCGTTGCGCATGCGGAGCTCGTCGAGGAAGGGCTTGATGGCCTGAGGAATGCGGAGCACGATCCTGTAGCTCAGCTCACAGAGCGTGCCCATGTTGGTCGTTTTGACTGTCTCTTTCTGTCAGTGTTTTGCTTTTACATATTCCAAAAGATCTCCTGGTTGGCAATTGCTAACTTGACAAAAATTCGCTTATTCATATTCCACTGTAGCCGGGGGCTTGGATGTGATGTCATAGAGCACGCGGTTGACCCCCTTCACCTCGTTGACGATGCGTACCGAGACGCGGTCCAGCAGCTCGTACGGCAGGCGGGACCAGTCGGCGGTCATGAAATCCGAGGTCTGCACACTGCGAAGCGCCACAGCATAATCATAGCTGCGTCCGTCGCCCATGACGCCCACCGAGCGCAGATTCGTCAGCACCGCGAAATACTGGCTGGCTGTCCGGTCCAGCCCGGCGGTTGCCATCTCTTCGCGGAAGATGGCGTCAGCCTCGCGCAGGAGCGACAGCTTCTCCTCCGTCACGTCCCCGATCACGCGGATGGCCAGACCCGGCCCCGGGAAAGGCTGGCGTGCGATCAGGCTTTCCGGAAGCCCCAGCTCCCGGCCGAGTTGACGCACCTCATCCTTGAAGAGCAGGCGCAGCGGCTCGAGGATCTCTTTGAAATCCACCGTGTCGGGCAGGCCGCCTACGTTGTGATGACTCTTGATGACGGCGGATTCGCCGAAGCCGGATTCGATGACATCCGGATAGATTGTCCCCTGGGCGAGAAAGTCCACCGCGCCGATGGTTCTGGCCTCCGCCTCAAAGACGCGGATAAACTCCTCTCCGATGATATGCCGTTTTGCCTCCGGATCGGTCACGCCCCGCAGCCGTCCGAGAAACCGGGCGCCCGCATCGACGCGGCGGAAGTCCAGCTCCCGGTCGGCAAAGGCTGCCTCCACCTCATCCCCTTCGTTTTTGCGGAGCAGGCCGTGATCCACAAAGACGCAGGTGAGCTGCCTGCCGACGGCTTCACTCAGAAGCGCCGCCAGCACGGAGGAATCCACACCGCCGGAGAGCGCCAGCAGTACGCGGCCTCCGCCGACGCGCCCGCGGAGCTCCTCCACGCTGCGGCGCCGGTAGTCCGCCATGGTCCAGTCGCCGTGTGCGCCGCAGACGGCATAAAGGAAATTGTGCAGCATCTCGCTCCCGAAGGTCGTGTGATTGACCTCCGGATGAAACTGCACACCGTAGAAGCGCCTTCTCTCGTCGCAGATGGCGGCGGTGGGACAGGCCGCGGAGTGGGCAGCCAGGCGGAAGCCCTCCGGCACCCGGGCCATATAGTCCCCGTGACTCATCCAGGTGATGCTCTCCTCCGGCAGGTCCCGGAACAGGGCACAGGACGGGTCAAAGGCCGTCTCGGTCTTGCCGTACTCGCGGGCGGAGGCGTCCTCTGCAGCCGTCACCAGCCCGCCGAGGGACTGGGCCAGGAGCTGGCAGCCGTAGCAGATGCCGAGAATCGGCACTCCCAGCGAGAACACGCCGGGATCGGGCTTGGGCGAATCGTCCAGATAGACGCTGTGCGGTCCGCCGGTGAAAAAAATGCCGATGGGATCGAAGCGGCGGATCTCATCCAGCGGCATGCTGTGGGGATGCAGCTCGCAGTAGACCCGCTGTTCGCGGACACGCCGTGCGATCAGCTGGTTATACTGACCGCCGAAATCAAGAATCAGAATTTTTTCCATACTTTTGACGAGTTCGTCCTTACAGACCCAGGTCCTCTCGGATGAGCAGGACTTCCGTTTCTGATCCCATCATTGGCCCCCAGAGCGTCACCATAGCCCTGCAGACCCGTTCGGGACTTTTGCAGTTGAAGCAGCGCTCCGTTTCGCTCGCAACGCAGGGGGTATTGACCTTGAACTGTTTGGCCCTCTTTGGAGCGGCTACATTCCTTGCCCTCCATACTGCGTCTTCATAAGTCTTGGTGAGCTTGTTCTGTCCAATCAGAAAAATCACTTTCTGATGACCGAACAGTGTCGCAGATACGCGGTTTCCCCTGCCGTCGATATTCACAATTTCACCGGTTTCTGCCAGTGCGTTGGCAGAGCTCAGATAGATATCTGTCTTCATGGCATTGAGGCGGGCCTCGTCCTGTTCCTGCTCCCAGTGCCAGAATACCGAGTTGTGTGTTTTGAGAAGATCGTACAGGCCCAGCTCTTTCACGGTAGCAGATCCGCCGATTCCCACGGTCCTGCCGTCAATCTGCTGATTCAACCAGGCAGCTGCCTCAGCTCCGGTATCGAACACCTGAACGGAGAATCCGGCTGTTCGAAGGTTTTTTACTGCGGTCTCAAAAATCATGGTTTTTCCTTCCTTCCAGGTTCAGTTTTTGATTCGATGGCTCCCGACCGCCATAAGATTCCCGGTTTACAGAATCATGGAGTATGCTGCGTTAGACGGCTGACTCTGAGCGGCCATTTTTTCCAAAGGAAAAGCTCATGAGTATTCTATCATTTTATATGAAATCCAACAAGCGGTAAATAAGTCATTCTTTTAATTCTCCCGGAAGTATTGCAGACGTGACCGTCATAGCCGCTACGCGGGGATTCGGGGGAAATGCGATTCTCAGCCTGTAATATTCACCAAAGAGTGCAAATCCGGCTTCTACATGAGCTATGTCAGCAGTTTCAATCAGATTGTCAACGCCAGCCGCGTTCAGATACATGCCTTGTCCTGCCTGGCCTTCCGTGTCATACGTACACAGGGTATTACACAGGGTATGTTGAATGGTAAATCAGTTAAACAGCGGCTATCGAATCAGATTTTTAGATTTTTCTGTGTCCAACGGAGTATCCTGCAGGCAACAAAAACCGAGATGGCGATTATGCCTGTGCTGTCAGTATTATACCCTGTCTCGGATGCTTTTGGAAGTATTTTAACTCTCTTCTTCAGAACTTCTTCTCTGAAAAGAAGAGTCTTTTTTTTATTTGGGGGATGGAAACAGAGGGCAATCTGTGGTATCATATATCGGTTAATGAGATCAAACATATGAAGTGAATCACCCTCTGACAGTTCAACAGCTGTGTGACAGCGGCTTGTGACAGTGACAGTGTGTATAAGGAGATACATCTATGAACGGAACATCACCTGCGACCAACGATGAGGTCAAGCTCCAGCCCTATCTTTCTCCGCTGGCGGTATGGGCTCTGTCGGTTGGGTCGGCCATTGGCTGGGGCTCTCTGGTTGTTACCAGCAGCTCCTATCTCTCCCAGGCGGGACCGATGGGCTCCATCCTCGGTCTGCTGATCGGCTTTGCCATGATGCTGATGGTGTCCAGTCACTATCACTTCCTGGCGAACCGCTATCCGGGCACAGGGGGCCTGTACAATTATGTGAAGCAGCTCTTCGGCTATGACCTCGCCTTCCTGATCGCCTGGTTCATGTTCCTGATCTATATATCGATCTTCTGGGCGAACGCCACAAGCATCCCTCTGTTCGCGCGGTATTTCCTGCGGGCGGTCTTTAAGAAGGGATATCTCTACACGATCTTCGGCTATGACGTCTACCTCGGGGAAGCGATTGTGACGCTGGCGGTGATGTGGCTCGTCGGGCTGCTGTGCATGAAGAGCAAAAAGGCGACGGCCACCCTGATGGTGGTGATGGTGCTGATCTTCACCGCCGGCATTACCGTGTGCTTCGCTGCCGCCATGATCGGGCACAGCCGCTCCGGCATGAGCATGAGCCCGGCCTTTCTCCCGGACACGGGGGTCCTCCGTCAGGTCGTGCGTATCGCCTTTATCTCGCCCTGGGCTTTTATCGGATTTGAATCCGTGTCTCATTCCGCGGAGGAATACAGGTTTAAGCACAGCAATATGTTCCGTGTTCTTGTCATTTCGACAGCCGTTACCACCGCGCTGTATATCTTTATCGTCCTGCTGAGCGTCACCGCCTATCCGGAGGGCTGTTCCGGCTGGCTCGATTATATCAGCCGGCTGGGTGAATATGACGGAATCGCAGGACTTCCGGCTTTTTATGCCGCGAACTATTATCTCGGCCAGGCCGGGGTCAATATCCTGATGCTGTCCCTGCTGTCGCTGGTTCTTACCAGCCTGATCGGCATGCTGCGCACCCTGAGCCGCCTGTGCTATGCCGTGGCGCAGGACGGCATTCTGCCCGGGCGTATTGCCACACTCAATGACAGGGCGATTCCTGTCCATGCCATCCTTCTGGTGCTGATGGTCTCGCTGCCCATCCCGTTCCTCGGAAGAACGGCGATCGGGTGGATCGTGGATGCCACCACCTTTGGCATCACCATGATCTACGGCTTCGTGTCTGTGGCGGTGTTCAAGGCTTCGGGACAGGAGGGCATCAGAAGGAACCGCCGGATCAGCGGATTCTGCCTGCTCATTCTGGTCGCATTCGCGGTGTTTCTGCTCTTCCCGAGCGTTTTTTCGGACTATACGATCGCAACCGAAACCTACGTCCTGATGGCCGTCTGGTCTTTCCTCGGGGTGATGTATTTCAACCAGGTCATCCGCAGGGACCATGACAGAAAGTTCGGCAAAGCCATCATTGTCTGGCTCTCGCTGCTGGTCTTCATCGTCCTGATGGCGATGACCTGGGCCGAGAGGTATAACGAAAACAGAGAAAACACCATCGTAGCCGAGATCTCGGAGTACATGGACGACACGGCGGAGTCCGCGAATCCCGAACAGGACAGAGAAGCGTTTCTCGCGAAGGAGCTGGAGCAGCTTCATGACGCAGACGATCTCAGCGTTTATATGATCGTCGGCCTGTTCGGCCTGTCCCTGATTGTCATGCTCATCAATCACACGTCCATGCAGAAGTGGGAGAAAAAGGCTGCCCGGGAGCGCGACGAGGCGCAGACCATCGCCCTCACCGACCCCCTGACCGGAGTCAAGAGCAAGCATGCGTTCCTGCTGAGCCAGAAGGAGATCGATGCTTCCATTGAAGAGGGCGCCGCGGAGGCCTTTGCTGTCGTCGTCTGTGACGTGAACGGCCTGAAGGTGATCAATGATACCCTCGGCCATAAGGCGGGTGACGAATATATCCAGAAGGCGAGCAGGATGATCTGCGACATCTTCCAGCACAGCCCGGTCTACCGGACGGGCGGAGATGAGTTCGTGGTGGTCCTGCGCGGGCGCGACTATCTGATCCGCAAGGAGCTGGTCCTGGCGCTGCACGACCGCTCGGTGGAGCATATCAGCACCAGTGAGGTCGTCATCTCCGGCGGCCTGTCGGATTACCAGCCCGGAACGGACACAAGCTTCCACGACGTGTTTGAGCGCGCGGACGGACTGATGTACGAAGAGAAGAAGCTCCTGAAGGGCATGGGCGCGATGTCGCGGGAGGACGCCGAGACGGCCGCGAGGCCGGTCATGCCGGCGAACGAAGACGGCGAAATCCTGAAGCTCAAACGGCATATCCTCATTGTCGAGGACGAGGCGATCAACCAGATGATCCTGGGCAACATGCTGTCAGAGGAATATGACGTGCTGTATGCCTCGAACGGAATCGAGGCCCTGGAGCAGGTCAAGGCCCATAAGGACGATCTGGCCATCGTGCTGCTGGATCTTCAGATGCCGAAGATGAGCGGCATGGAGGTCCTGAAGGTGATGAAGGAAGAGGAGGAGCTCAGGTCCGTCCCGGTCATCGTGATGACAGCGGATCAGAGCGCCGAGGTCGACTGCCTGAAGATCGGCGCCATCGACTTTATCCCCAAGCCCTATCCCTCTTTCGAAATCATCCAGGCCCGCGTCAACCGCTGCATTGAGCTGAGCGAACAGCGGAACATCATCCAGTCCACGGAACGCGACCGGCTGACGAACCTGCTGAACCTCGATTACTTCCTCCGCTACGTCCGGATGTTTGACCAGCATTATCATAACGTGCCGATGGACGCCATCGTTCTGGACGTCAACCACTTCCGTCTGCTCAACGAGAGATACGGAAAGCAGTACGGCGACGGCGTGCTCTCGCGCCTGGGCAGGCGTATCCGGCAGATCTCCCGCGAGGTGGGCGGCGTATGCTGCCGCCGGGGCGCGGATACCTTCTTCATCTACTGCCCGCACAGGGAAGACTATGAGAGCATCCTGGACAAGGCCTCGGAGGGGCTTGTGGATGAGGACGTGTCCGCAAACCGCGTGCGCCTGCGCATGGGCGTATATTCTCAGGTGGACAAGGCGCAGCAGATCGAACGCCGCTTCGAATATGCGAAGATCGCCGCGAACACGGTGAAGAGCGGCTTCCGGAAGGCGATCGGCATCTACGATACCAAGATGCATGAGGCGGAGCTCTACAGGGAACGCCTGCTGGAGGACTTCAAGCCCTCTCTGGAGAACAACCGCTTCATGGTATATTTCCAGCCCAAGTATGATATCCGTCCCGAGAATCCCGTGCTGGCGAGCGCGGAGGCGCTGGTGCGCTGGGATCATCCCGAACTCGGCCTGATCAGCCCGGGCGTGTTCATCCCGCTGCTGGAGGACAACGGCCTGATCCTGGAGCTCGATCAGTTTGTGTGGCGTGAAGCGGCGGCGCGGATCCGGGAGTGGAAGGATCGCTTCGGCTTCTCGGTGCCGGTGTCGGTGAACGTCTCGCGCATCGACATGCTGACGCCGAATCTGAAGAATATCTTCAAAGAGATTCTGGAGGATAATAACATCAGTCCGGATGACCTGATGCTGGAGATCACGGAGTCGGCCTATACAGGCGACTCGGACCAGGTGATTTCGACCGCCAAGGATCTGCGCGGCATGGGTATGGGCTTCCGCATCGAGATGGACGACTTCGGCACAGGCTATTCGTCGCTGAGCATGCTGTCCCACCTGCCGATCGACGCGCTGAAGCTGGATATGAGCTTCATCCGCAGCGCCTTCGGAGAGAACAGGGACGTGCGGATGATCGAGCTGATCATCGACATTGCGGATTATCTGCATGTGCCGGTGGTGGCCGAAGGCGTCGAGACGCAGGAACAGTATCTGGTCCTGAAGGCGATGGGCTGCGAATACGTGCAGGGCTATTACTTCTCAAAGCCCGTGCCGCCTGAAGTCTTCGGAGGCTTCCTTGCCGAGCGCGCAAAGATCCGGTATGAGGTGACCCCGCTGACCAGAAAGACCTACATGAGCATCTCCAATGCGCTGACCAGTGATTTTGAGAGGATCTTCTACGTGGACGTCGCCACGGACTTCTATCTTGAATTCTTCACCGGCCGCAACGGCGACCTCGAGATCCTTCCGGGCGGAACCGACTTCTTCAGGGAGGCCCGGGAGAAGCTGCTGGAAGGCGTGAGTGAGGCCGATGTGGAGAAGGTCCGTGAGGCGACCAGCAAGACAAACCTGATCCACCTGGCGGAACAGGAAGAGTCGATCCGCCTGACCTTCGACAGGATGGAAAACGGAGCGAAGATCCCTTATTCCATCCAGACCATTCGGACAAGAGAGAGCGACCATCACCACATTGTCATCGGTATGAGGCAGGAAACCGCGGACGGGAAAAAGTACCGCGGATGACAGGAGCCCGGCATGACCCGTGGGAGAGCCCGACTGCAGCCTGGGCACGTGCCTGATCAGTGATCAGTATCTTGAGAAGAGGAGGGTTGGATATGGAGGAGCGGACCGCAGAGGCGGTAAGACCGCTGGACCGGTATCTCGACCCTGTAGACGTCTGGGCGATCTCTTTCGGGTGCATGGTCGGCTGGGGCGTGTTTGCCATGCCGGGGACGACCTTCCTCCCGGTTGCGGGGCCTGCGGGCACGCTGATCTCCATGCTGCTGGGGATGGCGTTCATGCTGGTCATCGGGAGCAACTTCTCGTACCTGATGGGGCGCTCCGCCGTGACAGGCGGCGTATATTCGTATACCAAGGAGGCCTTCGGCCGGGACCACGCCTTCCTATGCTCGTGGTTTCTGTGCCTGTCCTACCTGACCATTGTGTTTCTGAACGGCACGGCGCTGTTTCTCATCGTACGGACGCTGTTTGCCGATGCCGCGCAGAGCGGCTTTCACTATACGGTGGCCGGAAACAGCATCTACCTGGGTGAGACGCTGGTCTCGGTGCTGGTGCTGGCGGCGGTCGGGGTCCTGTTTGTGTTCGCCAAGCCGATGCTTCAGCATCTTCATACCGTTCTGGCGCTCCTGCTGCTGTGCGGGATCGTCTTTACCGGCGTCTTCTGCATACCCGGCGCGATCGCAGGCGGTGCGCTGCATTCCTTCGGCATCCGGGGGGTGAACCGGGGATATGCGGTTCTCAGCCTGGTGATCATGGCGCCCTGGGCCTTCGTCGGCTTCGAGGTCACCGCCTTTGATACGGCGCATTTCAGGTTCCCGATCCGGAGATCCAGAGGCATCCTTCTGAGCTCCATCGTGGTGGCGGCAGCTGCCTACGTCACGATGACCTTCGTCAGCGTCTGCTCGGTGCCGGACGGGTTTCAGTCCTGGCAGGAGTATATCGCGGGGCTGGACGGGCTGAGAGGAGTTGCCGGCGTACCGACCTTCTTTGCGGCGAAGTCCGTCATGGGCACCGCGGGCCTGGCCGTCATGACGGTCACGGCGGTCGCGGCCATCCTGACCGGGATCATCGGCGGCTATCGGGCGACGACCCGCGTGCTGGCCACGATGGCGGAGGACCGGATCCTGTCCGAAAAGTTCCTGAACACCACCTACAGCATCCTGTTTATCCTGGGCCTGTCCGTCCTTCTCTCCCTGCTGGGCAGAAACACCCTGATCTGGTTTGTCGACCTGACCTCCTTCGGCGCAATCGTCGGGTTCGGATACTGCTCGGCGGCGGCCTTCAAGCTGGCCAGGGCTGAGGAAAACAGGAAGACGGCGGTAACCGGGCTGATCGGCGCGGTGATTTCGGTGGTTTTTCTCATCGTACAGCTCGTCCCCGGGGTGGCGGCCATGGACGCCATGGAGAGCGAGGCGTTCCTGCTGCTGGCGTTCTGGTGCCTGCTGGGCTTTGTGTTCTACTGGAGGACGATTATCCGGAGCAAGCTCACGGACTACAGCGGGATGTCCATTTCCGGGATCGCCATGTTTGCCCTGCTGGTCTATTCCGTCCTGCTGTGGTTTGTAAAGCGCCTCGCGGCGGCGGAGAGTGTCCGGCGGGTGAATCAGCTTCTGGTCCGGGACGGGGTCATCCTGATGGTGATCATCTTCATCGGCCTCGCTGTCATGCTGTACGTCCAGCACGTCGTAAGCCGGAAGCATGAGGCGACCGAACGGGAGAAGATCCAGGCGGTGGAGAGCAGCCTGGCCAAGAGCCGGTTCCTCTTCAACATGTCGCACGATATCCGTACGCCGATGAACGCGATCATCGGCTATACCAATCTGGCGCGCAAGGAGGAGAATCTCTCCAGGATCCGGGAGTTACTCGACAAGATTGAGAGCTCCAGCCAGCACCTGCTTGCGCTGATCAACGATATCCTGGAGATGAGCCGCATCGAGAACGGAAAGGTCGAGCTGGAATTCCAGCCCGTCGATCTCCGGGCGGTGTTTGAAAGCATCCGCGACCTGTTCTCGGAACAGATGAAGCAGAAGAATCTGGATTTTCAGGTCCATACCAACCAGATCCAGAACCGGTTCGTCTGGTGCGACAGGAAAAACCTGAACCGGGTGCTGCTGAATATCCTCAGCAATGCCTACAAGTTTACTCCGGAAGAGGGACACATCACCGCCTCGCTCTACGAGGTCGGCAGCGGGGAGAACGGATACGGCTCCTATGAGATCAGGGTTCAGGACAGCGGCATCGGTATGTCCCGAGAGTTTGCCGAGAAGATCTTTACCGCCTTTGAGAGGGAGCGCACCTCGACCGACAGCGGCGTGGAAGGAACCGGACTGGGCATGTCGATCACCAAGAGCCTTGTCGACCTGATGGGCGGCACCATCGAGGTGATCACCGCACCGGGCAGCGGCACCACCGTCGTCATCCGCCTGAAGCTGCAGCTCGCCGACGAGAAGGACGTGACGGGCGAGCGGGAGATAGCGGAAGATGCTGCGGAAGAGGCGCAGGCGGATCCTGCGGTCGACTTCACCGGCAGACGGGTGCTGCTGGTGGAGGACAACCTGATCAACATGGAGATCGCCAATATGATTCTCGCCGGGGCCGGCTTCACGGTGGAGACCGCCGAGAACGGCCAGATCGCGCTGGACATGGTCTCGTCTTCCGAACCGGGTTACTACGACGCGATCCTGATGGATATCCAGATGCCGGTGATGGACGGATTTGAAGCGACCAGGAGGATCCGCGCCTTAAGCAACCGGGCGCTCGCAGAGATCCCGATCCTGGCGATGACGGCAAACGCCTTCAAGGAAGACAGGACTGCGGCTTTGGAAGCGGGGATGCAGGCGCATATCGCAAAGCCGGTGGATATCGAGATGCTGATGAAGACGCTGGCATCGGTGCTTCAGACGGCAGAAAATAAAAGCAAAGAATAAAAAATGAATATGAGCGGAGTGCAGGGCACTCCGCTCATAGTTTTTTCAGAAGCCACCGGCTGAGCCGGCGGTCATGCCTGTTTCAGCTTCCAGACCAGGTCGCTGATCAGCAGCTCCTCTTCCAGCTTCTCCGGGGTGGTGTCCGCACCGATGTGGACGAATTCAATGTCCATCATCCGGGCCCAGTCCCGCATCTGCCCGGCAGTCACGTCGTAGCTCAGCACCGTGTGATGGGCGCCGCCGGCCGTGATCCAGCACTCCACGCCGGTGGTCAGATCCGGCAGAGCCCGCCACATGACGCGGGCCACCGGCAGATTCGGCATGGGCATGATGGGCTTGACAGCCTCAATGTCCTGAACGATCAGCCGGAGACGCCCGCCCATGTCGATCAGGGAAACCACGATGCCCTTACCGGCCTTGCCCTCAAACACCAGACGGGCGGGGTCCTTTTCATTCATCCCGATGCCCAGATGGTGGGTCTCGATCCGGGGTCTGCCGGCAGCCAGAGACGGGCAGACCTCCAGCATATGCGCGCCGAGAGAGTACTCCTGCCCCTCCGCCAGATGGTAGGTATAGTCCTCCATGAAACCGGAGGCGCCGTTGCCGCCCTCACCCATGGCCTTCAGAATGGCGGTCATGGCGGAGACCTTCCAGTCGCCCTCGCCGCCGTAACCGTAGCCCTGGGCCATCAGATGCTGGCTGGCAAGGCCCGGCAGCTGCTCCATGCCGTAGAGATCCTGGAAGGTGTTGGTGAAGGCGCGGCAGCCCTCGCGGTCCAGCATCTTCTTCATGGCGATCTCCTCGCGGGCCTGATAGCGGATGGCGGCGGTGTTGTCGGTGGCGATGTCATAGGCGGCCTCATACTCGGCCACCAGTGCGTCCACTTCTTCTTCGGTGACGGCGTTCATCTCTCTGACCAGATCGCCCACGGCCCAGGTGTTCACCTGCCAGCCGAGCTTCATCTGGACCTCGACCTTGTCGCCCTCGGTGACGGCCACTTCGCGCATGTTGTCGCCAAAGCGCATGACCTTCATCTCCCTGGAGACGGCGACGCCCACCGCGGCCTTCATCCAGTCGGCAAGGCGCCGGTGGACCTTCTCATCCTGCCAGTACCCGGCGATGACCTTGCGCGGCATACGCAGCCGGGCAGCGATGAAGCCGTGCTCCCGGTCGCCGTGGGCGGCCTGGTTCAGGTTCATGAAATCCATGTCGATCTCGTCGTTGGGGATCTCCCTGTTGTACTGGGTGGCCAGGTGGCAGTAGGGCTTCTGCAGGGAGGCCAGCCCGTTGATCCACATCTTGCTGGGGGAGAAGGTGTGACACCAGGTGACGATCCCGGCGCACTCGTCGCGGTAATTGGCTTCCTTCACCACGTCGGTGATCTCCCGGCTGGTCTTGGCTGTGACCTTGTATACCAGCGGGTACGGGAGCACCTTGGAGAGCTCCGCCACCATCTCCCTGGCGCGGGTCTCTACCGTTTCCAAAACCTCCGGGCCGTACAGAAACTGACTGCCGACCACAAACCAGAACTCGTACTTCATGCGTCTTTCTTCTCCTTTTTTTGTATTTGTTCAAAACTGATAAATGCCCGCTGCCGCGTTTTCGGTTCTACCGTCCGCCAGCCGGATCACTTTGTTTTCTCGATTATACCACATGCCGAAGGATTCGTCCATGCCGTTTCTGCCGCAGTTCCGCTTCTGTCGCAGTTGTCCGGCAAGGCCGGCCCTGGAGGCGGGATTGTGGGAGGAGCGGCTCCCAGACGGTAGCCCTGGGGTGTGAAGCCGGTGGCCTCCCGAAAGACCTTACCGAAATAGCTGAGGCTGTGAAAGCCGCAGGCCTCCGAGACCTCGCGCAGACCGGCGTCCGGCCGCTCCATCAGCAGTACCTTGGCCCGGTGGATCCGGATGCGCCGCAGATAATGAAAAATGGTCTCGCCGGTGGCCGTCTTGAAAATGCTGCACAGGTATTCCGGTGTGCGGCGGAAGTGGGCGGCCAGCCCGTCCAGTGAAATATCCTCCGGATAATGATCCTCCAGATAGTGGATCATCTCTTTCTCGATGCCGGTGGCTTTCGCATACCGGCTGTCCGGCAGCCGGGTGAGCGACTGGGAAAAATCCAGAAGCATCGAGTAGAGCGCCTTGGAGCTGCGAAGGCCGGAATCAGGCTCCGCCTCCAGCAGGATCCGCTCCACAGCCAGCAGGTGCCCCGGAAGAACCTCCGGATGGGCCAGACTGAACAGCCCGGACTGTCCCAGCCCCAGGCAGGCCAGCAGCTTCTGACAGAGACTGCCCTCGAAGCCGACGTAATGCAGGACCCAGTCGCCGTCCAGGCTGCGGTAGCTGTGGGCTTCGTTGGGGGCCAGCAGTGCCGCCTGGCCCGGCCGCAGAATGCCGCGCCAGCCCTCCAGCCGGAATTCGCCGCTGCCGGAGACGCAGTAGAACAGCTGCCAGACGGGGAATCCGTCGGGGCGGTAAATCGGTTCCTGCAGATGATCGATCCCCAGCGCGCGGAGGAGCAGGGGGATTCTGGCATACTGCCGTTTGGTGACAGATACGGAATAACGCATGCGAGGCCTCCGGGATCTTAAAATATTTATATGCATATTAGTATTTTAAGCTTGCCCGGGTGCGATTGTCAAGCTATAATAGAATTCGAAGAGATCAGATCCGACCCCGGCAGGTTTCCCAACGCTCCCAGCGAACGTGTCCCTGTTTCCCGGTCCGGATCTTTTTTGTTTTTATTTTAAACGATCAGAAAGGAGCATTCCCATGAGTCTTCCTGCAGTCAAACGCGATGAGAAAGGGATCCCCACCCTCTATGTTCACGACAGGCCCTTCTTTATGCGAAGCGGCGAGATCCACAACTCCAGCGCCTCCGACCCGGTTTTTCTGGAGGAGAAGCTCTGGCCCGCCCTGCGCGGACTGAACATGAACTCCGTCATCGTCCCCCTGTACTGGGAGCTTCTGGAGCCGGAAGAGGGAAGATATGACTTCTCGATACCGGAGACCATCGTGAGTTCGGCCCGCCGCGAGGGGCTGAAGCTCTGCTTCCTCTGGTTCGGCCTCTGGAAAAACGCCGAGTCCATGTATGTGCCCGCCTGGATGAAGAAGGACACCGAGACCTATTTCCGTGCCGAGAAAGTCAGCGGCGAAAAGATGCCCACCGTCTCGCCCCTCTGTGCCGCCGCCGTGGAGAAGGACCGCCAGGCCTTCACTGCCCTGATGCGGCGTATCCGGGAGATTGACAGCGAGGAGAACACCGTCGTCGTGATGCAGGTGGAAAACGAGATCGGCCTCCTCGGCACCGACCGGGATTACAGCAGCGCGGCAAACAAGGCCTTCCATGCCCCCATCCCCGAGAAGCTCTCCGCCGCTGTCGGAAAGAGCGGAACCTGGGAAGAGGTCTTCGGCGAGGACGCCGCCGAGAGCTTCATGGCCTGGCACTTCGCCTCCGCGGTGGAGACGATCGCCGCCTCGGGCAAAAGGGAATATGACCTGCCCTGCTATGCCAACGCCTGGCTGCGGCAGAGCCCCTGGTTTCCCGGCTCCTATCCCTCCGGCGGCCCGGTGCGGCAGATGCACCCCATCTGGAAAGCGGCCGCGCCCTCTCTCTTTGCGCTGGGTCCGGACATCTACGTGCCCTACTGTGCGGACGTGATGGATGAGTATGCGGATGAGGGCAACCCTCTCTTCATCCCGGAGATCCGGAAGGATGCGGTAGCCTCATCCTACGCGCTCTATGCCTTCGGCCGGAAGAACGCGATCTGCTTCTCACCCTTCGGCATCGAGGACCTGGCTCTGGATCCCGGCCAGCTGGACAAGCCGCCCATGGAGCTGATGATCGCCCTGAACATCGACCCCTCCGCCTTCGACATCACCGGCAGCAAGGATTGTCTGTCCGCGACCTACGGCATGCTGAAAGAGCTGGAGCCGCTGTATCTGGAGCATCGCGGGACCCGGCGTCTGCAGAGCTGCGTGCGCCACGGCGAAAACGACTACAGCGCCTTCCTGCGTTTTGAAAACTGCGACCTGGTCGTCAAATACGGCCCCCGCATGAGCGGAAAGCCGCTGGGCGCCTGCCAGGTTTATGAGCTGGCACCGGACCGCTTCCTGGTGATCGGCCTCAACTGCACGCCGGAGTTCCGCGTCAAGCCCGGCACGGACAGAAAGATGGACATCCTCCGCATGGAGGAAGGCCGTGTCGCAGACGGCAGATGGATCGGCGGCCGCATATTCAACGGCGACGAGAAGATGAACCTCCGCTTCGGCGATATGCCCACGGCGCTGCTGGTGGAGCTGTATTCCTACTGATCCGGACTCCCGATGGGGGAAGCTTTGTGAACAATGTACAGAATCCTCCCCTTGATTTTTGCCCTGCAAAGTGACAAATGTCACTGCATTTTCCGGTTCTTTTCTGTATACTGAGATCAGTCAGACACAGATCCCGGTTATCCGGGATGAAAATGCAGATCATAAAAAAGGAGCATACAAGAATGGAAGAAAAAGTTCTCGGCTACGGCGTCATCGGCACCGGTGTCTACTGCGACCACTACTTCGGCACCCTCGGCCCGGTATTCAAAAACCTGCGCCCCGTGGGCTGCGCGGACCTGAACGTGGAGGCCGCCAAGGCCGCCGCTGCGCGCTGGAACGTACCCAAGGTCTACACCACCGAGGAGATGCTGGCGGATCCCGAAGTGGACATCGTCATCATCCTCACCAACCCCGCCTCCCACTACAGCCTGACCATGGCTGCCCTGAAGGCCGGCAAGCACGTCTACTGCGAGAAGCCCCTGGCGGACAGCCTGGAGCAGGCCAACGAGATCGTGAAGTTTGCCGCGCAGCAGGGCCTGTTCGTCGGCTCCGCCCCCGACACCTTCCTGACCCCGGAGTTCCAGACCGTCCGGAAGCTTCTGGACGAGGGCGCTGTCGGCAAGGTCATCAGCGTGACCGCCAACTACGTCGGACCCGGCGCGGACCTCTGGCACCCCAATGCCGGTTACCTGTACAAGAAGGGCGTCGGCCCCGCTCTGGACATGGGACCGTACTTCCTGACCTC
>JAILFJ010000022.1 GCA_024697625.1 Oscillospiraceae bacterium
TTTTCCTTGTCGATCTCGGCCACATAGTTGCTCTTCGAGGTGCCGGGGGTGTTGTAGTACTGCGTCACGCCCAGGGCCAGGCAGCTCTCGGGCATGCAGTTGCAGATGGCGAAGGTCTCCCCCTGGTGGAGCGTGGTGATCTGATGGACGCAGCCGCGCTCCTCGCACTTCTGCACCAGCGCCTTGGCCTCCTCGACGGTGGCGGGTCTGCCGCGGCCGGTGCGGTTGAACATGTCGCCGACATGGCCCATGAAGAGACAGAGACCCTCGTCCAGATCGCCGCTGCCCTCGCCCATCATGATGCGGACGCGGCGGCACTGGCAGGGCGTGATGCTGATATGGCCGTCGTTGTCCTCAATGTACTTGCTGACAAGCTCATTGTCGATCTTCTCGGTACCGGCGGGGATGGCGCTCTCCACCGGGATGACGCGCATGATGCCGGCGCCCATGGGGGTGTTGGGTGCATGCTCGATCTGGCTGGTGGTGGCATGCTGATGGAAAGCGTAGGCGATCTCGGGATGTGCCTCACAGAACTTCTTGTTGATGAGCAGAAACTCGAAGATGCCGGGCGTGTAGGGCGGCAGAAGGTAGATTTCCATGTTGACCTTCGGGACCACAACCTGGACCACGAGGCCGATGTTTGTGATCTCGCGCAGAATCTCTCTGGTGCGCTTCACCGGCAGGCCGGCCTTCTTCGCGATGATGGGGACAAAGCCCGGCTTCATATCGGTCATGGCGGTCATGACGGCGATCTGCTCGTCGGTGATCCATTTTTCAAAGACTTTATACTCCGCACAGTCGGGAGTGATTTCATAGTGTCCGCCGTTGATCTTCCGGCACAGCCTGATCAGATTCTCTCTGACTTCCAATCTAATACCTCCAGTATGAAAGAATGATGTGTCCTGAGCTTGCAGCTCTGCAGACTTCTGAGGTCAGTATATTCGTTTGCAGGAAAAAAGTCAAACGATATGTTCACAATCCGGCTATTGAAAAAGCAAAAAAACCCACTATAATGAAATCCGTGAGAAGTTTTATGAAGAAGAGGGAAGCAGGGAAGTCATGAAGAGCATCTACCTGCGCAATTTTACAGTTACGACGGTACTCCTCTCGGTCTGCCTGATGCTGCTGGCGGTGAGCTTTATCGGCATCGGACGAACCTACCTGATCGAGGACTACCGCCGCGACATGACGGCCAGCGCTAGTGAGGTGGCGCACACCGCGTCGGCCGTGTCCCGCGTCAGCCCGCTGTCGGACTGGGTCCTCAGCATGACGATCGGCTCGATCTCGGGCTCGACCGGCAACCATATTTTTATCACCGACCCGGACGGCGTGATCATCAACTGCTCGGACAGGCGCCCCCGCTGCGAACACATCGGCCAGCAGCTTCCGCCGGAGATCCTGGAGGGGATGGAGATGAGAGAGCTCGACCAGCTGACGGACCTGTCGGGCATCTATCCCGAGAAGCGCTATGTCACCGGGATACCGATCAACGCCGAGACCAACGGCGAGCTCCTGGGCTACTGCTTTGTGAGCTCGACCATCGGGAATATGCTGGGCACCTGGACAAACTACCTGACCTGGTCGGTGATTGCGCTCTTCATCGTCTCCACGGTGGCGATCCTGCTGATCCTGGTCTCGACCAAGCGGATGGCGAGGCCTCTGGACGAGATTGCCGCCGCCTCGAGAAAGTTCGCGCGGGGGGATTTCTCGGTGCGCGTGCGCCAGATGCAGGACACCACGGACGAGATGGGCGCGCTCATCGATTCCTTTAACAAGATGGCGGACTCGCTGGAGCAGGCCGAAAAGCGCCGCACCGAGTTTATCGCCAACATCTCGCACGAGCTGAGGACCCCGATGACGACGATCGCCGGTTTTGCGGACGGAATCCTGGACGGAACGGTCCCGGCAGACCAGGAGCGGAAATATCTGATCTCCATCCGGGACGAGACCCGCAGACTCTCGCGGCTGGTGCGGGACATGCTGGACGTCTCGCGGATGAAGTCCCAGGCGGCGGACAGCTCGCACCGGACGACCTTCGACCTGACGGAGCTGATCCTGCAGATCCTGCTGAGCTTCGAGAGCCGGGCGACGAAGAAGAACCTGGACGTGGATCCCCAGCTTCCGGACAGCCATCTGATGGTCGTTGCGGACCGGGACGCCATCACCAGGGTCATCTACAATCTGCTGGACAACGCGGTGAAGTTTGCAAGCCCCGGAAGCTGCCTGACGATCCGCCTCTACAAGGACTCGGGCAAGGCGTATGTGTCGGTGAAGGACTACGGCGAGACCATTCCGCCGGAGGACCTGCCCTACATCTTTGACCGCTTCCACAAGTCCGACCGCTCCAGGAGCATGGACAAGGAAGGCGTCGGGCTGGGGCTCTATCTGGTCAAGAGCATCATCAACGCCCACGACGAAGACATCGCGGTGCGGAGCGAGGACGGGATGACGGAGTTCGTCTTCACCCTGACCCTCGCCGGAACCCAGTGACGGGAACGGACAGCGGACAGAAAAGAAATCAGCGCAGCCGGCTGAAAGACGCAGAGAATCCGGCAGGCTGTGACGGACAGAGCGCTGCCGGCGCATGACTGTCCCCGGCAGATGCCGGGAGACAGCAGAACTGTAACACGGAAAGGAACAGAGAATGGAATCGGACTGGTATCGGCCGCTGGACCCTCCTCAGCCGGAGGCGGCGCGGGAAACACCGGAAAATCATATTCTGAGCAAGTCAGATGAGTGGGACAGAGCGGAACGCAGCTCCGCTGAGAGAAGCCTCCCTGAGACAGAGCACCGGCATGGGACAGAAGGCGCTGCGACGGCAGTCGGGTCCGCCGCAGCAGACCGCAGCGCCGGGCGCCGGGACAGAGCAAAGCGGCGTCCTTCGGCTGCAGCACGGGCGGTGGGCTGCCTCCTGCTTCTGCTTCTGGCGATCGCCGCGAGCTCCCTGGCCCTGCAGAAAGACGGTGACAGCGACATCCCGATGCCCTCGGCGGGGGAGAGGGAAGAACTCCCGGACCTGCCCAAAACGCCCTCGGACTTCTTCTCAAAGTACTATACGGCTGTCGAGACCGACACTGCCGAGGTGGGCATTGAGCCGGTGGACAGACGCCCGGAGGGCGAGTTCGAGCTGCAGCCCGAGGGGGAGGAGCTGAGCCTCCAGGAGCTCTACGAGCACTGCGCCCCGACCGTCGTGGCGATCGCCGCGTATGAGAAGAATAAAGTCGGCTACAACTGGGGCTCCGGTGTGATCCTGCGCTCGGACGGCATTATCCTGACCAACACCCATGTGGTCGAGAACTGCACCCGGGCCGAGGTGACGCTTCCGGACGACCGGGTCTGTGAAGCAAAGCTGATCGGAGCAGACAGCGTCAGCGACATCGCCCTGCTGAAGATCGAAGCCGAGAACCTGCCTGCGGCGGAGTTCGGCGAGAGCGCCATGCTTCAGGTCGGAGACAGCGTCGCCGCCATCGGCAATCCGCTGGGCGAGACCTTCCGCAACACCCTGACCGACGGGATCATCTCCGCCATCGAGCGCGGCATGACCTATCACGGCCGCAGCATGACGCTCATCCAGACCAACACCGCCATCAACGAGGGCAACTCCGGCGGCGCACTCTTCAACCGCAGCGGCCAGGTGGTCGGCATCACCAACATGAAGATGATGTCCTCCTACTCCAGCATCGAGGGCATCGGTTTCGCGATTCCCTCGGCCACGGCCTGCGAGGTGGTGAACGCGCTTCTCCGGGACGGCGAGGTCCGGGGCAGACCTTCGGTGGGCATCACCGTGGGGGCGATCCCGACCAACGCCATGGAGAAGTATGGGCTTCCGGAGGGACTGTATGTGTCCGCGGTGACCAGGGGCTCGGACGCCGAGAAGCAGGGGATCAAGGCCGGTGACATCGTTCTGGCGGTGAACGGGACTCCTGTGACCACGACCGCCCAGGTCAGCGAGATGAAGAACGCCCTCTCGGTCGGCGACACGATGACCTTCCGGATCTGGCGTAACGGCGAGACGATGGAGATCACGGTGACGCTGATGGATACCAATGACATCTACGGATAAGAAGCCTGAGATCCGGGTGATCCGGAGCGGCAGGCGCACCCTGGCCCTGTCGGTGCAGAGAGACGGGAGCGTACTGGTGCGGGCGCCGTTTCATGTTCCGGATTCCGAGATTCTGCGTTTTGCCGAGAGCCACCGCGACTGGATCTCCAGACAGCTGCAGAAGCAGGCCGAGGCAGAGAAGGCCAGGGCCGAGACCGAGGTGCTCAGCCGTGAGGAGCTGGAGGCGCTCGCCGAGGAGGCCCTGAAGTGGTTCCCGGAGCAGGTGCGCCGCTTTGCGGCGCGGATTGGCGTCACCTACGGCAGAATCACGGTCCGGAACCAGAAGACAAAGTGGGGGAGCTGTTCATCGGCTGGGAACCTGAACTTCAACTGCCTGCTGATGATGGCTCCGGAGCAGGTGAGGGACTATGTCATTGTCCACGAACTCTGCCACCGGCGCCAGATGAACCATTCTGCCGCCTTCTGGGCGGAGGTCGAGCGCGCCCTGCCGGATTACCGGGGGGCGAGGCAGTGGCTGAAGCAGCACGGCGCCGAGCTCATGCTGCGCAATCCGCACGCATGAGGACAGACCCCCCGAAACGCATAACAGACCTGATGCAGAACATATCGGGAAGAGAGATCAGGGCTTGCAGCAGGCCAGGTTTCATGATAGAATGCAAATACATGTATCCATAAATCTGTATACAAAGGGGGTATGAAATGAATCTGCGCAATTTCAGGAACGAGGCCAGAGATGACTACCTGGAAGCAATCCTGATGATCACGAGGGAGAAAGGCCACTGCCGATCCATCAACATCGCCGAGACGCTGGATGTCACCAAACCGTCCGTCAGTGTGGCGGTGAGCAAGCTGACCGAAGCCGGGCTGATCGTCATGGACAGCGACAAGTCGATCCGCTTCACCGAGGAAGGCCGCAGGCTTGCGGAGCTGACCCTGGCAAAGCACAACTTCCTGAAGCAGCTTCTGATGAGAGCAGGGATCGAAGAAGAGACCGCAGAACGCGAGGCCTGTGCCATGGAGCACGGGATCAGCGCAGAGAGCTTCGAAAAGCTCCGGTCCTGTTATTCGGAATAAACAGAATAAAAAACAGCCCTCGGCGGGCTGTTTTTTATAAAATAATATGGGTATCGGCTTTAATCAGCCGACCACAAGAAACTGTATTGTGTCCTGAAAATTAGACAGCAAAAGTAGTAGAATAGAAGCATCAAAGAGAACGGAGATGCTTCAAGATGGCAAAAGCAACACCAATTTCCTTC
>JAILFJ010000034.1 GCA_024697625.1 Oscillospiraceae bacterium
GACTGGTATCAGGGCCTATTTCAAGCCTATCCGACCCAACCAGCGGCAGCTCCGAATTCGAGGGTTCGCCTAAACTCGTTCTGAACTTTTTAGACTATTTTAATTTTCAGTTACATGTGATTTTTACGAAAACTCAAAATACCAAGGGAGACCTGGTATGCAAGGTGTCCTGGCACACGGTTTCGGTCAGCACGAAGGCAGGATTTGACGCATCCGCGGCCAAGACCTTCAAGGTTTTCCTGAAAGTGGGCGGGGCGGAGTATCCCCTGACGGTGAAAACCGTTGCCTCAAAGGCCAAACCGGTGCTGAAGCTGAAGGCCTCCGGCGCCATCGACACGGCAATTCCGGACAGTCAGATTCAGTTGACCGTGACGGCGTCGAATTTCTCATCCGCGAAGTATAAGCTCTCGTTCATAAAGCAGGACACCAAGGCGAAGACGGAGGAACCGGCGGACGAACTGTTCCGGACCGTTCAGAAAGGAAATGTGTTCACGGTAACGGAGGCGCCGGGGGCCGGACTGACGGCGGGCACCTACCTTGCAACCGTCACGGCGGATGTTGCCGGTGAGCAGCTTTCCGCCAGCGCAAAGCTGACGGTGAAGGCAACTCCGGCCTCCAAAGCGGCAATCACGGTGACCCTGAAAGCGAAGGGCAGCATTGATGTCATCCGCCCGGGGACATCCATCGTTCTGACGCCGACTGTGAAGAATGCTGCAGACTATGTTCCGGACCCTGCGGACCTGATTTTTTACAGCGGATCGGGAAAGAACGCCGCCAGGATCAAAGATCCGAATAAGATCCCCTTTGATGTCGCAACGGACGGGACAGCCTTCATCCTGACCAGAAGAGCTGCTTTTGATCATACAAAGCAGAAATACGCCGTCGGACTCTCGATCAACATGGACGGCAGAACAGGAACGACGAAGTCTCCTGTTGCGCTGAATGTTAAGATGGGTTCAGCGAAGCTCGTCCAGAATGTTAAGACATTGGAGCTCCCCACGACAGACCGATACGCCTACGGAAGCCTGATGATCAGTTCGGACGATGCCACGCTCGCACCCATCAGGAAGGTCGTGCTGGACGCTGCGAGCGCGAAGCTGATCGATGTGACGACTGTCACACCGGGTCAATACGCCGTTCATTATAAAGGCGATGAAATCACTGCATCCAAGGATGTCAAGGCGAAGCTGAGCGTGTTCCTGGACGGCAACATCTCTTCAAAAGCCAACGCGACGATAAACGTGACAGTGAAGCTGGTGAAGAGCGGTACAGAGGGCAACGTGGAGCGTACCGGCTGGCTTCTGCACTTTGAACCGATGGAGCATGGCACGGCATACTGCACAGACGGCAGCGGGGCGGTCATCAGTACCGCGGATGAGGGCCAGACTGTCTTTGTCGTGCCGGTTCCGGAAGAGAATTATGTCGTTGATGCGGTAGAGTATAAATTCGTTGATGATGAGGCCTGGAAACCGCTGTATGAGCCGTATCGCTTCAAAGCGCTTTCTCAGGACACACTCATTCGGATCGCTTTCCGGGAGAAGGATTCGGACGAACCAATAGCTGTAAATTCTGAAACATTTCCTGATGCTGTATTTTGCAGCATTGTGTCCGCTTTTGATAAAAACGGAGATGAGCTTCTGAGTGTGGCAGAGAGGAATGCGGTCTTTGAAATTTCCTGCCCATTCATGGGTATTTCAAGCTTTGCAGGGATCGGGAACTTCCCGAACCTGACGGTGTTTGACTGCGAAGGCAACAGAATGGAGGAGCTGAACCTGAGCCGGAACACTATGCTGGAAACGCTGTCATGCGCAGACTGTTCAAATCTGAAGCGGGTTATGCTTCCTCAGACGCTTTACGAGATCCAGCCGCGCGCGTTTGAGAACTGCACTGCGCTGACAGAGGCTGTGATTCCAGAGAGCGTCTCTCAGATCGGCGAATACGCGTTCAACGGCTGTACGGCACTTCATAAGGTGTCGATGGGCAGGGGTGTGTCTCAGATCGGGAAAGGGGTCTTTCGCGAGTGCCCCGCGCTGTCTGATATTGTGGTTTCCTGAGCGTAATGCGGGACGGATGATGAGGAGAGAAAAATGATGGTCAACAACAGAATTCTGAAGAAACTGATTTCGTTGCTTCTTGCGACTGTGATGCTCGGATCTTCCTGTGGCGAAGCCGTTGCGGATCTGGTGCAGCTTCCCGATGATTTGAACCGGGTAGAAGAGGAAGTGTTTTATCATGATATTTCTCTATATGAGGTGGAGATCCCCTATGGGGTTGAGTCTATCGACTCAAAGGCCTTCGCCTACAGTTCTGTGAAAAGGATCAGAATACCGGACTCCGTGATCTGGATTGCTGACGATGCCTTTGAGGGAGTGAGCGACCTTACCATCTGCTGCAGTGAAGATTCCTGTGCAAAGGAGCTTGCGGACAGTCGGGACGACTATGTGTGGGAACAACTGGGCGGACAGTATCATACTGAATCACTGGAAGAGCTAATCAACGAAATTCTGGAAGGCGTGGACGAGGCACCGTTTATATCGGAAAGTGAACTTGATCTGTCGCATCTGTCGGAAGAAGGCATTACGGATCCGGAGACCCTGAAAGCGATCCGGGAATACAATGAACTTCAGGATGAGTTGGGCATTCTTGTTGCTGAGTACCGGGAAGATACCGATGGGATTATTTCGGCACTGACGGAAAGCGCGGGGATTATCGAATCGGTGAATGTTGAAGAGACGGAGCAGGGCTTTGTCCTGAGCACTGAGAACGGAAGCTTCAGCGTGACAGGAGACGGATTTGACGCGCTTGACGAAGACTTTGAAGTACTGTCATCTGCGGCAACAGAAGACGGCAGTCTGTTCATGGAAATACAGAGCGGTTCCGCGGTCCTCTACCTGACCCTGAACAGCTCCGGAATCATGCTGAGCAGGAGCATGCATGTTACGGCTTCCAGTCTTGACTATTCTGCAGCTTCGGTAATGGATGTACTGGGCAAGATCGATTTCAGCTGGCTGATCTCGACTGCACAGTATCTGGCGGAAACAATCAATTCTGCCGTATCCGACTTTAGTAAATGGGTCAATGAAGGAATAAAGAAGCTTGAAAAAGAGATTCCTTTAATGGAAGCCAAACTCAAAAAGCTGCAGATTCAGGGAGCGGTAGACCCGGATGGCCCATTTCATGACGCTCGCGTCAAGGCAAACTCTGAGCTGGTTTTTGCACGGGGATCAATTAAAACGCTCAAAGGTGTCCGTGCCAAAATCGCACGCTTTACCATACCGGAGACCTGCAGGGAAATTTTGGACAACACAGCCAAAATCAGAACATTAAGAGGAATCTCCGGTCACGGTCATCCGACGGAGACGGAGAAGACAGAGGACGCTCAGGCATTAGTGGATCAGTTAACCGCACTTCTCAATACGTCGTACATTCTGGTAACCTGGGATCTGGTTGACGGCACTGCTTCCATTATAATGGATATCTCGGCTGTTGCCGGGTTTGTTGCCGGTGTATGCGCGGGCGGACCGGTGGGAGCTGTTACGGCTGTTGCTGCCACGGCGGCTGTAAAGAAAGTCGCTGTGGGAGCTATCCGTAAGCTTGTGTTGGCGGTAATAGGCAATATTGTGCGCAATGTTGCTACAAATGTTGCGTATGACAAAACGGTCGCAGCGGATGACAGACTGCATTCCTGTATGATCAGCGGCACGGTGAAAGACAAGGAGACGGGCAATCCGCTGAAAAACGTAACGGTCAGCTGCGAAACCGGTCAGACAGTGACGAATGCCCAGGGGCAGTATTCTCTTTCTGTGCCGACAGAGATCAGGGCGTATACTCTGACCTTTGCTGCAAGAGGCTATGTCACACAGAAGCTCACGGCCAATGTGAACGGGCGACTCTCCCTGACGCTGGATCCGGTAAGTATGGAGCAGGCGGTAACGACCGTAACCGGCACTGTAACGGACGCGGAAAGCGGAGCCGCGCTTCAGGGAGTTCTGGTAACAATCGGCGATGAGTCCGCGTTCACTGACGCAGACGGTAAATACACGCTGACCGTACCTTTCGGCGAATATACGGCGCTGTTCTCACTGGACGGTTATCATACGCAGGCGGAGGAACTGACGCTGGATAAGCCGGGAACAGTGCAGTGCAATATAGAGCTTCAAAAAGGCGCGGATCTGCCGGAGCCGGTGGTGACAAGAGATGTCATTACCTTCGGACGCTATGAGCAGGACGGAAATCTGTCAAACGGGCCCGAAGCAATCGAGTGGCTTGTCCTTGCAAAGCAGGGAAGCAGGGCTCTTGTCGTTAGCAGATATGCGCTGGAATCAAAGGCATACAATGATGAGCGTGTTGATATCACCTGGGAGACCTGCACCCTGCGCAGCTGGCTCAACAGCACCTTCCTGAACACAGCTTTCACGGCTTCGGAACAGAGCAGAATCCCGACAGTGACTGTCGTTAACAATGATAATACCAAATTCGGCACGGAGGGGGGTAACAACACACAGGACAAGGTGTTCCTCCTGAGCATATCCGAGGTGGAGCAGTATTTCAGTTCAGAGAGCAAACGGGTTTATGACAGCGAAGACCCGGATGATTACTGGGTGTATTGGCCGGACAGAATGTGCGCTCCGACCGCATATGTTTATACGCAATGGGGTTGCACGTCCTGGGAAGATTGGCTAAATAGTTGGTATGAGGGAAATACCGAAATATGGGGCTGCTGGTGGTGGCTCCGGTCGCCCGGTGGCGATCAGGATAGTGCCGCGGGTGTCGACGGCGGCGGCTACCTCGACGACTTCGGCGACTACGGCGACGGCGGCGGCGTGCGCCCTGCTTTGTGGATAAATCTTGCATCTTGATTCTTCAAATCTGTCATCGTCCACTTTAATCATCTAAAAAAGAAAAATTAACTCAAGGAAAGAATGTACAGCGAGGGCGGGAAGGAAAACAAATGCCGCCGTAAGGCGGCCGAAAAAATTTTGAAAAATCGAGGGTTGTTAAATTGTATGGAAAAAAGGCAGAGCGAGCTGACTGTAATCACTAAGACAAAGGAACTGAGTTCCTATATAATTACGATAACACAGAGATCGCCGAAACAGTTTCGATTTACTTTCATCTCCAAAATGCAGAATCTGTGCCTTGACTGTATCGAGTGCCTTTATCGAGCCAATGACACCTACGTGGCGTTTGGAGACCAAAAAGCATGGGACACTCGGATAGACTATCAACATAAGGCGATGACCAGCCTAAAGCTTCTGGGTTATATCTCGCTCCTGGCAATGGAGAACAAGTGCATTCTCCCAAAACAGTATGAGCAGATCTCACGCATGTCTTCGGAATGCCGTAATCTGCTCGGCGGGTGGATGAACAGCGACAGAAGAAGATTTCAGCCTCGGCCGGGCTGCAGTCCGGGGATCTGATTATAATACTGTCCTGCTGGTGGTGGCTCCGGTCGCCCGGTAACAATCAGAATAATGCCGCGAATGTCAACAACGACGGCAACCTCAACAACAACGGCAACAACGTCGACAACAACAACGGCGGCGTGCGCCCTGCTTCGCTCCCATATGCCTGAAACCTGTCCGTAAGTACGGCGGTCTGTGCAGGGGAGCAAAGGAATCAGATTCCCTCCCGTTTATGCGGGAAAATACATGTCGGCAGATGGAACTTACGCTGCGGCTTTCGTTCCATAAGGTGAGTCAGGGAACTGTGCACGGTTTCCGCTCACCCTGCCGATGCGTTTTTCATTGGCTACGGTAAAAAGATGACAATGTATTTCGAGAAAATCTACAATTTCCAGAACCTGTACCAGGCACACAGGGCTGCAAGGCTTGGAAAACAGCATACCCGCGAGGTTATCGAATTCGAGATGGATCTGGCAGGAAATCTGACCAGACTCTCCGATACTATTCGGGAAAAGAACTATCGAATGACAGACTACTACTCATTCTACGTCCGCGACCCGAAACTGAGGGAGATTCATGCGCTACATTATCCGGATCGTGTTGTTCAGCACTGTATCTGCGATGAAGTACTGTGTCCGGTTCTGGATCCGAAGCTCATATACGACAATGCGTCATGTAGAACCGGTAAAGGCACTCATTTTGCGATTGACAGAGTTAGCGGATTCCTACGAGAATTCTATCGCCGAAACGGTACGGGGGGTTATTTCCTGAAGTGTGATATTCGGAAGTATTTTGATAATGTGGATCATGATATCCTGAAATCGAGGCTTCGCCGGGTGTTCAGAGAACCGGAAATGATGGCGCTTCTGGAACAGGTTATCGACAGTTATGAAACAGCACCGGGAAAAGGTCTGCCCTTGGGAAATCAGACCAGTCAGTGGTTTGCAATCCTGTATCTGGATTCACTTGATCGACTCGTGAAGGAGCGGCTACAGATACGGTATTATTCCCGATACATGGACGACTGTATTCTGATCCACAGCGACAGAGATGTTCTTCGGAATTGTCTTAACAGAATGAATGAGCTGGTTCAGGAAAAACTGAAACTTGAGTTCAATGAGAAGACACAGATCTTTCCTCTGAGAAACGGAGTAAATTATCTGGGATGGCATTTTTATCTCACCGAGACAGGTAAGGTAATCCGAAAAGTCAGAAATCAGTCTAAGAGAAGATACAGAAACAAACTCAGGCTGATGCAGTATAAATATGCGGAAGGCAGTATGGAGCTGGACAGTATAAAACAGGTTCTGACCAGCTATCACGCACATCTTTCACACGGTCACACCTATAAACTGCAGGAGCGGACACTTCAGGGATTTGTCCTCGCGAAGAGCAGGGATACTTGCCAGAAAGTGTTGTGTACTATCAATTGAGAAAGATTCCGAATCAGGGAGCATGTTATGCAATTTACACTTGTTTTCCTGCATGACATGGAATAGAATAGAATAGGTGTCACAGAGACAATAGGCATTACAACTCAAACAATAGAAAAAGAAAGGAAGGAAGAACTATGAAAAAACTGCTTGCAATGCTCCTGTTGTTATCTCTCGTGCTCAGCCTTGGTGTCACGGCTTTCGCGGAAGAGGGGAAGACAGAGACCAAAACCTGGAAGGACGAGAAGGGGGAGACGGTCACAGAGGTCTATGACGAGGACGGGCGTCTGATTCACAGGGAGGAGCCCTATTACAAGAACGGAAAGAAATCCGGAACCCTGTGCTACGACTCGATCGTCTGGTGCAGCTGGTCCAATGACAAGTACACGACACAGGCCGCATGGACACTTCCGGTTCTGAAGCCGGATACGGAACTCAACCGATGCCTCTCTTATACGCTGAATATGGCGTATTTCAAGATCGCGGACAGCAGAGAGCTCGGGACCCAGAACATATATGTGCGCGAGGACGGCATTTTCCGGAGAGCCGACTATCTGGATATGGACGAGCTGGAGACTTTCTATGATATGGATTTCAAGTATGACAGTCCGAAAAAGGTGGACGGATTTGCGATCCAGCCCTACAGATACGTGAGCTCGGGCGACTTCAGCCTTGCCTGCGCGCTGACCGATGTCTATTATCTGAAGTGATTCGTGCTTGAGAAATAAAAACAGAGAACCGGATGGCACAGACGCCTGTCCGGTTCTCTGTTTTATGACAGCAGCTTCATCAGTTCCTCCGGTGTGAGGGACATGATGGACTCGCGACTGCCTTCCAGGATGGCCTCCGCCAGGTCCTTCTTCAGGTCCTGAAGCTCCTGGATGCGTTCTTCAATGGTGTCTTTCAGGATGAGTTTGTAGACCGTCACCTGTTTTGTCTGGCCGATGCGGTGGGCGCGGTCCGTAGCCTGGTTCTGAACTGCCAGGTTCCACCACGGGTCATAGTGAATCACCACATCTGCCCCGGTCAGGTTCAGACCCGTGCCGCCGGCCTTCAGCGAGATGAGAAAAAGCGGAACGTCACCCTCGTTGAACTCCCGGACCATGGAGATCCTTTTTTCCTTCGGTGTGGCACCTGTGATCTTGAAATACGGGATTTTCCTTGCCTGCAGATCCTCTTCCAGCAGCTCCAGCATACTGACAAACTGGGAGAAGACCAGCATCCGGTGTCCGCCCTCCATGGCGCTTTCGATGAGCTCCAGGCAGGCCTCGCGTTTGGCGCTCTCGCCCTTGTAATTCTCAAAAAGCAGGGACGGATCGCAGCAGATCTGACGGATGCGCATGAGCTCGGCGAACATTTTGATCTTTTCCTCGCCCTGCAGCTCTTCCTTCTTCAGCATGCCCTTCATGCGGACCACCTGGGCATCATAGAGCTTCTGCTGTTCGCCGCTGATTCTGGCGTAGCGGCACTCCTCCAGCTTCTCCGGAAGATCCTTCAGGACGTCCGTCTTTTTCCGGCGCAGAATGAAGGGCGCGGTCATGGCTTTCAGCTTCTCCGTTGCCTCCGGGTCGTGCTGTTTCGTGATGGGCAGTTCGTAACGCTTCTCGAACTCGCTGCGACCGTACAGGAAGCCTGGCATCAGATAGTCAAAGATGCTCCAGAGCTCCGCAAGGCGGTTCTCAATGGGAGTGCCGGTAAGGGCAAAGCGATGCTTCGCCCGGATCAGCCGCGCAGATTTGGACGCCGCGGCGCTGGCGTTCTTGATATACTGGGCTTCATCCAGCACGCAGTTTTGAAATTCCAGCTTTTCATACAGGACAATGTCCCGCTTCAGAAGGTCGTAGGAGGTGATAAAGACATCCGCTGCATCCGGAGAAGCGAGCAGTTTTTTGCGGACGCCCTGCGTGCCTGCAATGACGGTGCTGCGAAGCTCCGGGGCGAAGCGCCGGATCTCCTCCTGCCAGTTGTAGAGCAGGGACGCGGGGCATACCACGAGAGAGGGCAAAGGGAATTCACCGGAAAGACGGTCGCTTTCAAACAGAGCGATCATCTGGACGGTCTTTCCAAGGCCCATCTCGTCCGCAAGAATGCCGCCAAAGCCCGCACCCTGCAAGGTGCGCAGCCATTTGTATCCGTAGACCTGATAGGATCGCAGAACACCGTCCAGCACGGCAGGAACCTCATATTCCGCTTCCTGGACGGTTTTGAAGTTTCGGATCAGCGCACGGTAGGTCCGGTCTCGGCTGGCGACGAGCTCCTCGTGGCCCTCCAGCATCTTGTTCAGATAGAGGGCGCGGTAGATCGGGATCTGTGTTTTTCCGTGCAGAAGCTCTTTCGGGCTGAGCTCCATCTGACGAAGGAATTCGTCCAGCTCCCGAAAGCGCTCATTTTCGGTCAGGTCGACAAAATCGCCGCTCTTCAGCCGGTAATAGCGCTTCTTTTTCGTGTAACTGTCATAGACGGACAGCAGTTCCTTCAGGCTGATGTCCTTTGACAGCACCGTGATATTCAGAAGGTCGGATTCTACGGAAATGCCGACCTGAACCTTTGGCTGCGGGATGACGCGTTGGGAAAGGAAGGCGCTGCTGCCGTTTACCGTGCCGTAGAATTCCAGAGATGGGATCCCGGCGGTCAGGAAGTCATAGAGTTCATCGTCGCTCACCTGCCGGACATAGGCTTTTTGGTTTTTATCCCATTCAGGGAACCAGCGTCCCACCTCGTCCAGAACACGCTGCTCCTGGTCCTTGTCCCGATAGGCGGCGATCCGGCTGTTGAGGGAGGTGGGATTGAGCTCATGCTCTTTCCCCTCATAGGCTGCCTTGGTCCGGAGACTGAGCAGGTTGTCCTCCAGGTCCAGCCAGAAGCTGAACTGCGCTTCCGGGGGTAGAAAGGGTGTGGCTTCGTCCCGGCAGTTGTCGACGAACTCCACAAAGGGATTCTCCAGCAGACCCGGGATGATCCTGTAGTAGAACTCTCGGAAGTGCTCCGTTCCGACCTGAAAGCGGAAGTAGCCGGAACTGTCTGCCACCTCGAGGAAGGGATCCAGCACATGCTTTTCTGCCTTTGATATCCGTGACAGGCCCGAAGTGTTGAGCACATACCTGGAGGAATTTCCGGAGATCAGAACAGGGACAAAACCGGAGACCACGATCCCCATAAAGCTGCCTCTGGCATCTGTAAGGCGATCCGCGGTGAGGACAAAACGGATATCTATGTGCCCTACGGTCACGAGCTCGTCCTTGATCTTGTTGGTTTTGTCCAGCAACTCGCACTTCCCGCCCTCGTACATGTCATAGAAGGTATCCAGACGGGTCCCGGTGAGGGGCAGCTGATAGGTGCCTGCATAGGACTGGGAGCGGTGCCGCTGAATGAACTCGTAAAGTCTCCTGTCCGAAGAGACGAAATCCTGATCTTTGAAGTTCAGAACGTCTTTCTTGCCCAGGACATATTCCTTTTCCTTCTGGACCGCGTCGATCAGCTGATAGCAGTCTTTCAGGATGTACTTGCGGTTCCCGCAGGAACCGATCTTGAAGGAGAGCATGGGCTCTCCGTTTTCCACAACGATCCGCGGCAGAAGCTCCACGGTCTCCTTCTTCTGCGGAGGGACTTCCACGCTGCGGACCTCTTTCCGGCTCTCCTCTTCCCGGGCCTTCTGGATCCGGCGGAAGAAGGACATGGCGCGGTCGTCGGTAACCTTCGCCCGCGACTCCTGCTCCGCCCGATCCCAGACCCGGCTGATGCTGACCAGGGCGTACTCATCCAGAGGTTCATCGGGGGTGCGATCGTCCTCTTCCTGGTAGAAGCCGATACTGTAACGTCCTTCTTTCTGACGCGAGCTCTCATGGACCGTGAGACTGGTCTGTTCCATGAGGCCCCAGACCAAAGCGGCTTCCACATCATCGTCAAAATACTGCTTGAAGCGGATCCGCTTGCTCCCGTCTCGTGCGGTCTCAAGAACCAGTTCATTCGCGAACCGGGCTTTGTCGTTTGCGATCTGTTTCATGCGGTAGATTGCGTAGGGCGTTGTCGTGTAGGAGCTCAGAGCTTTCTCCATGTCAAAGAGAACAGGACCGGAATCGCCGCGACCGGGAAAAGCCTCCATGACGGGGACCGGGTCCAGGCCGATGCGTTTGGCATCCTCCACGCGGGAGCGACGCTGGGCTGCGATGGACTCCTTCTCCTTGCGGCGTCGGTACTCGTACTCATCTTCCCATACTTCCCACGGACCGTGCTGCTCCTCCCAGAGAAGAAAAGCCGCTGCCATATGGACGCAACGTCTCTTTCGGCAGCTGCATTCCAGACGCATCCGGCTCCAGTCATCGTTCAGATTCCTCGGCTCCTGGCCCCAGAAGATGACGGTAACTTTCGGCTTCGTGTCAGTAAACTCGAAAGTATTCCTCCAGCCAAAAGAGACTCTTGCGCGCAAAAGGCTTTTATCGTTCTCAGCCTGGGAAATCAGTTCCGGCGAAAAAAGCGGCCTCCAGTCACAGGTTTTGTGCAGCATATCGCTCGGGTGTCTGTCGGCCGATTTATCTTTTGGCGCAGAAGGTACGGTTTTTCGCATCATTACCTCCGGTATTTATCGGTATTGATACAGTATTGTGCGATCAGGGAGCAGACTCTGAGCCGTCCTCGGAAACGCAGTCTCTGGCATGTTCCGCTGCATGTGCCTTCGCGTTACGGCCGAAGATAGAGAGCACAATGCCGAAGATGATGAGAGCGGCGACAAGACAGACAATGCGAAGACGACCGGTACAGGCGATCAGGATGGCAAAGAGACCCAGAATGGCGGAGAGACCGCACAGCACTGCCACGACCTGCTTCTGGCTCAGACCGAGATCGAGAAGCCGATGGTGGATATGACCCCGGTCAGGGTGAAACGGGCTCTGACCGTGGAGAATACGCCGCAGAAAAGCAAAGACGGTGTCAATCAGAGGAAAAGCCAGGGAAAGCATCGCGATGATGGCGTGATACTTGAAAAGACCCATCGTCGAGACTACCGCAAGCACAAATCCGAGAAACTGGGAGCCGGTGTCGCCCATAAAGATCTTTGCAGGGTTGCGGTTATAGGGGATAAACCCAATGCAGGAACCGGAGAGACAGGCCAGAATCAGCGGAACGCCTGCGGAGAGATAGGTCATCGGCAGAATGAGAGACACTGCCAGGAGAGAGAGCGAACTGATTGTCGAAACACCGGCAGCAAGTCCGTCCAGCCCATCGATCAGGTTTACCGCATTGGTACACATGACGATCCACAGAAAGGTCAGCGGAACGGAGAGAAAGCCGATCTCGACAGGAGTCCGTACGCCGCCTACGTAGAGGGAGAGCGTGTCAAAGACCACACCGCAGCGGATGACGGTATATGCGGCCAGAAACTGACCGCCCAGCTTGAGCCACGGACTGAGGCAGATGACATCGTCCAGGATCCCCATCGCGACAATGATTGTAGCGCCAAGCAGCAGGCCCATCACCTGCTTGTTGGGTGTGACAAAAAGAATCACGGACAGGACAAAACCAATATAAATGGCGAGACCGCCCATGCGCGGAATGGGATGATCATGGATACGGCGCCCATCCTTTGGAATGTCCATTGCGTCAAGACGCTCCGCGAGCGTCTTGACATGGGGAGTAACGAAGTAGGCGATCAGTGCGGCGACAATGGCGCAGACACCGATTTTCCAGAGCGGCAGTTCAACAGAGACGGCAGACATCAGAAAGGCTTCTCCACAAAGCCGACACGTTTGTAGACCTTCCTGAGGGTTCTGCGTGCTGTGGCAGAGGCGCGCTGTGCTCCTTCGGTATATACGCTGTGCAGATACTCCTTGTCCGCAATCATCCGGGCGCTCTCTTCCCTCACAGGGCGAAGACACTCAACGACTGCATCACCGACAGCGGGCTTGAAGGCGCCGTAACCCTTTCCTTCAAAATCACGCTCGATCTGCTCAAAGGACAGGTTTGTCACGGAGGAATAGATGCTCATGAGATTCGAGACGCCGGGTTTGTTCTCCGGGTCATAGTGGATACAGTTATCGGTGTCGGAATCCGTGACCGCGCGTTTGAACTTGCGTGCAATCTCTTCGGGGGGGTCCATGATGAAGACGCAGCCCTGCGGGTCAGACTTGGACATCTTGGAGGTGGGTACGGAGAGGCTCATGATCCGCGCACCCACCTTCGGAATGTAGGGTTCGGGGACCGTGAAAGTAGGGCCGTATATGTTGTTGAAGCGGATGGCGATATCCCGCGTAAGCTCACAGTGCTGTTTCTGGTCCTGTCCGACCGGGACAAAATCAGCCTGATACAGAAGAATATCTGCAGCCATGAGAGAGGGGTATGTGAAGAGACCGCCGTTGATGTTTTCTGCGTTCTTTGCACTCTTGTCCTTGAACTGGGTCATGCGGCTGAGCTCCCCGAACATGGTGTAGCAGTTCAGAATCCAGCCGAGCTCGGCATGCTCATGCACGTGGCTCTGGATAAAAAGTGTGTTCTTTTCCGGGTCCAGACCGCAGGCAATGTACTGAGCCAGCTGAGAGATCGAACGCCGCCGGAGATCGGCGGGGGTCTGGCGGACCGTGATACTGTGGAGGTCGGCCATGAAGTAATAGCAGTCAAACTGCTCAGCCAGCTCCGCCCAGTTCTTTACTGCACCGAGATAGTTTCCAAGATGCAGGTCTCCGGACGGCTGGATGCCGGAGAGCATGACTTTTTTCTTCAGTTGTGTCTGTTGATCCATGAAAGATTAATCTCCGTTTCCGGTTTTTGAAAACAGTTCTGGGATGATGCGCAGTTCCTGCAGAACTGCCGCAGCGGTGATGGCAGGAAACTGTAACTTATGTATTCTAACAGAATAACTTGTACTTGACAACATAAAAAATGAAAATTATTATATATGTGTTTCAAAACAGACAGGAGGAAACGACTTATGCCGGAAAGACCGAGCCAGGAATGGTTTGATGAGATGGAAAAGAGAATTCCGAAGGACGGAGTGCGGACACGTTTTGCCCCGTCTCCCACCGGATATATGCATGTCGGCAATCTCAGGACCGCCCTTTATACGTGGCTGATTGCGCGCCATGCGGACGGCACGTTCATTCTGCGGATTGAGGACACGGATCAGGGCCGTCTGGTGGAGGGCGCTGTGGACGTGATCTACAAGACGATGAAGGAGTGCGGACTGGATCACGATGAAGGTCCGGATGTTGGAGGGCCGGTCGGACCTTATATTCAGACAGAGCGCAGGCCTCTCTACGGGAAGTACGCCGAGCTCCTGGTTTCACGCGGCCACGCCTACCGCTGCTTCTGCGAGAAGACGGAGAGCGAGGAGGACAGCGGCGATTTCAGCCGCGGTGACGATCCGTGCCGCAGCCTGGACCCGCAGGAAGCCGACCGCCGGGCCGAAGCGGGCGAGCCTTATGTAATCCGCCAGCGTATCCCCCATGAAGGGGAAACCGTCTTCCATGATGAGATTTTCGGTGATATCCGGGTCGAGAACAGCAGTCTGGACGACCAGGTGCTGATGAAGCGGGACGGCCTCCCGACATATAACTTTGCCAATGTCATCGACGACCATCTGATGGGGATCACGCACGTGGTCCGCGGCAGCGAGTATCTCTCCTCGGCTCCGAAATACAACCTGCTCTACGAGGGCTTCGGGTGGAAAGTCCCGAAGTATGTGCACTGCTCACCGGTTATGAGGGATCAGCACAGCAAGATGTCCAAACGCCGTGGCGATCCGTCCTACGAGGACCTGATTGCGCAGGGTTATCTGACAGAGGCTGTGATCAATTATGTCGCCCTCCTCGGGTGGAGCCCCGGAGGAGAACAGGAGATCTTCAGCCTGAACGAACTGAAAGAGATATTTGAGGTTTCGGGAATCTCCAGGTCGCCGGCGATTTTCGATATTGAGAAGCTGCGCTATTTTAATGCTGCCTATATTCGCGCGATGGCTCCGGAAGCCTTTGCACGGGTGGCGGAGCCCTATATCCGCCAGGCAGTGAAGAATGAGGCATATGATGCCGCCGCCATCGCAGCTTTGCTGCAGCAGCGGACCGAGGTCCTCACCGATATTCCGGAAAAGCTGGACTTTTTCGACGTGCTGCCGGAGTATGACGTGGAACTCTTCGTGCATAAGAAGTCCAAATCCGACCTCGAGAGCTCCCGGCTGATCCTGAGTGAGATTCTTCCGAGCTTTGAGTCGCTGCCCGAGTGGACAGACGAAACGATTCTTACTGCGATGACGGAGCTTGCAGAAAGGCGGGGGGAGAAAAACGCCAGAGTCATGTGGCCGGTGCGTATCGCTGCAGCCGGGAAAGCCGTTACTCCGGGAGGCGCGGTTGAGATCTGCAGGATCCTGGGAAGAGAGGAGACCCTGCGTAGACTGAGGCTGGCACTGGATAAACTGAACGGATAATGTCGGGCAGGTTTACAAGAACAGAGATGCTGTATGGCCCTGCTGCAATGGAGCGGCTGAGCCGTGCACGTGTCACGGTCTTCGGACTCGGCGGTGTTGGGGGATATGCGGTGGAAGCTCTGGCCAGATCCGGCGTCGGAGCTCTGGACCTCATAGACAGCGACACGGTCAGCCTTACAAACCTGAACCGACAGATTCTGGCAACGGAAGCAAACCTGGGCCGGTTGAAGACCGAAGCTGCGAAGGAGAGGATCCTGAGCATCAACCCGGAGTGCAGGATCCGCTGTTTTCCGCTGTTTTATCTTCCGGAGACTTCTGACAGATATGACTTCGACGGCTGCCAATATGTGATCGATGCCGTGGACACGGTAACCGCCAAACTGCTGATCGCAGCGATGGCACAGAAAATGGGAATTCCGATGATCTCTGTTATGGGGACGGGGAACCGAACGGATCCGACGAAGCTTCGGATTGGAGATCTCAGAGAGACGAGGGGTTGCCCGCTGGCGCGGATCATGAGGAAGGAATGCCTGAGAAGGGGCATCGAAAGGCTGCAGGTTGTCTGGTCCACGGAACTGCCGGTCAGACCGCTGGATGGTGGGCAGGAGAGAGATTCGCTGACCGATGAGTGGGCAGATGCCCCGGACCGTGTGAGGCTCCCCGGGCGGCGTTCTGTGCCGGGATCTACGGCCTTTGTACCGGCCGTTGCCGGCATGATGGCGGCTTCCGAGGCGGTCAGGGTTCTCTCCGGACGGATTTCGGATGAAAAGAATCGTCCTGCGCCTGAAAAATAACAGATGAAAACGAAAAGAAATCGTTGACATCGCGAAGGAAAAATGCTATAGTACCAGCGCCGCATTGAAGGGGCATCAAAGAGAGCGTGGTGGATGCACCGCTCCGCCTCCGAGAGCGAGTCCTGAAAAGAGGGAGGATATTTCGATGAAGTATGCAGTTATTGTGACCGGTGGAAAGCAGTACCGTGTCGCAGAGGGCGATGTGATTTATGTCGAGAAGCTCAACGCAGAAGCCGGCGAGACCGTGACTTTCGACCGTGTTCTGTGTGTTGCCGAGGACGGAAACGTCACAGTCGGTACACCGGTTGTGGAAGGCGCCGCCGTTACCGCCAAGGTTGAGAAGACCGGCAAGTCCGCAAAGGTTCGCGTCTACAAGATGAAGCCGAAAAAGGGCTACCGTCGGACGCAGGGCCACAGACAGCCCTATACCAGGCTGACTGTTGAGGCCATCCGCGCCTGAGAGACAGACTTACAGAGTACAGAGTGGAGGTGTAATCACATGGCTCATAAGAAAGGTATGGGTTCTACCAAGAACGGCCGCGACAGTGCGTCGAAGCGCCTTGGCGCCAAGCGTGCAGACGGTCAGTACGTTCTCGCTGGGAATATTCTGGTTCGCCAGCGCGGCACGAAGATTCATCCCGGCACCAATGTCGGAAAGGGGAAGGATGATACTCTCTTCGCCCTTGTCGACGGTACCGTGAGGTTTGAACGTCTGGGCAAAGACCGTAAAAAGGTTTCCGTTTACGGAGAACTTGCTCAGTAATTTGACTGAGACTGACTGAAACCAGGCCGGACGCATGTCCGGCTTTTTCATTAGGAGGTGAGCACGGATGCCCTCTTTTGTTGATAAGGCCAGGATTCGCCTGCATGCCGGAAAAGGCGGCGACGGTGCTGTTGCTTTTCACAGGGAGAAGTATGTTGCGGCGGGCGGACCGGACGGAGGAGATGGCGGCCGGGGCGGCAGCATTGTCTTTGTTCCGGACGACAGCATGACCACTTTGATGGATTTCCGTTATAAAAGAAAATACATCGCTCCCGACGGCGGAGACGGACAGGGAAAGCGCTGTGCCGGAAAGGACGGGGAGACGCTCTACGTCAGGGTTCCGAGGGGCACCCTGATTCGTGACACGGCATCCGGTGCGGTGATGCACGATATGTCCGACGGACAGAACTTTACAGCCGCAAAGGGTGGCCGGGGCGGCTGGGGAAACATGCATTTTGCGACCCCGACAAGGCAGGTACCGCGTTTTGCAAAACCGGGGCTCCCGGGCGAAGAAAGAGACATCACCCTGGAGCTGAAGCTTCTGGCGGATGTGGGACTGGTGGGCTTCCCGAATGTCGGCAAATCCACGATCCTCTCCGTAGTGAGCAAGGCGCATCCCAAAATTGCGAACTATCACTTTACGACGCTCTACCCGAATCTGGGTGTCGTCTGGGTCAGTGAAGGCAGCAGCTTTGTGCTGGCAGATATCCCCGGGATTATTGAAGGTGCCTCGGAAGGCGCCGGGCTGGGCCATGATTTTCTGCGGCATGTGGAACGCTGCAGACTGCTGGTCCATGTGGTGGATGCCTCCGGCTCTGAGGGCCGAGATCCGGTGGATGATTATCGTATTATCAATGCCGAGCTTCAGGAGTACGAGCCGATTCTGGCTCAGCGGCCGCAGATTGTGGTTGCCAATAAGTGCGACATGCTCGGAGACGACAGAGAGAGGCTGGAACGGCTTCGCGAGACGGTTGAGGCGGCCGGGTACCCTTTCCTGGAGCTCAGTGCCGTCACGCATCAGGGTACGGCTGAGCTTGTGCAGATGTGTGCGGAGAAACTTTCTGATCTCCCGCCTGTCGCACCCTTTGAAGCGGATTATGTTGCACCGGAGGTCAGCCCGGAGGGAGCGGAGCAGGTAACGATCCGGCATGAGGACGGTCTCTGGCAGCTGGAGGGCGACTGGCTGAGACGGGTTGCCGCCAGCGTGAATTTCTCGGATTACGAGAGCAGGATGTTCTTTGACCGAACCTTGCGCCGGGCCGGAATATTTGACAGGTTGGAAGCGATGGGGATTCAGGACGGAGAGACGGTCTGCATCTATGATCTGATGTTTGATTACAGGTACTGAGATGTCCCTCCGGAAAAAACGTCTGCTCTGCTACGGGACGATCACTGTCCTGATCATGCTGATGATTTTCCTGCTGTCAGCACAGGACGGCACGGAATCGGGAAGCCTGAGCGAGTGGTTCCTCTCGACTCCTGTCGGGAGATGGCTGATATCATTTTTACCGGAGATTACGGACGAGGGGCCGGAGCTGGACATCCGGAAATACGCCCATATGACGGAATATGCCCTACTCGCGGTCAGCTCCGGCCTGTTTTTCAGAACTCTGCTGAGAGAGAATCTGGTCTGCCTGAGCGGTCTTTCTGCACTGGTGCTGTGCTTCCTGTACGCCTGCACGGATGAGTTTCACCAGCACTTTGTCCCGGGACGGGCCGGGACTTTCACAGACGTATTGATCGATACGGCCGGTGCGCTGGCAGGGCTGCTTGTATTGTCAGTATTCTGCCTGACCGGAAAGAGAAAGGAAACGGAATGAGCAAAAACCGCCATGTGAAAATCCAGGGGATTCTCGCAATTCCGGAAAAAATAAAATCCTGCCGGGAGCAGCTTCTGCGTCTGCGCTTTCCGCTCCAGCGCGTGTTTTCCGGCCGCGATATCCTTCTGGGACTGCTCCCGCTGATCCTCCTTGCCGTGTGCCATGCCGTTGCGGTGCTACGTTCCTTCCTCCAGCCGGCATGCATTGTTCTGGCTCTGATTTCACTGGTCCCGCTTGCTTTCGAAGCGGCTGCCCTGATCGGAAGACGGGCTTTGCCGCTGGAGCAGCTGACGGTACTGATCTCGACGGTACCCGGGTTCCTGCTGGAACCTGACGCAGCGGTGCTGATCCCCGCCTGTACTGTTCTTCTGCATCAGGCACAGGCCTATGCGCTCCTGCATCGGGAGGCTGAGCTGAACGGTATGCGGGAACTTGCCCCGGAGCTGAGAGCCGGACCTGAGAAATGTGATGCAGAAAAAAGTGCAATCGGCGCACTGCTTGCGTCCTGCGGACTGGGCTGGTATGTGCTTCTGGCGTTCATTGCCCTTGTGCTGGCCGTCGTGCTGCTGTTTCATCTGCCGGAGGCATCGGGATGGCTGCGGGCGGTCACGGTCGCTCTGGTTCTGTCAGGTCCGTCAGCGGTATTATACGCTACGCAGCTGCTGCATTTTGCGGTGTTCTGCAGTGCGGCGAAAACCGGAATCGCCTATTCGGATGACATGGTTCCGGAGGAATACCGTGCCTGCAGGCTTTTCGCTTTCAGCAAGACCGGCACGGTGACGGACGGCCGCTATGAGATCTCGGAAGTGGAACCGGCCGGGATCACGACACTGGAGCTGCTCCGCATTGCTGCCATTGCAGAATCTCAGGCGGAACATCCGATTGCCAGGACCCTCAGAAGTGTTGCAGAGCTGCCTGAGGACGTACAGATCCGGGAACTGCAGAACGTCCAGGAGATTCCCGGGAGAGGCGTTTCGGCATTGATATCCGGGAAGCAGGTATATGTCGGGAACGCTGCCCTGCTGGAGGAACACGGGATCTGGTTCAACGTCCCGTCAAACAGCGGCTCAGCAGTTCACGTGGCTGTGGACGGAGAATACAGGGGATATATCATGATGGCAGACAGGCTCCGCGAAAAAGCCTTTGACGCCCTGGAAGAGCTCCGGGCAGAGGGAGCCGGCATGCTGGTGATGCTGACAGGGGACGTGCGTTCGGCCGCAAGAGCCCTGGCCTCATCGCTGAACTTTGACATGGTCAAACCTGAGTTGGGCCCGACGGAAAAAGCTTCTGCGGTGCGCTATCTGCGCTCCGTGCATGGGGAGAGGGCACGGATTGCCTGTGTGGGCGACGGCACCCATGATGCCCAGATGTTCCAGCAGTCGGACATTGCCGTATGTATGAACGCGGGGAAAGACAATACCGCCGAGGTAAACCTCTATGAGGATGACATCATGGCAGTGCCCCGCTCCTACCGAATCTGCCGGAAAGCGGCCCGGATGCTCTGGATCTGTGTTGCTCTGACGGCAGCGCTGAAGCTCCTGCTCCTTATACTGGGAATCACGGGTGTTGTTGCGCCGGGGGCTGCCGCAGCGGTGGACTGTGCCTGCGGGGCGGGAACTGCCGTTTATGCGCTGACCGGGTTTTCATTGGACTGAGGGAGAATAAGACTGTGAACGTGTATGATTTTGACGGTACTGTGTTTCATCCGGACAGCTCGTACTGTTTCTTCCTGTTCTGCCTGAGACGATGGCCCAGAGCAGTCCTGAAAGTGATTCCGCCATCCCTGATTCAGATGATCCGCTATCTGCACGGCGGAAAGGAAGACGCCCAGAAACTGAAGGAAGCGCTGTTCTCTTTCCTGAACCGGATCGAGGACCCGGAGACTGCTGCGGAGGCGTTCTGGGAGCTCAGCTTCGACAGGATCGAATCCTGGTATCTGCAGCAGAAACGGAGTGACGATCTTGTTATCTCGGCTTCACCGGAGTTCCTGCTGACTCCCGCTGTGAGGAGACTCGGTGTGCGTCTGATTGCGACGCCGATGAATCCGTATACCGGAAGGATTGAAGGGAAAAACTGCCATGACAGAGAGAAATGCAGGAGATTCCTCGAGGCTTACCCCGGTGAAAAGGTAGAGGAATTCTACTCCGATTCGCTCAGTGACACACCGATGGCCGAGCTTGCAGAGAAAGCATTTCTGGTAAAAGGCCCGGAGATCCAGCCCTGGCCATAAAAATGGAAACCGCAGAATCCACTTTCCTGAGATTCTGCGGTTTCCGAATGCAATGGGGATTGTAGGCTGAAGTGTACAGAGAATCAATCCTTCCGCCGATTACGGCTGCTTCCTGAATTCCGGTACAAAACTTCTGTCGTATCCCAGCTCCCGGAGACGCCGGTCGATCTTTTTTGTCTCCTTCTGATACATGATGTTCCGGAGCTCGTCATCCGGCACGAAACGGCAGTAGCCCGTGCAGAAACTGTCAAACATGGCGGGGTTGGACGGAGACAGCTTTGTGATGATCATCAGAACACACAGAACAGCCCCGGAGGCAAAGGCAATGATGAGGTAGCGCGGACAGAACGCCAGCACCACGGCCAGAAGCACGGCAGATACCACCGCGCAGACAATCACCGAGGTAGTGGTATAACGCTTTGCACCGACGGCAATCAAGTCCGGATCCAGCTCGTGCATCTTTCGAATCAGCGGGTAGGCAGTAAAAAAATTAAAGAGAAGCTGCCGCAGAAAAATATAGGACCAGAGCCAGCCGCCGAAGAAAACAGCCGCCGCCAGCATGATCTGGGTTGGTTCAAGTTTCATTCTTTATCCCTCCTGCTTTCGGGAGATGATACCATAAAACGGGCGAAGTTTCAAGATAATTGAAAAGATAATCCGGACAATTGAAAAGATAATCCGGACAGAGACTTCCTTTTTTCTGTTCTTTGTGTTAATATAACTTAGTATATTGAGTTGGAGGAACAGCCATGGGTGAGAATTATATCAGCTGCAGACAGGAGCACGGGAGCATCAACATCTCAGAGGATGTGATCTCCGGGGTGGTCCGCACGGCAGTTACAGAGGTAGAGGGTGTCTCCGGCCTCAGCACGACCGCGGGCTCGGAGCTTGCAGAGCTGCTTGGCATCAAAACGCTGCCGAAGGGGGTTAAAATCCGCTTCGACGACAACAGAATCACCACCGACGTGATCATCACGGTCTCTTACGGCAGTAACGTTGTGAGCGTCGCGAAGGCGGTTCAGGAAGCAGTGCGGAACGTCATCATTGCAACGACAGGCTTTGAGAGCGCGGATGTGAACGTCCACGTCTCCGGCATATCGTTTGAGAAATAAGCCATGACAAGGATGACAGCAAGGCAGCTGGCGGTTCAGCTGCTGTTTTCGATGGAGGCGAATCATCTGTCTCCGGAGGAGGCCGCCGGACTGTTCTTCTCAGAGGAACACTACGATACACTGAAGGATGAGGACAGCATCTATGCGGAGCCGCCGGATGAGGAGCAGATGCTCTATATCAGGCGCCTGACCGATACGGCTTACAGCCATCTTGAAGAGATCGACGAAGTCATCGCCCGTTACTCAAAAGGGTGGAAACTCAGCAGACTCCCGAAGACAACCCTGGCGGTCCTTCGCTGTGCAATCTGTGAGATCCTCTTTATGGACGATATTCCGGACGCCGTGGCAGTGGACGAGGCGGTAGAACAGGGAAAGCGCTATGACTCACCGGAGGGAGGCGCCTTTATTAACGGCCTTCTGGGGAGCTTCCTTCGGGACAGATGACGGAGACGATTCCGCGCATGACCGTGACGGTAAGCGAACTGAACGCTGCGGTCAAGGTTCTTCTGGAATCGGACCGTCGCTTCCTGGACCTCTGTGTGACCGGAGAACTCTCCAACTATAAGATCTACCCGTCCGGGCATCATTATTTCTCGCTGAAAGACCAGGAGAGCAGCCTTCGCTGCGTGATGTTTCGCAGCAGTGCCCAGAAGCTTCGGTTCCGACCGGAGAACGGGATGAAGGTGTCTGCGTACGGCAGTCTGAGAGTCTATCCGAGAGACGGTGCCTATCAGCTCAACTGCACCGGGATCATGCCGGAAGGGGTTGGAGACCTGCAGGTCGCCTACGAGCAGCTGAAGCAGAGACTCCGGGAGGAAGGTCTGTTTGATCCCGCGCACAAGAAACCGATCCCGGTGTTTCCGGACAGGGTTGCGCTGATTACGTCCTCCGCGGGAGCTGCAGTGCGGGACATGATCCGGATCTTCGGACAGCGGTGGCCGATGACAGAACTGGTTCTTCTGCCTGTCCGGGTTCAGGGCGAGGAGGCGCCGGCAGAGATTGCGGGCGCAATCCGCTATGCCAACGAGTTTGACGTTGCGGATCTCATTATTACCGGCCGCGGCGGCGGGTCGCTGGAGGATCTCTGGGCCTTTAACGACGAGCGGGTGGCCAGGGCAATCTATGCATCCCGGATTCCCGTGATATCGGCCGTAGGGCATGAACCGGATGTCACGATCTCGGACTACGTGGCCGACAGACGCGCCTCGACGCCCTCCAATGCGGCGGAAATCGCAGTGCCGGACTACCGCAGTGTCTATGAGGATCTGAAGAAGCTGGAACGCAAGCTCCGGCTCTCCCAGGAGAGCCGCCTGACATTCTGCCGGCAGCAGCTTGAATTCTTTGGGAAGAAAAGAGTTCTGACCGACGCATCCGGCTTTGTGGACCTGCGGAGACTGGAACTGGACAGACTCCAGGAAAGAATGCAGATGTCGACAGAGAATCTTCTCCTTGGAAAACGGAGCGCTCTGGTTCAGAAAGCTGCTTCACTGGAAGCGATGAGTCCCCTGAAAGTGATGTCGAGGGGCTATCTCATGGCATTTGGACCGTCCGGTGAGATGCTCCGCAGCGCGCGCGAACTTCATGAGGGAGACGGATTTCAGCTGCGGCTGACCGACGGGACAGCCGACTGCAGAGTAGAACGTGTGGAGGTTTCTGAAGATGGAAAAACAGAAGCTGAGCTTTGAGGCTTCGGTAAAGCGCCTGGAGGAGATCGTCGCCCATCTGGAAAAAGGGGATATCACGCTTCAGGAATCCCTGGACTGCTTCGAGGAAGGATCAGCTCTGCTGGCGGACTGCAACCGGATGCTGGAGGATGCTGAGCAGAGAGTGTTTCAGATGAAAAAAGGAAAAGACCGTCAGCCCGAGCTGACGCCGTTTGAAGAGTGATATGAAAAACAGACTATCCGAATACAGGACCCTGATCGACAGACGACTTGAGGATTTTTTTGTTCTGCCGGAAGGCGACCCGATGAGCGGATATGCGGAAGCGCTTCGATACAGCCTTCTCTCCGGCGGAAAGAGAATCCGCGGGACGCTTCTTCTGGAGTTCTGCCGGATCTGCGGGGGAGAGGTCGCAGCTGCGCTGGATGCCGCCTGCGGACTGGAAATGCTGCACACCTACAGCCTGATCCATGACGACCTGCCCTGCATGGATGACGATGACCTGCGAAGAGGAAAGCCCACCAACCATGTGGTATACGGAGAATGCGTCGCGACCCTAGCAGGAGATGCCCTGCAGGCCGAGGCCTTCGGCACCATCCTGCGCTCGGATCTGCCCGGAGAGGCAAGGCTTCGCTGTGCGGAGCTGCTTGCGGATGCGGTGGGCTTTGACGGGATGTGCGGCGGACAGTATCTTGATATGCTCGGAGAGGGCAAAGTGCTGACAACGGCTGAGCTTGATGCCATCAACCGGCGGAAAACGGGGGCGTTACTGAGTGCTGCCTGCGCCATGGGAGCGGCTGCGGCGGGAGGATCAAAAGAGCAGGAGACCGCCGCCGCACGCTTCGGCACACTGATCGGGCTGGCTTTCCAGATCCGCGACGACATGCTCGACGTGCTCAGCACCGAAGAGGAACTGGGAAAGCCGATCGGCTCGGATCGGAACGAAGGAAAAAACACCTATATGGCACTGCTTGGCCTGGAGGAATGCACCCGTGCTGTGGGGCGCCTGACGGACGAAGCGCTGGCTGTTCTGCGGGAGCAGTTCTCAGACACGGCGTTTCTCGAGAGCCTGGCGGAGAGCCTGGCAGCGCGGAAAAGCTGAGTGGAGTATGGAAGTTCTGAATCGGATTCATTCCTCTGCGGACGTCAAAAAGCTCAGTCCGGAAGAGCTGGAAATGCTCGCGGTAGAGCTGCGGGTTTTTCTGCTGAACTCCGTTGCAAAGACGGGAGGACATCTCGCCTCCAACCTTGGCGCGGTAGAGCTCAGCCTGGCACTGCACAGGGTATATGACACCTCAAAAGACAGGCTGATTTTTGACGTCGGCCACCAGAGTTACGTCCACAAGATCATCACCGGCAGACGGGAGCGCTTTGACACGCTGCGTCAGTTCGGCGGAATCTCGGGTTTCCCCAAACCGGTCGAGAGCGACGACGACGCGTTTATCGCCGGCCATGCGTCCAATGCGATCTCGGTCGCGGTAGGCATGGCGAAAGCCCGGACGCTTCAGCACGGCGACTATAACGTAGTGGCTCTGCTCGGAGACGGTGCCCTGACAGGCGGGCTTGCCTATGAGGGACTCGCAGCAGCGGCGGCTAGCGGGGAGCCGATGGTAATCATCCTGAACGACAACAAGATGTCGATCGACCCGAATGTCGGGGGAACGGCAAGGCTTCTGCAGGATATGCGGATCCGCCCGGGCTATATCCGCTTCAAACGCTGGTACCGCGATATGATGGCGGACGCACCGGAGCTTTACCAGTTCAGCCACCGGCTTAAAGAGAATATCAAAGGCCGGGTGCTGCCGTCCAATATGTTCAGCGCCATGGGGCTCAACTGCCTCGGACCGGTGGACGGGCACAACATCCGGGAGCTCGAGGCCGTTCTGAAACTGGCGAAGGACTATCGGGAACCGGTTCTGGTGCACGTCATCACAAAAAAAGGAAAGGGCGTTCCTTTTGCAGAGGAGCACCCGGAGATCTATCACGGACTCGGCCCCTTCGATCCCTTCACCGGGGAGCCGGAACCCGTGGAAGCAGGCTTTTCTGACTGTTTTGGAGAGACGCTCTGTAAGCTGGCTGAAGAAAACGACAGACTCGTTGGAATCACTGCGGCAATGTGTCTGGGAACCGGTATGGAGCATTTCGCGTCCAGATTCCCGGATCGGTTTACGGACGTCGGAATCGCCGAAGGACACGCAACTTCGATGGCAGCCGGAATGGCGAAGCAGGGCCTGATTCCCGTTTTTGCCGTTTATTCCAGCTTCCTGCAGCGCGGCTTTGACATGATGATACACGACGTGTCCCTGCTGAAGCTGCATGTCGTCTTCTGCATTGACCGGGCCAGTCTTGTGGGCAGTGACGGCGAGACCCATCACGGGATCTTTGATGTATCCTATCTCAGGACGGTCCCGGGCATGAAGATCTTTGCGCCGGCAAGTTTTTCCGAACTCCGAGAACTGCTACGGAAAGCGGTGGAAGAGGAGTCCGGTCCCGTTGCGATCCGCTATCCGCGGGGCGGTGAGAACACCTGGTCCGGGCTGCATCCGGAACGGGAAGCTGTTCTGCAGAGCGGCAGTGACGTGACGCTGGTGGCCTATGGCACCATGATTGCCGAGGCGCTGAAAGCGGCGAAGCAGCTGGAGACGAAGGGAATCTCGGCAGAGGTGATCAAGCTCTCGGCCCTGGACGGGAAGGACTTTCCGGAGACCATGAAGAGCCTGATGAAAACGGGAAGACTGGTCTGTACCGAGGAAGTATGTGCCGCAGGATCGCTGGGGACGGTGCTGGCGACCGCCGCAGCAGAACAGGGAATCCCGCTCCGGGCACGTTTTCTGAACCTCGGCGAAGGGATCGTTGTGCACGGCTCCCGGGCGGAGCTCATGCGGAAATATGGGATCGATGCGGAAGCGGCAGTCGAAGCGACGGTGGCCCTGCTGGGAGAACAGGTTCCGCAGCAGCTGCCGGGTACGCAGGTTTAACAGGTCCTGCAGCAGATTCGCAGGCTGCAGGTTCATCATGGATGGTCTGTATGGAGAAAAAAATTCGTCTTGACCAGCTTCTGGTCCAGCAGGGTCTTGCTGAGAGCAGGGAAAAGGCCAGAGCCGTCATCATGAGCGGAGAAGTGTTCGTAAACGGGCAGCGGCTCGACAAGCCCGGAACGAATGTACCTCAGGACAGTGTACCGGAGCTCAGGGGCACCTCACTGCGTTACGTCAGCCGGGGAGGACTGAAGCTGGAGAAAGCACTTCAGGTTTTCCCGATCGACCCTGCCGGCAGGATCTGCCTTGACTGCGGCGCATCGACCGGAGGATTTACTGACGTACTGCTCCAGAACGGCGCGGCGAAAGTCTACTCGGTGGACGTGGGCTACGGGCAGCTCGCCTGGAAACTCCGCCAGGATCCCAGAGTGGTCAATATCGAGAGAACCAACCTTCGCTATCTCAACCGGGAACAAGTACCGGAGAGCATCAGCCTTGCCGTGATGGATGTGTCGTTCATCTCAATCCGCCTGATCCTGCCGGCAGTAAAGCCTTTTCTGGAAGACGGGGCGGATTTTGTCTGCCTCATCAAGCCGCAGTTTGAAGCCGGCCGCAGCCAGGTGGGGAAGAAAGGCGTTGTGCGGGATCCAGCTGTGCATGAGAGGGTCATCGAAGAATGCCTGGAATCTGCGGTGAATGACGGATACACGGTGCACGGACTGGACTATTCACCGATCCGCGGACCGGAAGGAAATATCGAGTTCCTATGCTATCTGAAGAATGGCGGCCTTCCGGGCAGCTACCCTGCTCCGGCTGAAGTGACTGCCGCCGCACATCGGGAGAAACTATGATTGCAATCTGTCCCAATCCATACCGCGATCAGGATCTGCTCCTGACAGAGAAAGTCGCGGAGATTCTGAAGACGACAGGACATGAGAGCCGGGTCTGTCCGGTTTTTACGGGGAAATCGTACGCTCCGCCCCGGAACATCCAGATCAGCCGGATCTGTGACTGCATCTCAGAACTCAGCCATGCTGTGGTTCTGGGAGGAGACGGCACCATCCTCTCCGTCGTGCGCGAGCTGGATGGAGAGGAGATCCCCATCCTGGGCATCAACCTCGGAACAAAGGGGTTCATGACTGCCCTGGAACCGGAAGACCTGGGAAGAATCCCGGAAGCGCTGCGGGACGACGCCCCCAGAAGCAGGCGGATGATGCTGGATGCGGTGCTTCACCGGGACGGGAAAGAGATTCTGCGGGACCGGGCGCTGAATGACGTTGTGCTCCACGGTTACGGTGAGTGCATCCAGCCGACGGCGTGGGCGGACGGAAAGAAGATGTTTTCCTTCTCCGGCGACGGGCTGATCATCGCGACACCGACCGGCTCCACAGGGTATTCGATGTCGGCCGGCGGACCGATCGTGGAACCGAACGCCCGGGCCATTCTTCTGACGCCGATCTGTGCGCATACCCTGACGGCAAAGCCCTTTGTTCTTCCACCGGACAGAACGGTCCGCGTCCTGACGGAAAAGCTCACCGGACGTCGTGCCTACCTCGCGGTGGACGGCTATTCGGTAGCGGATCTGGAGAGCGGAGATCTGCTTGAAATCCGCGCATCAGACTGCAGTGTGCAGATGATCGATCTTTCACGGCGTTCTTTCTTCGAACAGCTTGAAAAACTATTCTGACGGAGGACAGCAGTATGAAAAACGAAAGGCAGACCATGATTCTGGAGCTCATCAATTCCCAAAGCATTGAAACACAGAACCAGCTCATGCATGCCCTGGAGGAACGCGGAATCAGGACGACGCAGGCTACCCTGTCCCGGGATATCCGCGATATGCGTCTGACAAAGGAGGCTGCACCGGGCGGAGGCTACCGCTATGTTGCACTCAGCCCTCTGCATTCGGGGGACCACAGCCTCCGGCTCCAGAAGATCTTCCGTGAATGTGTCATTTCGTGTGACACCGCCCAGAATATTCTTGTCCTCCGCACGCTGCCCGGGCTGGCTCCGGCTGCCTGCAGCGCCCTGGACGGCATGGACATCGAAGGACTGGTCGGTACCATTGCCGGGGATGACACAGCCTTCCTGGCCATGCGGGACCAGAATGCGGCGCGGGCCTTCTATGACGAGATCGGGACACTTCTGACCTGAGATGCTCAGAGAACTTCGGATTGAAAACATCGCCGTGATCGAAGCTGCGGACGTCAGCTTCGGCCCCGGACTGAACGTGATGACGGGCGAGACCGGCGCGGGAAAAAGCATCATACTGGATGCGATCTCGGCCGCGACCGGCGCAAGAGTCAGCCGGGAGCTCATCCGGACGGGGGCGGATCACGCAGCGGTCACGGCGGTATTCGACAGCGATACCGACAGCATCCGGAACTGGCTCCGGGAGAACGAGGTAGATGCGGAGGACGGGCAGGTCATCCTGCATCGGCGCATCTCTGCCGACGGCAAGAGCACGGCGAGGATCTGCGGCGTGCCTGTGACGGCCGGACAGCTGAGAAGCTTGGGCAGCCTGCTGCTGGAACTGCACGGACAGAACGACGGGATGAAGCTCCTGGACGAGAGCGGCCACCTTGAGGCACTGGATCGTTTCGCAGCGCTGGATCAGACGGACTACAGAGAGACCTATGAAAAACTCCGCACCGTACGGAGGGAGAGAGACCGGCTCGCCATGGACGGCAGTGAGAAGCTCCATCTGCAGGAGAGCCTGCAGAGAAGTGTGAGAGAGCTGGAGGAGGCAGAGCTGCAGGAGGGAGAGTATGAAGAACTGGTCCGACGGCGCGAGCTGCTGAAAAACTCAGAAAAACTCACAGAGGCCCTCGAGCAGGCCATCCATGCGCTGAATTCTGAAGAAGGGGCCATCCCACTGCAGAAGGACGCGCTCTGGAACTGCCGGAGAGCTGCGGGATTTGCCGAGGAACTGCGGGAGGCGGCAGAAAAACTGGAGCAGGCCGGATTCCTTCTCAGCGACGTATTCGAAACCCTGCAGGATTTTCAGGACGCGCTCAGTTTCTCCCAGGATGAGTATGACAGGATCGAGGAGCGGCTGCACCTCATCACGCGCCTGGAGCGGAAATACGGAAAGAGTGTTGACGACCTTCCCGCCTGGCTGGAACAGTGCAGACTGCGCCTGAAGGAGCTGGACCTCTCAGAGGAGCGGCTGGAGGCGGCGGAGCATGAGCTTCAGAAGCTGAAGGCCTCCTGTACGGAGCTTGCCCTCCAGCTGCGCCGGCAGAGAAAGTCTGCAGCAAAAGCGCTGGCAGGAGCGGTGGAAGCAGAGCTGCACGATCTGAACATGCCGGCGGCCCGATTTGAGGTTGCCTTTACGGAAGAGAGAGAACTCCAGCCTACCGGACTGGATGCCGTCGCATTTCTGCTCGCGGCCAACCGGGGAGAAGACCCGGGCCGCCTGAGCCGTATCGCTTCCGGCGGTGAGCTGAGCCGCGTCATGCTGGCCCTGAAAAACGTGCTCTCCCGTGGAGACCCTGTCCCCACCATGGTTTTTGACGAGATCGATACCGGCGTCTCGGGTATCGCCGCACAGCGGGTCGGCGAGAAGCTGGCTTCCCTCTCCGGAGCAAAGCAGGTGCTGTGCGTGACGCATCTGCCGCAGCTGGCCTCCATGGCGGATACGCATTTTGTCATCACCAAGACAGAACGGGGCGGAAGGACCTTCACAGAGGTTGAGCCGCTTGACCGGCAGGGCAGGCGCCGAGAGCTTGCGCGCCTCCACGGCGGCGAAAACATCACGGAAACAACCCTGCGCTCGGCTGAGGAACAGCTTGAATACGCAGAGAAATACAAACAAGGAGTCAAACATGGGAGTCTATGAGGAACTGACCGCGCGAGGACTGATTGCGCAGGTAACCAACGAAGAAGAAATCCGGAAGCTGGTGAACGAAGGAAAAGCCAGATTCTATATCGGCTTTGACTGTACCGCTGACAGCCTGACGGCAGGACACTTTATGGCGCTCTGCCTGATGAAGCGTCTGCAGATGGCAGGGAACACGCCAATTGCGCTGATCGGCGGCGGCACGACCATGATCGGAGACCCCTCCGGCAGAACAGATATGCGCAAGATGCTGACCCGCGAGGATATCAACCACAACGCCGAGTGTTTCCGCCGGCAGATGGAGCGATTCATTGACTTCTCCGACGGAAAGGCCATCATGGTGAACAACGCCGACTGGCTGCTGGATCTGAACTACGTGGACGTACTGCGGGAGGTGGGACCGCATTTCTCGGTGAACAACATGCTCCGTGCGGAGTGCTATAAAAACCGCATGGAGCGAGGGCTCAGCTTTTTCGAATTCAACTACATGATCATGCAGTCCTACGATTTCTACTATCTGTTCCAGCACTATGACTGCAACATGCAGTTCGGCGGCGACGATCAGTGGAGCAATATGCTGGGCGGTACGGAGCTCATCCGAAGAAAGCTCGGCAGGGACGCCCATGCCATGACCATCACGCTGCTGACGGATTCCCAGGGAAACAAGATGGGCAAGACCGCCGGCAACGCCGTGTGGCTGGATCCGAACAAGACCAGCCCCTATGAATTCTATCAGTACTGGCGCAACGTCGGGGATGCGGACGTCATGAAGTGCATCCGGATGCTGACCTTCCTGCCGCTGGAGCAGATCGATGAAATGGCGTCCTGGGAGGGGAGCGATCTGAACCGGGCGAAGGAAATCCTGGCCTGGGAACTCACTGCAATGGTACACGGAGAAGAAGAGGCGGACAAAGCGCAGAAAACCGCCAGAGCGCTCTTCGCAGGCGGAGCTTCCGACGGCGGTGACGCCCCGGAAACCGTGGTCACCGAGAACGACCTGACCGACGGAGAGATTTCGCTCCCCGCACTGCTGGTGCTGGCCGGCCTCTGCAAGAGCAGGAGCGAAGCCCGGACCAACATCATCCAGGGCGGCGTGAGTCTGGACGGCACTGTTGAGAAAAACGAGAAACGCAGCCTCACGGAGGCGGAGCTGCGGGCCGGTTTCCTCCTGCGCCGCGGAAAGAAGGCCTACAGGAAGGTTGTTCTGAAATGAAAAAAAGCAGGTCAAAGCTCAGAGCTCTGATCTGCGCAGCGGCGCTGCTCTCTCTGCTCGGAGCGTTCAGGAGTCCGGCGAGGGCGGACCTTGTCAGCTCCGATGGGCAGCTGCGATACTATGACGAAACGGGCAGAGAGGCTTCCGAAATCGGGATGGATCTCTCGTTCTACAACAACCAGGTCGATTTCGAAGCCCTGAAAGCGCAGGGGATCCGATTCGTGATCATCCGCCTGGGCGGCCGAGGCTGGGGCACCGGGCATATGTACGGAGACCGCCAGACCCAGATCTTTCTGCGCAGCGCCCGGGATGCGGGGCTGCAGGTCGGGGCGTATTTTTTCTCCACCGCCATCAACGTTACGGAGGCAGTGGAAGAGGCGGAAGCCGCCCTGAAGACCCTGGACGGATATACGCTGGACCTTCCGCTCTATATCGACATGGAGTGGTCCGGCGACTATCCGAACGGTCGGGCGGACAGTGTGAGCGCCTGGGAGAGGGCCGCGATTGTTGCAGCGTTCTCGGATACCGTGGAGGCGGCGGGATACCGCTCCGGCATCTACGCGTCCGAGGGCTACCTCCGTTACGAGACGGACGCCAGAGCGATTGCGGGCCTTCCCACGTGGCTGGCAAACTATACCTTGGAGAACCGCCTTCCGGAGTATACGGGCGACTATGAGCTGTGGCAGTTCACAGACTCCGATTACCTCGGCGGTCTGGATGGTCCGGCAGACCTGAACGTGAGGTTTTAGCCCTTCTGCGGCTGATTTTTGGCTCTCTGCGGCTGAGATGGGTAAAAAGAATCCCCGAAACCTTCACGGCTCGGGGATTTTGCAATGGCACGCGATAAGGGATTCGAACCCCTGACCTTCTGGTCCGTAGCCAGACGCTCTATCCAGCTGAGCTAATCGCGCATTTCCGAAAGCTCAAATATAATAGCACATCCCAAAGCAAAATGCAAGCTTTTTTTATTCTTTTTGATACAGGAGAGTTCATCAGATGAAAATTGTCGTACTCGGCGGAGGAATCAGCACGGAACGCCACGTGGCGCTTGTCACGGCAACCTCGGTCTGCAGGGCTTTGCGGCGCAGAGGACACAAAGCAATTTTTGTAGACCTGTTTCTGGGCCTGGAGAACTGGCACGGGTCCCTGGAAGAGGCTTTCGAGGAACCGTACGGTTTCTGCGGGCAGGTGGCCATCGAGACCGAGGAGCCGGACCTGAAGGCGGTATGGGCCGCCAGACGCTACCCCTCAAAGGGGCACCTCGGAAAAAATGTGGCTGAGATCTGCGCACTTGCGGACTGCGTGTTTCTGGGTCTGCATGGGATCGACGGGGAAGACGGAAAGATTCAGGCGCTGCTGGAGCTGATCGGGGTCCCTTACACCGGCTCCGGCCCCCTCGCGAGCGCAGTGGCAATGGACAAGGCGATGGCGAAGCGGATCCTGGAATCCCACGGAGTCCTCACGCCCGCCTGGAGAGAGTGCGTGATCACGGAGGAAAACGTCGAACAGCTGGCGCAGGAACTGCCGGTGCCCGGAGCGGTAAAGATCGTAAACGGCGGCAGCTCTATCGGAGTGGAACTACCGGAGACGAGGGAAGAACTGCGCGAAGCGCTGAAGCGCCTGGTCCGTTACGGCAGCCGCTTTGTGGCGGAGGAGAAGATCTACGGCAGAGAGCTGACGGTGCCGGTCCTGAACGGGAAGGCGCTGAGCCCCATCGAGATCGTCCCCCCCGAAGGCATGGGCTTCGACTATGTGGCAAAGTATCAGAGCGGAGCGCTGGGAGCGTCGGAGATCTGTCCGGCCGACCTGACGGAGGAGGAAGACCGGCTTCTCCGTAAGACCGCGGAACAGGTACACAGCGCGCTGAATCTGCAGGTCTACTCGCGCTCGGACTATATTCTGGACGCGGCGGGAAGAGCATGGTTCCTCGAAGTCAATACCCTTCCGGGCATGACGCCGAACAGCCTGATCCCGAAGGCCGCAGCGGTGGAGGGGATGAGCTATGACGAGCTGTGTGAAGAAATCGTCATGTCGTCGCTCAAAGTTCACCGCGCCTGATGCCTTGTTAACAATTTTTTGATGTATTGGTATAAAAATGGAATTAAAATAACGCCATAAATTGTTTCACACGGGTGACGGACCATGAAGGAAAAAATGATGCAGTTTATGATGGGCAGAAACGGCAACGATTCTCTGAACCGCTTTCTGCTTCTTGCGGACGTGCTTCTGCTGCTGATTGCCTCGCTGACAAAGGGTGCAGTCAGCCGCCTTCTGACACCGCTTGCGCTCGTCCTGATCGTTCTGACCTACTACAGGATGTTTTCGCGGGACGTGGTCCGGCGCAGTGCCGAAAACGCTCGCTATCTCCAGGAGAAGGGACGGGTCCTGAGCAGCCTTCGGATCCTGCGGGACCGGTGGCAGCAGCGGAAGGACTACAAGTTCTTTACCTGCCCTGCCTGCAAGACCACGCTGCGGGTCCCGAAAGGGCGCGGCAGGGTCAAGATCGTCTGCCGGAAATGCGGAAACTCCTTCCAGGGAAAGACCTGAATGTTCGGCTTTCTGACAGCCGACCGCGGCATGCTGACAGCGGAGGAGGACCTGCGCTACCGCGGGGCCTACTGCGGCCTGTGCAGGAATCTACGGAGACGCTACGGCACGGCTGCCGGCTTCACCCTGAACTATGATCTCTGCTTTCTGATCCTGCTGCTCCAGTCGCTCTATGAAGAGCCGGAGCGGGACGGAGAGGAACCCTGCATCGCTCACCCGGTTCATGCCCGGAAGTGGTGGGAATGCTGCTTTACGGACTACGCGGCGGATATGAACATGGCGCTGAGCTATCTGAAGCTGAGAGACAACTGGGAGGACGACGGCAATCTCTCAGCCCTGGCGGTCTCGGCGGGAATGAAGAAGACGTGGCGCAGCCTGGCGGAGCGCTATCCGAGGCAGTGCGGCGCGATGGAGCGCTCGATCGGTCTTCTCCGGGATTTGGAGCGGGATAAAACCGAGGACCCGGATGCGGCTGCCGAGACCTTTGCCGTCATGATGTCCGAGATCTTTGTCTGCCGGGACGACCGGTGGTCCGATACGCTCAGAGCCTTCGGCGCGGGACTGGGGCGCTTTTTATACGTCGCGGATGCCTGCGTGGATCTGGACCGGGACACCCTGCGGGGCAGCTACAATCCCTTCCGCAGATATTACGGCCTGAAAGACAACGGCGAGTGCTTCCGGGATATCCTCCGCATGCTGCTGGGCGAATGCATGGCAGATTTCGACCGGCTTCCGCTGGTTCTGGACGCTGATCTGCTGAAAAACATCCTCTGCTTCGGCCTGTGGACAGAGTTTGACAGGAAATACAATACAACAGACGGGACGAACTCACATGGTTTCTAACCCTTATCAGGTGCTTGGCGTATCGCCGGACGCCAGTGACGAGGAAATCAAAAAAGCATACCGCGAACTGACAAAAAAATATCACCCGGACCTGAACCCGGGGGATGAGCACGCAGCACAGATGATGAATGACGTCAACGCTGCCTATGATCAGATCAAAAGCGGGGCCGCAGCACAGCAGTCGTCCTACGCCGGCGGCTACGGCTCCACGGGGGGATACCAGTATCAGACCTACAGCGATCCCTTCGGCGCCTACGGGAACCCCTGGGGCGGAGCATGGCAGTATTCGCAGCAGTATACGCAGCAGACGGAGCGCAGCGAATACACCGCGGCGAAGAACTATATCCGAAACGGCATGTACCGGGAGGCTCTGACGGCGCTGTCATCGGTGCCTCCGGAGGAGCGTGACGGAAAGTGGTACTACCTCTGCGCCGGGGCGAACATGTATCTCGGAAACAGGATTGCCGCACTGGATGCAGCCAAAAAGGCGGTCCAGCTGGAACCGGACAACCTCGAGTACCAGCAGCTCCTCCGGCAGCTCCAGACCGGTGGAGATTTTTATGACAATTACCGGGTCCGCTACACCAACGGCCTGAGCACGAACCGGCTCTGCCTGACGCTGTGCGCGGCCAACCTGTGTCTGGGACCGATGTGCCGAACGGGCGTCTTCTGCTGCTGAAGAGCACGGGACAGCCCACAGAAAGTGCCGGTCAGTCCGTCAATACAGAACACGCTGCAGATCGATCTGTCTCACAACGCAGACCGGTCTGCTTTTATATATCCAGAATGATGGTTCTGAGCCCGCTGCGCTCGGCACAGAGGATCGTTTTCATGGTGCCGCTGCCACGGCCGCTGAAGCAGGCCAGAAGCAGGGAGGAATGTTCGATCATGTACTCGTTCCGGCGCATCATGCAGTCCGGCGTATAGAGATGGGATACGTGGGTCACGGTATCACAGCGGCTCAGAATATCGGCATAGACAGCCTGCTGACGCTTTGTCCAGCGGTCGGCCTGATCATCGCAGGGCACGGCCGCCTCCAGCGTTACGTCGGGATGCCTCTCTCGGAGGGCAAGAACGGCCTCGGCAAAGTAGGTGTCGCAGCCAATGGCCATGCCGGAGATGAAGTGCCGGTAGCCGGAGGCATAGATCCCCTCAAGGCTGGCTGCAATCTGTTCCTTCAGAGAGATGCAGCGAGGGTCCTTTTCATTGGTGCTCCAGGGCAGCCGGACCGGCCGGTGCCCAGTGAAGCAGCAGGTGATTTCACGCCCGGGCATGTCGTCCTCCTCCTGCGGCAGTCTGCTTCTGTGTTCAGTGTTCCTTCGGCGCTCAATGCCTCCGGTGCCCAAAAACTGACTGCGCCGCTGTGCCGGCAGGTGGACACCGTGCCCGATGCGCCTGAAGGGATCGTGCCTTTGTCTGCGTCCACAGTATAGTCCAAAAAAAGGGGCTTGTCAAATTCCGCAGCGCGTGCTATACTGCAGCTGTCTTCAGGGCAGGGTGTGATTCCCGACCGGCGGTACAGTCCGCGAGCCGAAAGGCATGAACCGGTGTGATTCCGGTACCGACAGTAGAGTCTGGATGGAAGAAGACGGATAGAGAGTGTTTCAGATCCGCCCGTTCCTCTGCCCCATATTTTGTGCCTGAAGATATGTATCTTCGGGCGATTCTTTTTTTGGAGGGGAAAACATGGAAAACCAAGTCGTCGAAAACCTGAAATTCATTGCCGTCTGCCTGCTGATCTTCGCGGGCCTGTTCCTTGTCGCGTGGTATCTGGAACAGAAGCTCTGCAAGAACAGGAAGTCTCTCTCAGACACCCACTACATCACCTACACGGCGGTATTCTCGTGCATGGCCGGTGTGCTGATGCTGGTGGAGATCCCACTGTTCTTCGCGCCCAGCTTCTATAAGATCGACCTGAGCGAGCTTCCGGTACTGATCTGCACCTTCTATCTCGGACCGGTAGCGGGCGTCATCTGCGAGTTTCTGAAGGTGAGCGTCAAGCTGCTGCTGAAGGGAACCTCGACGGCCTTTGTCGGAGACTTTGCAAACTTTGCGGTGGGCTGCTCCTTCGTACTGCCGGCGAGCGTCGTCTACCATGCCCGGCCGAACAGGAAAAGCGCACTCATCGGCCTCTGTGTCGGCACCCTTGTCATGACGGTGTTCGGAAGCGCTTTCAACGCGGTGTATCTTCTGCCGAAATTTGCCCAGCTGTTCGGAATGCCCCTGGACGCCATCATCGGCATGGGCACGAAGGTCAATGCCTCAATCACCAGCGTGGCGACCCTGGTCCTCTTTGCGGTGGTGCCCTTCAACCTGCTGAAAGGCGTCGTCGTGTCCCTGCTGACCTTCCTGCTGTACAAGCGCATCTCTCCGATCCTGCACCGGGGCGACGAGCAGAGAAAGGCCGAAAAAGCACTCAAAAAAGCTTGACAAATCCTTCCCTTTGCACTATAGTAAGCGCATCTTTCTGAAGGAGTCAGAGCTTCCATGAATTTCTGCTTTTCTGCATCCTATTATTATTACTTTACCGGCTTTTCACGGTAAGGATAATTTGTGATGCAAAAAGAGCACTGATCTCGTCATTTTGCCGCACGGGTTATCCTGTGCGGCTTTTGTTTTTGGAGGTGTAGTTATGATCGTTGTACTGAAGCACGGCGTTACGGAGGAGAAGAAGGCTCAGCTGATTGCCTGGCTGCAGGCGCTGGGACTGAAGATCCACATCTCGGACGGAGAGTTCCAGACGGTGCTGGGCCTGATCGGCGATACATCCAACGTGGACATGGATCTGGTCGAGAGCCTGGAGATTGTCGACTCGGTCAAGCGGGTGACAGAGCCGTTCAAATGCTGCAACCGCAAGTTCCACCCGGAGGATATGGTGGTGGAGATCGGCGAGGTCAGAATCGGCGGCGGAAACTTCGTGATGATTGCGGGACCCTGTTCGGTGGAGTCCGAGGAGCAGATCGTGGAGGTCGCGAAGGCGGTGAAAGCGGCCGGCGCACAGCTGCTGCGGGGCGGCGCATTCAAGCCGCGGACTTCTCCCTACGACTTTGCGGGCCTCAAGGCGACCGGGCTGGAATATCTCCGGATCGCGAGAGAAGAGACCGGGCTGCCGATCGTAACGGAGCTCATGAACATCAACGACCTGCCGCTCTTCGAGGATGTGGACGTGATCCAGGTCGGAGCGCGGAACATGCAGAACTTCGATCTGCTCCGGGAGCTCGGGCGGATAGACCGTCCGATCCTCCTCAAGCGGGGCCTGGCCAACACCCTGAAGGAGCTGCTGATGAGCGCGGAATACATCATGGCCAGCGGAAACGAGCGGGTGATCCTGTGCGAGCGCGGGATCCGGACCTTCTCGGACTACACCCGCAACACCCTGGATCTGGCGGCCGTCCCGATGCTGCACCAGCTGACGCATCTGCCGGTGATCGTCGATCCGAGCCATGCCACCGGGATCGCGAAGCTGGTTCCACCCATGGCCATGGCCGCGACGGCAGGCGGGGCGGACGGCCTGATCATCGAGGTACACAACGACCCGATCCATGCCCTCTGTGACGGCGCGCAGTCACTGAGACCGGAGGATTTCAGTGCTCTGGCCGAGAAAATCAGAGCCATCAGGGGGATCGTCCAATGAGCACCGTGGGAGTTGTCGGACTGGGCCTGATCGGCGGCAGCTTTGCCAAGGCCTATCATGCCGCGGGCTGGGAGGTGCTGGCCTCCAACCGGACCGAGAGCGTACTGAACTTCGCCATGCTCTCCGGGGACGTGGACGGTAAGCTTACCACGGAGAACGTGAAGGACTGCGACCTGGTGCTGCTGACGGTGTTTCCGGAGGCGTCGATCCAGGCCCTGGAGGAGCTGGGCCCGCACGTTGGAGAGAAGCCGGTGGTGCTGGACTGCTGCGGCACCAAGCGGGTCGTCTGTGAGGCCTGCTTTCAACTGGCAGAGAAGTGGCACTTTACCTATCTCGGCGGGCATCCGATGGCCGGAACCCAGTACTCCGGATACAAGTACGCCAAGGCGGACATGTATCGGAACCAGCCGATGGTGATCGTGCCGCCAAAGTTTGATGACATCTATCTGCTGGATCGGGTGAAGAAGCTTCTGGCCCCTGCCGGCTTCTCCCGCATCTCGGTCACGACGGCAGAACAGCATGACAGGATGATCGCCTTCACGTCGCAGCTGGCGCACGTCGTCTCGTGCTCATATGTCAAGAGCCCCACGGCGAAGCTCCACCACGGCTTCTCGGCAGGCAGCTATCGGGACATGACCCGTGTCGCCAGGCTGAATCCACCCATGTGGGCAGAGCTGTTCCTGGAGAATCGGGACTTCCTAATGGACGAGATCGACAGCCTGATCGCCAGTCTCAGCGCCTGCCGCGATGCCATGGCGGAGAACGACAAGGAGCGGCTGACCGCGCTGCTGGAGGAAGGCAGACGGCTGAAAGAGGAGATCGACGGACAATGACGGTGATACCGATCCGCACGGACTCCCGGTCCTACGAAGTCCGGATTGGCGCGGGCCTTCTGGACACGCTGGGGAGGGCCGTCTGTGCGTGCACCCGGGCGGCGCGCTGCGTCCTGGTCTCCGGTGAGAACGTCTGGCGCCTGTACGGAGAGAGGGCGGAGCAGAGCCTCAGAGGCGCCGGACTCGAGGTGTTTCCTGTTGTCTTTCCGCCCGGCGAGGACACCAAGAGCCTTGCCCGGTACGGCGAACTGCTGGAGTGTATGGCATCCTGCCGCCTTACGAGAAGCGACTGCGCCGTGGCACTGGGCGGGGGCGTGACCGGAGACCTGACGGGCTTTGCGGCGGCGACCTATCAGCGGGGTATCGACTATATCCAGGTCCCGACCACGCTGCTGGCGGCGGTGGACTCGTCCGTCGGCGGCAAGACCGCAGTGAACCTGCCCGAGGGGAAAAACCAGGTTGGCGCGTTCTGGCAGCCTGAGCTGGTCCTCTGCGACACGGATACCCTGCGAACCCTGCCGGAGCGGGAGCTGCGCGCGGGGATGGCGGAGGTCATCAAGTACGCAGTGCTGGGTGACCCGGAACTGTTCGAGAAGCTCAGGCGCAGGGAGATCTCCGAAGAGGAAATCATCGAGACCTGCGTCCGTATGAAGGCGGAGATCGTCGGGGAGGATGAGACGGACCAGGGGAAGCGCAGACTGCTGAACCTCGGGCACAGCTTCGGACATGCCGTGGAGAACCGGAGCGGCTACCGGCTTCTGCACGGAGAGGCGGTGGCGATCGGCATGGCAATGATCTGCCGGGCGGCCGCGCATCTGGGTTGCCTCAGCCCGGAAGAGGCCGCAGCGGTCGTCGGGCTGCTGCAGGCATACGGGCTTCCTACAGAGAGCCCATGGCCGCCGGAGGAGCTGGAGGACGCCATGCTGCTGGACAAGAAGTTCGCCTCCGGGAAACTCAGCCTGATCGTCCCGGAGCGCATCGGCGCGTGCAGGATCGTGCCAACGGCGGCTTCGGAGCTGAAGGGCTGGCTGGAAGCCGGATATGAAAGGAGCGTCTGAGTGTCGGAGCAAACTGTCAGAACGGGAGAGAGAAGCGGCGAAGTCCGGATCCCTTCCTCCAAGTCGGTGGTCCACCGGCTGCTGATCTGCGCCGCGCTGGGAGAAAAGCCCGTGCGGATCCGCCTCCGGGGCCTCTCAGACGACATCCTGGCCACGGCCGACTGCCTCCGTGCCCTGGGTGCTGAGATCCAGACAGAAGAGGGCGCGCTGCTGGTGAGTCCCGTACCACAGGCTTCGGCCGCGGAAGGGGACACAGACAGCCCCGGCTCCCACGAGATCCCGGAGCTGCCCTGCCGCGAGTCCGGCTCCACGCTCCGCTTCCTGCTGCCGGTGGCTGGGGCGCTGGGAAGAGAGGTCCTGCTGAAGATGGAGGGGCGCCTCCCGCAGCGCCCGCTGGCCCCCTTTGACCGAGTACTGGCAGGCGGTGGAATGGAGATCCGGAGAGAGGGAGATCGGCTCCACTGTTCCGGAGCGCTTCGGTCCGGGAACTACGACCTGCCCGGGAACGTGTCGTCCCAGTTCTTTTCAGGGCTTCTGATGGCGCTGCCCCGGCTGGAGGGCGAGAGCCGACTGCGGTGCCAGGGAGAGCTGGAATCTGCTGACTATCTGGGGATCACGGAAAGCGTCCTGCAGGAGGCCGGGATCGTCTTTCGGAAACCGGAGCAGGGAACCTGGCTGATCCCGGGGAGGCAGAACTGTGCGCTCCCGGAGACGGTTCAGGCGGAGGGCGACTGGTCCAGCGTGGCCTTCTTCCTCAGTATGGGCGCACTCTCGGAGAAGGGAATCCTGGTCCGGGGCCTTCGCAGGGATTCCGGACAGGGAGACCGCAGAATCCTGGACTGCCTGCGGGACTTCGGAGCCTCCGTGGAGCTTCGGGAGGACGGCATTCTGGCACGGAGTGTGGAGCGGCGGCCTTTCCGACTGGACGCAGGTCCGGTGCCGGATCTGGTGCCGGTCCTCGCCGTTCTCGCCTGCGCAGCCCGGGGTGATACGGTGATCAGCAATGCATCACGGCTGCGCCTGAAGGAATCCGACCGGCTCAGGACTACCGCAGCGCTGATCCGCAGCCTCGGCGGCAAAGTCACGGAAACGGAGGACGGCCTCATCGTTCACGGTACGGGCAGGCTGGCCGGCGGCGGGGCGGAGGCCTGCGGAGACCACCGGATCGCCATGTCGGCGGCGGTCGCGGCGGTGATCGCGGAGGCCCCGGTCACGGTACACGGGGCTCAGTGCGTGTCAAAATCCTACCCCGGTTTCTGGGAAGATCTGGAGGCACTATGAGCAGCATCTATCAGGGAAGAAGATTGAGTCTCAGCCTGTTCGGCCAGAGCCACTCGGAGGCGGTCGGCATGACGTTGGACGGTCTGCCCGCCGGCATCGCGGTAGACCCGGAGGCGCTGCAGGTCTTTCTGAACCGGCGTGCGCCCGGCCGGAACGACTGGTCCACACCGCGGCGGGAGGAGGACAGGCCGGAGTTCATCTGCGGGCTGAAGGACGGGTATACCTGCGGCGCGCCTCTGACCGCACTGATTCGAAACCGCAACACCAGGGGGAAGGACTACGCCCGGCTGAAGGAGGTCCCGAGACCCGGCCATGCAGACTATACCGCGCAGCTCAGGTTCCGTGGCTATCAGGACCATGAGGGAGGCGGACACTTCTCCGGCCGCCTCACCGCACCGCTCTGCGTCGCAGGGGGCGTGCTGCTGCAGGAGCTCGAGCGGCGCGGGATCGGGATCCGGGCCAGAATCACGAGGCTTGCTGGCATCGCAGATTTAAGCCCCTTTGAGACCCCGGTGGATCAGAAGCCCTTCCCGGTGACGGACGACGGAAAGGCAGCCGCCATGCTGGATGCGATCGCCGCGGCAAAACGGGAGGGGGACTCGGTCGGGGGCGTGATCGAATGCGTCATCGACGGTCTGCCCGGGGGATACGGCGCGCCGATGTTCGACGGCATCGAGAACCAGATCGCGCGGCTGGCTTTTGCCATTCCCGCGGTGAAGGGAATCGAATTCGGTTCCGGCTTTTCGGGCTGCGACCTGCGAGGAAGCGAGAACAACGACCCATTCCCGCTGCGCCCCGAGCACAACAACGCCGGAGGGATCCTGGGCGGTATCAGCACCGGCATGCCGATCGTCTTCCGGCTGGCCGTAAAGCCCACCCCGTCGATTGCAAAGACGCAGAACAGCGTGAACCTGCGTACCGGGGAGCCGGAGAGACTGCAGATCGAGGGAAGGCACGACCCCTGCATCGTCCCGCGGGCGGTTCCCGTTGTGGAAGCCGTCGCCGCCATCGCTGTTGCAGACCTGATTCTGGAGGAGTAGAGATGGAACTGAAAGACTACAGACAAGAGATAGACGGTATCGACGGGCAGGTGCTGGAGCTCTTCGTGCGTCGGATGGAGATCGCGGGCGAGATCGCAGGCTACAAACGGGAAAAAGGCCTGCCCGTCCTGGACCTGCAGCGGGAGCGGGAAAAGCTCCGCAGGATCGAGAGCATGTGCCCGGAGGAGTTCAGCGACTACAGCTTCACCCTCTTCTCGATGATCATGGAGCTCTCCCGCAGCCACCAGAACCGGATCCTGCACCGCGAGAGCCCGGAGACCAGGGCCATCGAAGCGGCACTGCGGGACACCCCACAGCTCTTCCCGGAGAAGGCCATCGTCGCGTGCCAGGGGGTGGAGGGAGCCTATTCCGGCATAGCCTGCGAGAAGCTCTTCACCCGGCCGAATATCTTTTACTTCTCGAGCTTTGACAAGGTCTTCTCCGCCGTTGAGAAGGGCCTCTGCCGCTACGGAGTCATCCCGGTGGAGAACAGCACCGCGGGTACGGTGAACGCTGTGTACGACCTGATGGTGAAACACAGCTTCCGCATCGTACGTTCGGTCCGGATCAAGGTGGACCACAACCTGCTGGTGAAGCCGGGGACCAGACCCGAGGAAATCCGCGAGATCTACTCGCACGGCCAGGCGATCGCCCAGTGCACCGCCTTCCTGCAGCGCTTCCCGAACGCCAAGATCATCCCCTGTGAGAACACGGCCGTGGCTGCGAAAACCGTGGCCGAGAGCGGAGAAACCGGCGTGGCTGCGCTGTCCTCCAGAGCCTGCGCGAAACTCTACGGTCTGGAGATCCTCATGTCCTCGGTACAGGACTCCGCCGACAACTATACGCGCTTCATCTGTATCTCGCGGAACCTGGAGATCTATCCCGGGGCGGACCACACCAGCCTGATGATGGTGATCCGGGACGAGCCTGGAACCCTGTGCGGGGTGCTTTCGCGTTTCTACGCCCTGGGCATCAACATGCACAAGCTGGAGAGCCGACCGATTCCCGGAAAAAGCTGGGAATACATGTTCTATTTTGACCTGGATACCTCCGTCTACTCCCCGAAGTTCATCCAGCTGATGGGAGAGCTGGGAGATATCTGCGAGCAGCACGAGTATCTGGGAAGCTACAGCGAGGTGGTGTGAGATGAACGGCGGAAGAATGAAGTGCGGACTGCTGGGCGAGAAGCTGGGCCACAGTTATTCGCCCCAGATCCATGCGGAGCTCGCGGACTACGAGTATCTGCTGTACGAAAAGAGCCGGGAAGAGCTGGAAGATTTTGTAAGGCACGGAGACTGGCACGGCCTGAACGTCACGATCCCGTACAAGAAGACGGTCATCCCGTACTGCGACCGCCTGAGCGACACGGCGCGGGAGATCGGCAGCGTAAACACCCTGCTGCGCCTGAAGGACGGGAGCATCCTGGGCGACAACACGGACGCCTTCGGATTCCGGACCCTGCTGGATTCGGTCCTCAACTACGGGCAGGAGGAGACCGGTATCACACAGAGCACCGGCCTTACACAGGGCACCAGAGGAAAGGCGCTGGTCCTGGGGACGGGCGGAGCCTCCGTGACGGTGCAGGCGGTTCTGCGCAGCAGGGGGTATCGGGTGATCCCGGTGTCCCGGCGCGGAGAGGACAACTATGAGAACATCGGCCGACATGCGGACGCGGTGCTGCTGGTCAACGCGACCCCTCTGGGCATGTACCCGAAGAACGGAGAGAAGGCCACGGACCTGCGGCAGTTTCCGAAGCTCCGGGCGGTGCTGGACGTGGTATACAACCCCGCCCGGACAGCGCTGATGCAGCAGGCGGAAGAGCTGGGCATCCCCACGGCCGGAGGGCTGCGGATGCTGGTAGCCCAGGCCTGGCGCGCGTCGGAGATCTTCCTCGGTCGCGACCTGCCGGCAGACGCCATGCTGCGAATCGAGAGAAGCCTGGCCTCCGAGATGCAGAACATCATCCTGATCGGCATGCCGGGCTCGGGAAAGAGTACGGTGGCCGGGATGCTGGCCGAGCGCCTGGAACGCCCCTGCCTGGAGGCGGACGCGGAGCTGGAGAAGCAGGTCGGGATGAGCATCCCCGAGATCTTCCGGCTGGAGGGAGAGGAAGGCTTCCGACGCCGGGAGACGGAGATCCTGCGGGAGCTGGGAAAGCGTTCCGGCATCATCCTCTCGACCGGCGGCGGCTGTGTCACGCGGGAGGAGAACTATCCGCTGCTGCACCAGAACGGGACCATCGTCCGGATCGACCGAAGGACGGAGAAGCTGGCACGGGAAGGCCGGCCGCTGTCACTGAGCGCGGATCTGGAGGAGATGCTCAGGGTCCGCGGTCCAATGTACGAGCGCTTTGCCGACTTCACGGTCCTGAACGACGGCACGCCGGAGGAGACCGTACAGAAAATTCTGGAGGTGCTGGCATGAAATTCCTCATTATCAACGGGCCGAACCTGAACCTGCTTGGCCTGCGGGAGCCGGACATCTACGGGAAGGAAGACTTCCACGCCCTGCAGCGCTTCATCTACGACTGCTGTGTGGAGGAGGGAATCGAACCCGTCCTGTACCAGTCCAACCACGAGGGGGCCATTGTCGACCGGATCCAGGAGGCGTATAATAAAGTGGACGGCATCGTCATCAATCCGGCCGCCTACACCCATACCAGCGTCGCAATCCTGGACGCCCTGAAGGCGGTGCGGATCCCCGCAGTGGAAGTGCATCTGTCGGACGTGGGATCACGGGAGAGCTTCCGCAGAATCTCGTATGCGGGTATGGCCTGCGTGGGCACCTTCGCCGGGCTCGGCTTCGAGGGATACCGGAAGGCGATCCGCTTCCTGAAGGAGTATCTGAATAGCCAACAGTGAGCCCCTTGCCGCACGGCGGAGGCGGAGCTCCGGGCGAGAGAACGCAACCCGGGGAAACGCTCAATCCGGGTGAGAGCGCGCAATCCGGGAGGAAAGCCTTGCGAAACACCGGACGATCTGTTATAATACCGCAGAAACAGCAAGAACGAGAACAGACAGGCGAGTGATAAGAGAATGGAACTTTCGGCTGATTATTTTGACTCGATTCAGATCGACGTCGTCAAGCGAAAATACTATAACGCCAACAAGGTGAACGCGGTCTTCGAGGAGATCCGGGAACAGGTCCTGGAACTGCTGGAGGAGAACGAGCGGCTCAAGAAGGAATTGAGCGGCCAGAAGAAGGCGGACGAGGGCATGCTGTCGCTGCCGCAGGTGTACCGGGAGACCCTTCAGAAGGGCCGGGAACGGGCGGCGGCCATGGAGCGCGAAGTGCAGGCGGAGGGAGAACGGCTCCGGCAGGAGTATGAGGCAAGACAGAAAAAGTCTGACGAGCTGCTGGCGGACTGCATCCGGGGCCTGCGGATCCGGGAGGAGGAGAACCTCAGCTTCCTGGACCGGAAAATGCGGGAATTCCGGGCACAGTACCCCATGAAGGACTGCAGCACGGACGACGGCCTGTCCGCGGAACCGGCAGAAGAGTACCCCGGGGAAGAGCTCACTGAGACCGAGCCGGATCTGGACGAACTGGAGCGGCGGATCGGCCTGCTGGCAAACGAAATCCGCGCCCTGGAGGACAAGCAGCCGGGCGGGGACTGCTGAGAGCGCCGGAACAGCGGACCACAGAAAGAACGGCGAAACCCGGACGGAAAATGAACAGAACAACGAACCCCGACTTCCATGATGCATGTCATGGAAAGCCGGGGTTTGTTCTATCACGGTGAGGCTGATACCAAACAGAGCGAGAAACCTCTGTCAGGTCCTGAAACGCAGCCCATCCGATGCGGGATGCGATGAATCAGCAGGTCATGCCGAAGGAGCTTCCCTGATTCCGTGCTTCTCGGCATATCCCGTGAGCATCAGGGTCAGCGCACCGTCTCCGGTCACGTTGCAGGCAGTGCCAAAGCTGTCCTGCAGGGCAAAGATCGCGAGCATCAGAGCAGTGCCGTCGCTGTCGAAACCCAATACGCCGGTGATCAGACCCAGAGAGGCCATGACTGTACCGCCCGGCACACCGGGGGCGCCGATGGCAAATACGCCCAAAAGGAGACAGAAGAGGATCATGTTGCTCACAGAGGGAAGCTGACCGTACAGGACTTTGGAGATGGTCATCACGAAGAAAACCTCCGTCAGCACGGAGCCACAGAGATGGATATTGGCGAAGAGCGGGATCCCGAAATCCACCAGGTCGCGACGCAGATTTTTGCTTTTTCTGGCGCATTCCAGAGCGACGCCTAACGTGGCAGCCGAGGACATGGTTCCCACGGCAGTCAGATAGGCCGGTCCGTAATGACTGATCACCTCGCGTCCGGATCTGCCGGAATAGGCGGATGCGGTACCGTAGAGCACAGCCAGCCAGATGTAATGCCCTACCATGACGATCAGGATCACGGCCAGAAATACCGGGAGCTGACGGGTGATGCTGCCCTCCCAGGCAAGACCGCAGAAGGTTGCGGCAATGAAAAACGGGAGGATCGGGATGATGATCTTTTCCACGATCTTCAGGACAACACTCCGAAACTCTTCCAGCACACCGGTAATGATCTCAGCCCTGGTCCAGACTGCGGCAAGGCCCACCAGCATGGAGAAGACGAGTGCTGACATGACCGGCATGATCTGCGGGATATCCAGCTGGAATGCGACCGCGGGCAGCTCGCGCAGCCCCTCAGGGTCGGTGATGATGTTCAGATGGGGAATGATGGCAAAACCCGCGCCTGCGGACATGAAAGCCGCAAGAATACTGGAGACGTAGGCCAGAATGACCGCCACGGACAGCATCCGCGTCGCGCTGCCGCCGAGCTGGGTGATGGAGGGGGCGATGAAGCCGATGATAATCAGCGGGACACAGAACATGATGACCTGACCCATGATGTATTTGGCAGTGACCACCACGACCATGGCGCTCTGCGGCAGAACAAGCCCCAGCAGAATGCCGATCACGATTGCCAGCAGCAGCCGTGCAGGAAGACTTTTAAAGAATTTCATCATATTGCTCCTTTTCTTTGTTTTATCCGTTCATAATCGGAGAACTTCCCGGTCAGATTTGCTTATCCCGCCGCACCCGCTCCGGTACGTACCGCTCCGCAACCGGCGCGGGGGCTGTCCCGGCCTGCGGCCCAGCATCGGTTGCCCTGCAGCTCAGGAAGGCGCAGCATCATCCCGGCTGGAAACAATCACGACTTCGGCGTGATATTCCTGCTCTCCAGAGCTGTTCAGAGTGCTGTTGATCTCCAGATAGATCATGCGGACGACCTTTCCAAAGTAACTGCGGACGGTTTCAATATCCTTCTGGCGAATCATTCCGACACAGCCCTTTTCGGTCCTGACGCGGATCTGTACGCCCCGATCAAAGAAAAAGTCATCGAACCAGACACTGACAATCGCCACATCGTCATCCGCACAGAGCTCCCTGAGAATCTGCTGACGGGAACTGCCGTCATCATTGTTCTCGGTGACACCGTCTACTGGAAAGGTCAGCCTGCGGAATTCGCCGGACGCCGGACGCGCCCGCGTGAGCGGGTTTTCGACACGGACAAGCTCTCCGTCCGGGGGATCCTCGTCCAGAGACATGTCCTCCTGCTCCGGTTCGCTCTTCTTCGGCATTCCGATGAAAACAGAGCCGATCATAATACTGATCAGTGCGGGGATGGTATGGTACTGCCAGAACAGAATCATGCCGGCAATCAGAATCAGAATTCCAAGAATCCTCATCGGAGCTCCCTTCTTCCGTACTGTTCTTTTCCATGAATCCCAAGTCAGCAGTTTACATGAGAATAGAACGAAAATCAAGTATGGAATGAGACAGAATCAGGTCCGCTTGACAGACGGGACGAAACGCAATAGAATAACCAAAAAAAGAGAGCTGGAACTGATAGAAATGAGAAGCGCAAAAGAGTATAAAAACATCGTATTTGACATGGGCGGCGTGCTGGTAGATTACACCGCCGATAACGCCACATGGCATTTTACCGAAGACCCCGATATCGTGCGGGAGATCCATAACGTGATGTTCTGCTCTCAGGAGTGGATGGCACTGGACCTGGGCTCTCTGACGGATGAAGAAGCGATCGGCAGAATCCTGCCAAGACTCTCCGGCGACAGGGTCAGGGAGATCGCCAGGAGCACCTTTGAACACTGGCACGAGTACAACAACGTGGCCCGGCCGGGGATGGAGGCTGTCGTCAGAGCCCTGAAGGCGCGGGGGCAGAAGGTTTATATCCTCTCCAATGTGAGCCGCCGCCTGACCGACACCTATAAGGACGTGGTTCCCGCGCCGGAATCCTATGACGGGGCGTTTTTCTCAGGAGAGGTACTGGCGCTGAAGCCCCAGCCGATCATATACCGGATGTTCTTTCAACGCTTTGAACTGGAACCTGCGGAGTGCCTCTTCATCGATGATGTGAAGGCAAATGTGGATGCCGCCATCGGGTGCGGAATGGACGCATGGTGGTTCCGCTCGGGAGAGCAGGAGGAACTCAGGAAGTATCTGGAAGTATAGCCGGGAACAGAAGGAATAGAAAGCCATCGGTTCCGCATCCGGCGGCGGGTTGCCTTCAGACGGGAACCGGCTGCCCCGACCGGACTGTAATGAGATACGGGAGAGACCGAAGAGATGAAGTATAAAACACTGCGGGAACAGATCTTTTATCCCCTGCTGGGCAGCGCTACCCTGGCGGTGGCCATTGAGATTCTGTCCCTGCTTACGGACAATATCATCGTGGGACGCGTGGTAGGAGAGACGGGCCTCGCGGGGATCAACACGGTTGTGCCGCTCTTTTCCTTCTGCGCCTTTCTGGGCGGCCTGATCTGTGTGGGCGTTTCCTTCCGCTACGCCGACGCGATCGGACGCTTCGAGGAACGCAGAGCAGGCAACCTGCTCGGGATGGGCATCCTGCTGGCCGTCGGAACAGGCGTTGTCATGTGGCTGGCGTCTTTTGCGGCGAAGAAGCTGTACTTCGCCATCCTGTCCCCGGCGGAGGAGATCCGGGCAGAGGGAGAGGCATATTACAGATATATCTGCCTGGTCATGCTGATCTATCCCGTGTTTGTCCTGCTGCTGGAACTGGTCTATGACGACGGTGACATTGCGCTGTGCAACGTGGCCTACGGGATGCAGATGCTGGGTAACGTTGGCCTTTCGATCCTGCTGTGCATCAGGATGGGTACCGGAGGAGCGAGCCTGGGCACGCTCATCGGTACGGCAGCAAGCCTCTGCACCCTGCTGCTGCATTTCGCGAAGAAGAAAAACGGACTCAGGCCCCATCTGTTCTTCTCATGGAGCGAGCTCAAGGCTTTCCTGCGATACGGCTTTACCGACGCGGGCGTATACCTGCTGTGGGCGGTGCTGTTCTATATCCTGAATGCCTTCGTGATCCGCCGTTTCGGAGACGGCACACTGCCTGTCCTGGCGGTCGTTACGGGCTTCTTTGAACTGACGATCGTCTTCGACGGTCTCGGACAGGCCATGAAGCCGATCGTAAGTGTCTACCATGCCGAGCGCAACAGCCCGGCCATCTCCAAAACCATGAAGTTCATGCTGCGCTGCGCCCTGGCCGAGGGGGTGCTGGCTACGGCGGCGGTCCTCATCCTGGCTGACGTCATGCCGCTGGCCTTCAGCCTCCGGGATCCGGTCAGCATCCGGGAGAGCGCCCTCGCCCTGAGGATCATCGCACCCTCTCTGACGGCCATCTCGGCGCTCTACCTCTACTCCTCCTATTATCTGAACGTGGAACGGATCGGGCTGTCCGTGTGGATCACGGTCTGGAAGGATCTCATCAGTGTCCTTCTGCTGTCCCTTCCCATGAGCCTGCTGCTCGGCGTTCACGGACTCTGGGCGGGCATCCTGCTGGCGCCTTTCCTCACGGTGCTGATCTGGTATGTCACGGTCCGGCTGCGCCTCGGAGAGGAGAGCTTCCCTCTGCTGCTGAAAGAGGATCCCGATATTGCCGATTTCGATCTGCATCTCAGTGAGGAGGAGATCCTGACGACCCGGGACAGGGCGGAGGAATTTCTCCGATCACGGGGCATCCCTGCCACACAGCGGGCGCAGGCCATGCTGCTGATCGAGGATCTGTCCATGCTGACGGCAGAGCGCAATCCGGAGCCCGGGAAGCTCTGCGCCGAATGGACCCTTCTGGCAGAGAAAAAAGCCGTAAGAATGATCTTCAGGGACTGCGGTGCGGTCGAGGATCTGACCGACCCGAATGAGAAAGTATCTTCATTCCGGTCTTTTGTCGTGTCGTCCTATATGGAGAAGCAGAAGGTGAAAAAGTATCTCATGACTGTCGGAATGAACAGGACGGTTCTGGAAGTTCCCCGCGAAAGGAAAGGCTCCTGAAGCCGGCTCTCAGTCCCGAGGCCGGCCGGTACCGAACCGCTCGCGGAGCCGGCCGACGGTCAGCTCCGGATCCAGACAGAGCTCCTCCAGAAGCGAGGCATACAGCCTGAGAAAAGCCCGCATCCGGTCTGGTGAATACAGATCCCTGTTAAAGTACAGCTCCAGCTCAACGCCGTCTGCGCCTTCCCACACATCCAGCTCGAGCGCTTCCTCCGCCTCCGCGTCCCCGCTCTCCAGCTGACGGAAGGCAAAGAGCAGGGGTTCATCGCTCAGGCTGCTCAGGTAATTCTGATGGACGAAACAGAGCGCCGGGGCCGTGAGCCCCTCCGCTCCCAGTCCGGCGGGCTCATCGATGCTCCCATCCGGGAAGAACAGCCCGGATGCGCCTATCCCCCTGTCCCGCTGCCTTGCGGTCTCTCTGCAGAATGCTGCGGCGGGCATGTCGTCCGGAAGATCCTGACACAGGATCAGATCCTGCAGCATCAATCCGACGCGCCGCATGCTCTCCCGGTCTCTTCGGCCGTTCCAGGTCCAGGTGATCAGAACACGCCCGGCATGCCGGTAAAGGCCGAGCGTCAGAACCGCGAGCGCAGTGTACAGGGCGCTGACACTGACGCCGCAGCGTTTCGCAAGCAGGCTGACCTCCTTCGGAGCCGTCCTGAGAACCTGCTGTACCGCCGTGGCTTTGCCCGCCTCCGCCGCTGCGGCTCTGTCCGGCTCCGGCACTGCGACAAAATCCAGACCGCGGAGAAGAGCTTCCAGATACTCCTGCGTTCGGCGGGCTGCTCCGATGGCAGATACAGACGTGTGGGAGAGGAGAAAGGCCGGGTAGTCGTCCGGCTCAGGCAGCTCTCCTCTGTAGGCGGAAAGAATGTCCCGGATCAGAACGACAAGGGATTCCCCATCGCAGATGCTGTGGTGCGCGTTGAGCCAGAGGACGCAGCCACGCTCGGTCACAGACAGCCGGGCACGAAACAGGGGACTTCCGTCGGCGGAAAAAGGCGCGAGAAAGGACGCCTCCTCGGACCTGAGCGCAGCGTAATCCTGACAGACCGGCACAACGGGCGCCGGCATTCCGCCCGAGAACACCTGCACGGGTTGGCCATCCTTCAGCAGGATGCCGGTGGAGAGCGCACTGTGGGCCCGGACAGCCTGTTCGACTGCGCGGGCAAGTCGGCCGGGATCGGTTCCGGGCCTGAACAGTAGTTCGCCGGCAACGTTTCTTGCGACAAGGCTCAGCCCTTTCGGAGCGCGGCGGACATAGAGCATCTGATACGGCAGGAGAGGCAGCGGCCGGCATTCCGCGGTCTGCGGCTGTACGGCAGCCTGGAGCGCCCGGAGTTCGGCTGCCATCCGCCGCACCGTGCGGCACCGGTAAATACAGGCGATGTCGAGCCCAGGCAGCTCCGATTCCATCAGCAGCCGCATGGCCGTGAGGGAATCTCCGCCCAGCTCAAAAAAATCATCGTTGACGCCGGGGTCCTGCCCGTCAAGCTCCAGCGCTTTTGCCACTGCGCGGCACAGTGCCGCCTCGACCGGGCCTTCCGGCGCGACATAGGGGGCGGACAGGGCGTCCGGAAGGCTCAGACGGTCATAATCCAGCTTTCCGGCGGAGCTGAGAGGCAGAGCCGGCAGCTTCACGAAGACGGACGGGATCATATAGGTCGGGAGGTATGCCTTCAGCCGCTCGCTGAGCACTGCGGCATCCGCACTCAGCTCCGTACCTGCGTAGAACAGACAGAGACAGTTCCTGCCGTGGAGGGAGAAGGGTTTTGCCGCAGCCTGTGAAACGGGAAAGGCTTTTTTGAAGGCCGACTCGACCTCTGCCGGATCGACGCGATTGCCATTGAGGTTAATCATCCTGTCCGTGCGGCCCAGTATGGTATAACAGCCGTCCGCATCCTGCCGCGCGAGATCACCGCTGACGAACCAGCGCTTTCCCCTGAGGAATACGAACGGGGTCTGTTCCCGGTCGGAGACATAACCGCGGAAGAAGGGAAGGGCCGCGCAGAGGATCCCTTCGCGGTCGGTCTCCTCACCGGTTTCCGTGATGAGGATGGCCTCGGTACCGGGAATCGGTCGGCCGACCGGCGTGTTGTCCATGGCGTGACCGAAGCGATAAAGGCATGCCGGGTGCCCGAACTCACTGGGGCCGTAGATGTTCATGGAATCACAGCGGTCGCTGCTCACCTGCGAAACAATCTCGCCCCCGACGAAGACGACACGGAGCGAAAGCCCGTCCTGCCGCTGCAGGACACGGGCAAGGGCAGGCGGCACGAAAGTGGCGGTGATGCCGCGTTTTTTCAGATAGCCGAGCAGGGCAGCCGGATCCCGTGTCATCTCCGGCGAGAGTACATGGATCGTGCCGCCGTCCTGCAGAAGCCCTACCGTGATATAGACGCCGCCGACGAAAACCTCCGGGATGATATGCCCGAACTGTGTGGGCATGTAAGGGTCGAGCATCCCGTGCGTGCCGGCGGAGATGCGCTCATAGATGCCGTACTCCTGCATGGCACCCTTCGGGGTACCGGTGCTGCCGGAGGTGTAGATGATGAAGGCCAGATCGTGCGGTGCGCTGTCGGCCCACGCAGATTCGTCAAGGGCTTCAAAGCGCATGGCCTCCTGCCATCTGTCCACGGTGAACTCCAGGGCGCAGCGGCATTCCCGGACGGCATACCGGACGCGCTCCGTGCCCATGCTGTCCGCGAGACTGACCCAGGCCGCACCGGCCTTCATCATGGCAATGCGGGCGGCGATATGCTCCATGCCTTTCGGAAGCAGCAGCGCGACCACATCCTCAAGTCCGATCCCTCGGGTTTTCAGATAGGAGGCCACCCGGCCGGAGAGCTCGTTCAGGCTGCGGTAATCGGTGGTGCGCGCCCCATCGCGGTCAACGATGGCCGGACGTTCCGGAAAGCGCTGACAGGCGTCAGAGATCTGTTTTAAAAAAGCGATCATGTGTCTTCTCTCCCGTCTTCTGCCTGCACACTCCAAATGTGCCGGAAGCCGTCATTCTGTGCGCTCGCGCGGTCTCAGGGCGGCGATGTGGCCATTATAGCATAAGCTGATTCTTTTTTAAAGAAAAACAATCAGCCTGTCCGCAGCCGAGGATGAGCAGGCGGGCTGCGGGCAGAAAGGCAGGAGCTTCCGCCTCCTGCGGAAACTGCACACCGGTCTCTCAGACAGTCCCTTCGGCCCCGGAGCCATTCCTGGCATAACAATGGATATCTGCTTGAAATCATGCGGCAATCATAGTACAATTGCACTGCGCGAGAAGGAAAAGACACATACAGAAAAGGGCAGACCCGCTCTGCAGCTCAGGGACTGTTTCCCTGAGCCCCTTGAAATGACGTCCCATGAAGTATAAAAGGGCGGAAGGAGAACAGATGATACCTTTCTTTGATAAACACGGCAGTGTTCCACTGCGCCGGCTGGTTTCACTCATTATAGCGATGCTCCTGATGAGCGGGATCCTGTCCGTCACGGCCTGTGCTGAGTCCGATAAGAGTACCGTCCGGGTAGGTTATTATGAAAACGAACTCTTTCAGGAGGGTGCGGAGGAGGGCGCGGCCAAGACAGGCTATGCCTACGAATACTACCGCAAGCTCTCCGAATACACCGGCTGGAGATACGAATATATCTACGGCAACTTTGGCGAACTCTACCAGATGCTGCTGGACGGAGAGATTGATCTGCTGGCAGGCCTGGCCTGGAGAGAAGACCGCGCAGGGCAGATCGGCTATCCGACTGCCGTGATGGGCAGCGAGATCTATTATCTTGTGAAGCATGAGGAGAACCCGGACATCACAGCGGATCCGACAACGCTGAACGGATGCAGGATCGGCGTGCTGGAGAGCGCCATGGTCGACACGCTGAGACAGTATCTGGAAGACCGTCAGGTGAGTGCAGAGATCGTTGCCTTCAAAGACTACACAGAGCTGTTCCGGGCCTTTGACGCTCATACCATCGAAGTACTGGCAGCCGAAAGCGACGGAGCCCATGCCAGGGAGCACGCAGAGGTGCTGGGGGGATTCGGCTCATCGGACTACTATCTGTGCGTCAATATCCGACGTCCGGAGCTTCTGGATACACTGAATACCGCACAGACGCGGCTCGCCGCAGAGGAGCCCAATTATCTGAATCTGCTCCGCGCCAAATACTTTTCCACCAGTGTTACGGCCAGGGCTTTTTCGCAGGCGGAGCGGGAATGGATGAACACACACACAGCGCTCCATGTGGGGTACCTGGACCGCTATCTGCCCTACAGTGATACGGATGCCGGGGGAGAAGCGACCGGCATTGTCAGGGACATCATTCCGGCGATCCTTCAGACTTTGGAAATGCAGAATATCAGTGTCACATACACCGGATACAGGAGCTACGACGACATGATCTCCGGAATCGCCGCCGGTGAAATCGATGCGGCCTTTCCTGTGGGCGGCGGACTGTATTACGCCGAGGAAAACGGGATCTATCAGTCCAACGCAGTTTCCTCCTCTCCGGCGGAGCTGGTCTATAAAGGCGAATTCAGCGAAAAAACGACAGAACATTTTGCGGTCAACGAAAACAACCGGATGCAGTATTACTTCGTACGGACGAATTATCCCGATGCGGAGATCACGTTTTATCCCTCCAGTGAAGAATGCCTGGACGCCGTGCTTGCCGGAAAAGCCGGGTGCATGACGCTGAACGGACTGCGGGCCAATGACATTCTGCGCAACAGGCGATACGAGGACCTGTCCCTGCGCCAGACCAGCTACAATGACGCCAGATGCTTCGGCGTGGAGATCGGCAACGAGGGTCTGCTGAAGCTCCTGAACCGGGGAATCAATATTCTGGGCGGCGACTACGCACAGAACATCTCCTACCGCTATACCGGCGGCCTGTATACCTACGACTTCACGGATGCGCTTATGGATCACATGGCGCTGGTCGGCACGGTCCTCCTGGTTGCGGCGCTGGTCGTTTTTCTGCTTGTACGGGATGTGAGGCGTACCCGGAGAGAGGTCAGGGAAAAAGAAGCGGCACGCATTGAGCTGGAAGAGAAAAACAGAGAGCTCGCCCAAAGCCAGAAAGCCCTGTCTGACGCACTGGTCGCTGCGGAGCACGCCAACCATGCCAAGACCGCCTTCCTGAACAATATGTCCCATGATATCCGCACCCCGATGAATGCCATCGTGGGCTTTACGGCGCTGGCGGCATCCCATATTGACAACAGGGAACAGGTGCAGGATTATCTCGGCAAAATCTCCGTGTCCAGCCAGCACCTGCTGTCCCTGATCAATGACGTACTTGACATGAGCCGGATCGAAAGCGGCAAGGTCACCATTGAGGAGAAGGATGTGCATCTGCCGGACGTGATCCATGACCTGCGGACTATTATTCAGTCGAGCATTGACTCCAAACAGATGGAGCTTTTCATCGACACCCAGGATGTCGTGCACGAGGAGATCGTCACGGACAAGCTCCGGCTGAATCAGATCCTGCTGAACATCCTGTCCAATGCCATCAAGTTCACCCCTGCGGGCGGTACGATCAGCTTTCGCGTCATCGAGAAACCCTCGCCTGCTGAGAAGCTTGCAAACTTTGAGTTTCGCATCAGGGACAACGGAATCGGCATGAGCGAGGAGTTCCAGAAGACGATTTTTGAAGCCTTTACCCGTGAAAAGACCAGCACGGTCAGCGGCATACAGGGGACCGGCCTCGGCATGGCGATTACGAAGAATATCGTCGACATGATGGGCGGCGTGATCACCGTACATTCCACGGAAGGCAAGGGCAGCGAGTTTATCGTGGAACTCCCGTGCAGAATCAGCAGCGTATCCACAAAGTCTGAGCCGCTGCCGGAGCTGAAGGGACTGCGCGCGCTTGTGGCGGACGACGATACCCATACCTGCCTCTCCGTATGCTCGATGCTCCGCCAGATCGGCATGCGGCCCGACTGGACAAACCGCGGAAAGGAAGCGGTGATCCGGGCCAGGGAGGCGGTTGAACAGGCGGATGAATTCCAGGTCTATATTATAGACTGGCTGATGCCGGATCTGAACGGGATCGAAACCGTGCGGAGAATCCGTAAGGTGATCGGCAACAGCGTTCCGATCATCATCCTGACCGCATACGACTGGGCCGACATCGAGGAAGAGGCCAGAGAGGCGGGGGTAACCGCCTTCTGCTCGAAACCGCTGTTCATGTCGGGACTCAGAAATGTGCTGGCCCAGCCGTTTACGGCATCGAAGGACAGGCAGCCGGAGCCGTCGGAAGAGACCCCGGATTTCAGCGGCAAACGCGTGCTGCTGGCAGAGGATAACGCGATGAACCAGATGATCGCAGAGAATATCCTGAGCAGTGTCGGATTTGCCGTTGAGATCGCCTGTGACGGCACGGAGGCTGTGGAAAAAGTGAAATCCGCGCCTGCCGGGTATTATGACCTGATCCTGATGGATATTCAGATGCCGAAAATGGACGGCCATGAAGCGGCGAAACAGATCCGGGCTCTTGAGGACAGACAGAAGGCCGGTATTCCCATTGTGGCCGTGACCGCAAACGCTTTTGAAGAAGACCGGAAAGCCGCGCTGGAGACGGGAATGAACGGACATCTGGCAAAACCGTATGACATTCCCACCATCATGGCAACACTGCAGACGCTGCTGAAGTGAGAGGTCCGCCGAATTTTGAAACGATCAGGGGACTTACAAACTGGCGTCTCACCATACGCCGGGGAGACAGCGGTATCAGCATCCTGCGGGCCCTGACCTGCGATCGGGAGGCCATCCTGCCGGACGAACTGTTCGGACAGCCGGTGACAGAGCTGAAGGATCATGCGCTCGCTGCGGGCGCGGCACCCGTGGAAGGGGAAGAAGTACATATTCTCGGCGGGGCGGAGACAGACGACTGGGACAACCGGAATATTACGGAGCTGAGCCTACCGCGCCCGGTTCAGCAGATCGGCAGCTATGCCTTTATGAATCTCCAGTCCATGGAGACACTCCGCTTCTACGACGATCTGCGCTCCACCGGAAGCGCGAGCTTCATGAACTGCCGCAGCTTCTCACGCCTGGAGCTCAGACGTACCGGCCGCCGACAGGGGCCGGCGCTGGCGCTGATCGTCCGGAGTATCCAGCAGGAACTGGAAGTGACGGTTTATGAGACAGACGGGAATGTGCTGCGCCTCATCTTTCCGGAGTATCTTGAAAGCTACACCGAGAACAACGCCGCCCACCACTTCGAGCTCAGAATCCTGGGCGGGGGCTATCCCTACCATGCCGTCTTCCGAGACAGGACGCTTCTGCTCGCAGACTACGACGCGCTCTGGCCCGCCTATCTCGCGCAGGAGCACGACGAGGAGAGCGCACTGCGGCTGGCCTACAGCCGCTTTCGCTATCCGGGCGGCCTGAGTGAGAGGGCAGGGAAGCGGTATGCGGACTATCTCCGCGCGAACATGGACCGGGCGCTGTCCGCCGCCCTGCGGGAAAAGGACATGCAGGGGCTGAGACTGCTGCTGGAGCTCGGAGACCCTGCAGCGGAGACCCTGGACGGGGCGCTCGCGGAGTCCCGCAGGCTGCAGATGACCGAGGCCACAGCCATCCTGCTGGAAAAGCGCCATGTGCGCCCTGTCGCAGGCAGAATGAGAAGCTTCGACCTGTGAAACGGGTGCAGCGCCGCCGTGAAGAGAGCAAGGGAGTGCAGAGAACAGGGGCATGAACAACGACAAAAACCTTTCGTCGGTCGGGCAGGATATACTGCTGTCGGGCCGGACGCAGCTCTGCATGGTGATGCCCTATCTGAGCGGAGAACTGTGTGCTCTGGTCCCGGCACCGGGGGATGAGATCACGGTAAGCGCCGCCACAGACGGAGAAACGCTCTATTACAACGCCTCCTTCCTGGCATCAGGCTTCCTGAGAAGTGAGCGCTTTTCGCCGCGGCTTACAATGCATATGATGCTTCACTGTCTGTTTCGCAATCTGGCGAAGCGCCGGGGCCGGGACACCGCGCTCTGGGATCTGGCCTGCGATGCTGCGGTGGAGAGCGTCATCGATTCGCTTCCGTATACCTGCCTGCACCAGCGCACTGCCCCTGCCCGGGATCTGTTTCTTGCGGAATGCCGCCGCGAGATGAAGGTCCTGAACGCCGAGAGCATCTACCGCAAGCTCCTCCGGGACCGCCTGCCTGCCTACCGGATTGCGAATCTCCAGCGCCTGTTTGTCATGGATGACCACGGTCTCTGGGATCTGGAGGATAAACAGGAGCGGGAGCGCAGCGAGCGGCAGGATCAGCGCTGGCAGGACGCGGCATCCCGCTCAAAGACGGCAATGGACAGTCTGGTATCCGACCGGGGGACGGGCGGTGAGAATCTCACGGAACAGCTCGCCGTCGCAGCCAGGGACGACGTGGATTACCGTAAATTCCTGCGGCGCTTCGCCGCTCCGCGCGAGATTCTGCGTGCGGACCCGAATGCCTTTGACTATATCTATTACACCTACGGTCTGCAGCGTTACGGCAACATGCCGCTCATCGAAGCGCCGGAAACCCGGGAGGAAAAACGCATTGAGGATTTTGTCATCGCCATCGACACGTCCATGTCCACCTCCGGCGCCCTGGTGAGACAGTTTCTGGCCAGCACCTACGCCATCCTGCGCTCTGCCGACACCTTCACCCGCAAGCTGAACATCCATATCCTGCAGTGCGACGACCGGCTGCGCTCAGACCGGAAAATCACGAGCCTGGAGGAACTGCGGCGCTATATGGAGGACCTGACCCTGTCAGGCGGCAGCGCCACGGATTTCCGCCCGGTGTTTGAGCATGTGGATGCTCTGCTCGCTTCGGGAAGCTTCAGCAGCCTGAGAGGCCTTTTATACTTCACGGACGGGATGGGGATCTATCCGACGAAGCGTCCGGACTACGAAACGGCGTTCATCCTGCTGGAGGAACCGCCCCTCTCTGTCAGAATCCCGTCATGGGCCATCCGCATCATGCCGTCTCTGCCATGGAAAAAGCCGCATAAGAGCTTTGACGACTTCTGGCAGGAAGAGATCCTGCAGGAACTGCCCGAACTGTGAGGTACCGACATGAACATCAAACAAGCCAAGGAACAGATCCGAAACACGCTGCGTGCGTATCTGAGCCGGGACAGCCTCGGAAACTACCGCATCCCGACGGTCCGGCAGCGCCCTGTCCTGCTGATCGGTCCGCCGGGAATCGGCAAGACCCAGATCATGGAGCAGATCGCCGCCGAGGAAAATGTCGGGCTCGTCTCCTACACGATCACCCATCATACCCGCCAGAGCGCGATCGGTCTGCCGTTTATTGAGAAGAGAAACTATGACGGGATGGAGCATACCGTCACGGAATACACCATGAGCGAGATCCTCGGCTCGGTCTACGGGCTGATGGAGAAGACCGGACTCCGTGAGGGCATTCTCTTTCTGGATGAGATCAACTGCGTGTCCGAGACGCTGGCGCCCATGATGCTGCAGTTTCTGCAGTGCAAGACATTCGGCAACCAGAAGCTGCCCGAGGGCTGGCTGATCGTTGCGGCGGGAAACCCGCCGGAATACAACCGCTCGGTGCGCGACTTTGACGTAGTGACGCTGGACCGGGTCAAACGCATCACCGTGGAGGAGGATTTTCCCGTGTGGAAGGAATACGCGCTGCGCAAAGGCCTGCACGGGGCGGTGATCTCCTACCTCGATCTGAAGAAGGACAACTTCTACCGCATTGAAAACAGCCCCGAGGGCATGCAGTTTGCAACAGCGCGCGGCTGGGAGGACCTGAGCGAGATCCTGTTTGCCTATGAGGCTCTGGGAATCGCTCCGGATACGGAGCTGGCGGTGCAGTATGTCCAGATGCCGTCCATCGCACGGGATTTTACGAATTACTACGCCCTCTATAACAGGTACCGCCAGGTCTATCATATTGATGACATTCTCCGGGGACAGGTCCCGAAGGTCACGGTGTCGGAGTTTGCCGCCGCACCCTTTGACGAGAAGCTTGCGGTGATGGGCCTGCTGCTCTCCCGCCTCAGCGAGGCTGCCCGCGAAACACGGCGGCAGGACGCCCTCACCGCGGCACTCCACGATGCGGCGCTCGCCGCCAGGGGCCGCCTGCCGGAGCCGCCGGAAGCAAGCCTGCGGGAGATCGCAGCCGAGCGCCGCGCAGCGCTCAGATGCGCCGATCAGGCCGGCCAGGAGGATCGGGAGAAGAAGCTGCTGCGCCAGACGGAGATCCGGCGTCTCGAAGAATACATCGGACAGTTGGACGGAAGCCTGGACAGCGAAGAGCAGATGGATGCGCTGCGGAGCCTCTTTGCGGGAGATACCGCCCTGCGGGAGCGCCTTGCCGACGGGACAGGCCGGATGTTTGACAATGCCTTCCGCTTCCTGGAGGCTGCCGTCGGCCCGAGTCAGGAGCTGGTGCTTTTTGTGTCGGAGATCACGGCGGGCTATGACACCTCCTGGTACGTGGGTGAGTTTGGCTGTGACGCGTATTTCCGCCATAACCGGGATCTTCTGCTCGACATGACCAGGCAGAACATCCTGGACCGGCTTGCCGACCGGAACGGCGCCGAAACGCCTGCGCCCTGAACAGGTCTGCCGCGCTTCCCGCGACGGGAAGCCTGCGGGCGAAAGGAAAGCGCTGACAGCAGGAAAGCGCCGAGAACTCTTGCGAAGGCCTGTGCGGCTGTGGTATGATAGACAAAAGGGCAGTCTGTGATCTGCGGAGGCGAGAAGGCAGTGAAAATCAGAAAAAGAGACCTGCGGATTATCCTGGTGATCTTGGTGATCCTTCTGCTGGCTCTCGCGTATCTCAGGTACTGGTATCTGCCAAAGCAGGGGGAAGGGGAAAGCCGCTGTGTCCAGTGCGGAAAGGCCGCTTCCCACCGGATTAAACTCGGAAGCTGGGTCGTCGGGCTGTGTGAAGAATGCTACCGGAACCTGGAAACCGATGGATAAGCCGGCAGCCGGACCCCAAAAAAACGAACAATGGAGAAGACAATGAAGTCAGATTCGCTGAAGGAAAAACTCACTTATATCTGCAGACAGTTCAGAATCCCGGGCGAGATCCTCGTCTACCGCTGGATTCCGTCCGGACACATCAACACCGCCTATTATGTGGCGGTCTATAACGGAAAGGAAGTCACGCAGCTCCTGGTTCAGAAGATCAACACCTACGTGTTCCGCGAGCCCGTCGGCATGATGAGAAACATCGAGAGAATCACGGAGTACATCCGGGCTCAGGAACGGACCATGGAGAAGAGAAGACGGCTGCACTTCAGACACACGGAGGACAGGAAGAACTATGTCATCCTGAAGGACGGAGCCGCGACAGGAGACGATGTGGACTTTCAGGATGAGAGCGTCGAGTTCTGGCGGGTGTATAACTTCATTGAGTGCTCCACCAGCTTCGAGACCGCGGACGGCGATCCGGAAGTGCTCAGAATGAGCGGCAAGGCCTTCGGACGCTTCAACAGACAACTGAAGGATTTTGATGCGGGACAGCTGATGGAATCGATCCCGCACTTCCATGATACGGTTTACAGGCTGAGGACTTTCTTTGCGACCGTGGAAAAGGACCCGCTGGGACGGGCTGCTGACTGCCGGCAGGAGATTGAGGTGATCCGGAAGCACAGCGAATTTGCAGGGACGCTGTGCCGCCAGATCGAAGCCGGAGCGCTTCCCATCCGGGTCACGCACAATGACACAAAGACAAATAACATCCTCTTTGACAAGGATACGCTGGACCCGCTGGTGATCATCGATCTGGATACCTGCATGCCGGGGCTGGCCTGCTATGACTTCGGCGATACCATCCGTTTTGCTGCATGCACGGCGGAGGAGGATCAGCCGGAGAGCATGAAGCTGGATCTGGCGTTGATGCGCGCGTACACCGAGGGGTATCTGAGCGAAATGAAGGATGTTCTGAGTGCGGCGGAGATGGACAGCCTCTCAACCGGCGCAGCGGTCATTACGCTGGAGCTGGCATCCCGCTTCCTGGGGGATTATCTGGAAGGAGACCGGTACTTCCGCATCGACTATCCCGAGCAGAACCTGAGAAGGGCCCAGGCCCAGCTGGTGCTGTTCGGAGACATGATGGCGCATATGGACGATATGAAACAGATCATCAGAGAAGTAGGCGCCTGAGAGCCGGGAGAGAACAACCGACAGGGATACGGCAATAGGGCAAAAGCCCGGAAAACCCCGCTGCTTATTGGGGTTTTCCGGGCTTTGCTGCGTGCCCATGCAGGAGACATCCTCTGCCTGAAATGAGCACTGCCGGTCATGGCGGTGATTCTTTCAGAGTGCGATCAGTCGACGTAATAGACCTTGTACTGGAGGGCTCCCCAGCCGTTGTTCCTGATGCAGTCCTGGACTGCCTGCTCGGCCTCCTGCCAGGTGGCGTAGGGCCCGAGAGACCAGTCGGCACCGATGGTCTTGGCGTAGTAGCCGGGCTCGGGGTCATAGTCTCCGAAGCCTCCGAAGCCTCCGACAACATTCTGAAGCTGATCGTCGTTCAGTTGCATATTCTGGCTCCTTCAGGCGTAATTGTGGGCGTCCTGAAGCACCATCTCCTTGACCTTCAGGAGACGGACCTTGGTGGAGTTCTCGTTCTCCTCCAGCTTCATGGTGATGTACTTGATGTTCTCCTCCAGCTCCGGGATCATGACATACTCCAGCGCGTTGACGCGCCGGCGCGTCTTTTCGATCTCCTCGGCCAGCAGCTGCATGGTCTTTTCGACCTGGGCGAGCTGCAGCATATCCTCAAAGACCTTCGCCATCCGGTCGAGGGCGTCGTCGAGCTCGCCGCTGGTCTGGGCGAAGCCGTAAGGATAGATCTCGGAGGGATCGTTGTTCTTTGTCGTGAAACTGTACTGCGGGACGTTCACGCTCATGATGTTCTTGAACTTCATGCCCAGCTCCACACTCTGACGCGGGTAGAGCAGGGCCTGCTCCAGCATCTCGGGGGACATGATGGCGCTGGCTACCTGCAGGGAGGAGAAGGCCGCGGTGAGGCCCGCTTCCACGCGCTCGCGCAGAACCTTGTTCTCCTTTACGACATCCATGAACTGGCGCATGAGCTCGTCACGCTTGTCCTTCAGCAGCTTGTGGCCGCGGCGCGCGGTCTTCAGACGGCCCTTGAGCTGGTTGAGGACCATTCTGGTCGGGGTTACGGCAGTTCCTGCCAATTGAAATCACTCCTCTTTGCCGGTCCGGGCGGACCGGGAGGTTTTGAATGTGCGGACGTCCGCACCCTGCGGTGCGATCTGGGTGCAGGCGCTGCGGCCCGTCCGCGCCCTGAGCCCGTGACCTTTCCGGTCCGGGCAGTGCGGTTTATTTCGTCTCCGGGAGATACTTCTCGATGAATTCCGGCTTGATGCGCTTGAGCTCACGCCTCGGCAGGATGCTCAGCAGCTCCCAGCCGATGTTCAGGGTTTCCTCGATGCTGCGGTTGGTGGTGTTGCCCTGCGAGACGTAGCGCTTTTCAAACTCATCGGCGAATTTGGCGAAGAGCTTGTCGTCGTCGCTCAGTGCCGCCTCACCCAGGATGGTCATGAGTTCCTTGGCGTCCTTGCCTCTGGAGTATGCGGCGAAGAGCTGGTTCATGGTGCCGGCGTGGTCCTCGCGGGTCTTGCCGACGCCGATGCCCTTGTCCTTCAGACGGCTCAGGCTGGGCAGTACGTCCACGGGCGGGACGATGCCCTTGCGGTGGAGCTCACGGGAGAGGATGATCTGACCCTCGGTGATGTAGCCGGTGAGGTCGGGGATGGGGTGGGTCTTGTCGTCTTCGGGCATGGTCAGGATCGGGATCATGGTGATGGAGCCCTTCTTGCCCTGACGGCGGCCGGCGCGCTCATAGAGGGTGGCCAGGTCGGTGTACAGATAGCCGGGATAGCCGCGGCGGCCGGGGACTTCCTTCTTTGCAGCCGAGACCTCGCGGAGTGCTTCGGCATAGTTGGTGATATCGGTCAGGATGACCAGAACCTGCATGTCCTTCTCGAAGGCCAGATACTCGGCGGCGGTCAGCGCCATACGCGGCGTGGCGATACGCTCGACGGCGGGGTCGTTGGCGAGGTTGGAGAAGACGACGGTACGGTCGATGGCGCCGGTGCGGCGGAAGTCGTTGATGAAGTACTCGGACTCCTCAAAGGTGATGCCGATGGCGGCAAAGACGACGGCGAAGGTCTCGTTGTCACCGAGAACGCGGGCCTGACGGGCGATCTGGGCGGCGAGAGCGGCGTGGGGCAGGCCGGAGCCCGAGAAGATCGGGAGCTTCTGGCCGCGGACCAGCGTGTTCAGACCGTCGATGGTGGAGACGCCCGTCTGGATGAACTCAGCGGGATAGGCACGGGCTGCGGGGTTCATGGGCAGGCCGTTGATGTCCTTGTGGTCATCTGCAAGGATGTCCGGCCCCCCGTCTATGGGCATGCCCATGCCGTTGAAGACGCGGCCCAGCATGTCGCCCGAGACCGCAAGCTGCTGCGGATGACCGAGGAAGCGGACCTTGGACTCCGCCAGGTTGATGCCCTGGGCGGCTTCGAAGAGCTGGACGACCGCGCGGTCACCCTCCACTTCAAGAACCTTGCAGCGGCGCAGTTCACCGTCGGGCAGCTCGATCTCGCCCAGTTCGTCATAGGTGACGCCCTCGACGTGCTCGACGATCATCAGCGGGCTTGCGATTTCGCGTATGGTCTTGTATTCTTTAATCATTGCTCTTCACCCCCTGCGGAAAGTTCCTCGATTTCGGCCTTCATCTGCGCCTCGATGGCGTCGTAGACAGGCTCGAAGGCATTCGGATCGGCCATCTTGGCACGGCCGATCTTCTCTCTCGCGTCAATGGCGAAGAGGCCGTTCATGTCGATGCCTCTGGAGAGCGCGTCGCGGCAGAGCACGTCGTACTTCAGGACCATGTCCAGAAGCCGGAATTGCTTGAGATAGCTGGAGTAGGCGTCCTCGTCGACGAAGGCATTCTGCTGGAGAAAGTCCTCGCGGATCATCTTTGCCGTCTCCATGGTCAGACGGTCCTCCGGAGAGAGGGCGTCCTGGCCGACGAGGCGGACGATCTCCTGGAGTTCGGCCTCCTCCTGAAGAATGTGCATGGCACGCTCGCGGTTCTGCATGTAGCGCTCACCGAACTGCTCGGTATACCAGGGACGGAGGGTGTCGATATAGAGGGAGTAGCTGGTCAGCCAGTTGATTGCGGGGAAGTGTCTGGCATAGGCCAGAGAGGAGTCCAGAGCCCAGAAGACCTTGACGATACGCATGGTGGCCTGGGAGACCGGCTCGGAGATGTCGCCACCCGGAGGCGAGACGGCACCGATGGCTGTGACGGAACCCTGACGGGCATCCGTGCCAAGGCACTCCACTACGCCGGCGCGTTCGTAAAACTGCGCAAGGCGGGAGGCGAGGTAGGCGGGATAGCCCTCCTCACCGGGCATCTCCTCGAGACGGCCGGACATCTCACGCAGGGCCTCGGCCCAGCGGGAGGTGGAGTCAGCCAGAACCGCCACGTCGTAGCCCATGTCGCGGAAGTACTCGGCGATGGTGATACCGGTGTAGATGGAGGCCTCACGGGCAGCCACGGGCATGTCCGAGGTGTTGGCAATCAGAACGGTGCGCTTCATGAGCGGCTCGCCGTTGCGCGGGTCCTTCAGCTCAGGGAACTCCATCAGAACGTCGGTCATCTCGTTGCCGCGCTCGCCGCAGCCGATGTAGATGACGATATCCACGTCAGACCACTTGGCCAGCTGGTGCTGCACGACCGTCTTGCCGGAGCCGAAGGGGCCGGGAACTGCAGCCGTACCGCCCTTGGCGATGGGGAAGAGGGTGTCGATGATACGCTGACCTGAGTTCATGGGGCGGCTCGGCACATACTTGCGCTCATAGGGGCGCGCGATACGCACCGGCCAGCGCTGGATCATGGTGAGTTCGTGATCGACGCCCCTGGCATCGGTCAGGACTGCGATGACGTCCGTCACCTTATGCTCGCCGCTCTCGACGGACTTGACCGTTCCCTTCAGCCCGGGGGGTACCATGATCTTGTGGAGGATGGCGCTGGTCTCCTGGACGGTGCCCAGAACGTCACCGCTCCCAAGCTCGTCACCGGGCTTTGCAACCGGGCTGAAGTCCCAGAGCTTGTCACGGTTCAGCGCGGGCACGTCTGTCCCTCTGGTGATCGAGTCGCCGGTCAGGGCGCGCATCTCGGGGAGGGGACGCTGAATGCCGTCATAGATGTTGTCAAGCATGCCGGGGCCGAGTTCGACGGACATCGGCATTCCGGTCGTCACGACCTCGGCGCCGGGACCGAGTCCGGAGGTTTCCTCGTAGACCTGGATGGATGCACGGTCGCCGGTCATATTCAGAATCTCGCCGATCAGATGCTGAGAGCCGACACGGACCACGTCCGAGACGTTCGCTTCCGCAAGACCCTCAGCCACGACCAGCGGGCCGGATACTTTGGTTATGATTCCCATACCGTTTTCCTTTCGTTTAATCTCCTAATATGTTCGTGCCAACCGCACGTTCTACCGCGTCCCGCAGCGCCTGCCGGCCAAGGCCCATCGAGCCTTCGCGGCCTGGAATCAGGATGATCGCCGGGGCGGGACTGTCCTTGAAGCGGTCGATCTCGTGCTGAAGAGACTGGGCCAGCTTCTCCTCAATGTAGATGATGGCGTAGTCGCTGCCCTCCTTCGTGAGGTCCCGCAGCGCCTGACGCGCCTCTTCGACGGTCGAAGCCGGGCAGGCCTCCAGCCCCACGGCCTTGAAGCCGATGACGGTGTCTTTCCCGCCGATGACTGCAATTTTAAGCATACAGATCACGCAGCCTTTCCCGGATGGTCTCCGAAGGGACGCCGGCAAGACGGCCGGTCAGAATCATCCGCACCGTGGTGAGCTCGCTCTCAACGCCGGCGAGATAGCCCATGACGCATTCCTCGCCGAAGGACGCGCGCCGGGCGTCCGCAAGGTAAGCGCTGACGGCGTTGTCGCAGGCGAGCTCGAAGGCCGTCATGGTGCCGCCGGAGACGGCATCCGCGCCGAGCGCAGCAGCCTTTGCAAGGCCGGTGCCCGCGAAGAGCGCCGCGATGCCCTCGCCGGAGATCCCGGTGAGGATGCGCTCCTCACTGATGCTGCCGCCGGGTACGACGGATTCCCGCAGATAGCCGGTATCCTTGCCCATGCGCTGGATGCGGACCGCAGAGCGGAGGTTGGTGGCGTCGGCCAGAATCTCGACATAGCCGCGGGCAAAGTCCGAGTCCAGCTCCTCGGCCAGCTCCTTCATCTCGGCAAAGTAGGCCCGGTCCAGCACAAAGTCCGAGAGCTGGGGATTCGCACTCCGGGCGAGGAGCCCCTTCGCCTCTTCTGCGGCGTGGCCCAGCAGCCCGGGCAGGTCGCGGAGGCGGTCCTCCTGAAAACGCTTCTTCAACACTTCGGGGGGGACGCGGCCGGAGTCGGAGAGCAGGGCACTGTGGTCCTGGTTCTGGGCAAAGGCCTTGATGAGAACCTTGGCATTGTGGTAATCGTATCTGAGGCGGAAGAGGTCCAGTGCCGCGGGGTCGGGGACCAGGGTTTCCAGCTCGCGGAACACGGAGGCGCGGCGGGCGGAGAGGGCGTCCTCGATCTCCCGGATGGAGTACCCGGACATGTCCTCATAGCCGCTTTCGGTCAGGAGCTTTGCGGCGTCCTGAAAGCCTGCGGTGTCCAGCATGCGTTCGGCCCGGTCGCGACTCAGCATTTTCGTCTCCCTCGCACGGAGGAGGGAGGAGAGATACAGATAGTCTTCTTTCAAAGCATTGTCCTCCTTAATCAGGCATTAAGCAGGACTCAGCCGAAGAGCACTTCCGCGAGCCTGGAGGACAGTGCAGAGCGGGTCAGGTCGATGAGCAGCTCCGCGGAGCAGTTGGTCTCCACGTTGCCGCGCCGGAGCAGCAGGCCGCCCGCAATGTCCCGGGTGTCGTCCGAGAGCTTCATGGCCATCCCGGGGAGAGCATTGACCGCCTGCAGGAGCTTTTCTCCCACGGCCGCCCGATCTTTCGGGTTCAGGACAATCTCCTCGGTGCCGGTCGGATGCGCGTCGCGGATGAGCTTCGTCAGAAAGGCCACGTAGTCCGCAGCCGGAAGCGAGGTAATCTCCGCAAGAGCCATGTCGAAGCTCTTCGAGACCATCTCCTGCTTCACGCCGAGGACCGCCTTTCTGGCCTCCATGCGGGAGATGCGCAGGGCGCCGTCCTCCCGGTCCTGGCAGGCCTGGACGCCGGCACGGATCTTCTCCTGATAGAGGTCGGAGGCCTGTTTCTCATATCCCGCCCTGATCTCGGCACAACGGGCCTCCGCTTCGGCAAGGATGCCGTCGGCTTTGGCTTTCGCGTCGCTCTCGATGTGGGCGATGATTTTTTCGGTTCCTGTCATAGTTCTTCTCCTTTCCGGAAGTCAGAGAAGCGTGCTCAGATGAAGAGCAGCATCATCATGGAAGCCAGAAGAGAAAGAATGGCATAGAATTCGACGGTAATGCAGAGAATCATACCCTTGGACCAGTGGTCCGGATTCTTGGCCAGCAGATTCACCGACGCCGCGGCAACCTTGCCCTGGTACTTGGCCGTCACGAGGCCGCCGATGCCGATGGGCAGGCAGGCTGCGAAGTAGCGGCAGCCTTCGACGAAGGAGAGGTTTGCGGCTTCACCGCTGAGCAGGCCCATGTTCATGATCGCAACGAAGAACACGACCAGACCGTACAGACCCTGCGTGCCGGGGATGACCTGCAGAATCATGACTTTACCGAACTTGCTGGGGTCCTCGGTCACGAGGCCGGCGCCCGCCTGTCCGGCGTAGCCGGTGCCGATACCGGAGCCTGCACCGGCCAGACACGCCGCCAGGCCAGCTCCGAGAAGACCGATTGCGAGACCGGAATGCTCAAATAAGAATTCCATTGTGTTTTCCTCCCTAAATAATAATATGGTTTGGGACCGGCCGTCAGTTCTCGACCGTATCGAAGAATTTCGGATTGACGGCCAGCGGCTCGAAGGCCCTTCCGCCGTCCTTATAGAACTTACCGAAGTACTCCAGGCACTGCAGACGAAGGTCATGCACGTAGCAGCCCAGCAGATTCAGTGCAAAGTTCAGCGCATGCCCGATCAGGAAGATGATCAGGAAGAAAATGAGGTTGTTTGCGATACCGCCGATGGTGTTGAACACGGTGGCGATGACGGAGCCGGCGAGCATCAGAGCCATGATACGGGAGTAGGAGAGAATATCTCCGAACCAGCCGGTCAGGGTGTTGTACAGTGTACCGAAAATACTGGTGAACTTCCCAAAGCCCGTCGCGCCGCGCGTGCCGCCGTAGAGGACCATCAGACCGCCGACGATCAGGATCACCTTGCCGATGATCGCCGGGATCCCCGGGGCGACGGTTTTGTTCAGGGCGAAGAAGATGATGCCCACAAGCGTCACCCAGAGCGCACCTTCCTCCCAGATCGCGGAAGCCGTATCGCCCTTTTTGACTTTCTCGACGGCGCTGATCACCATACCGGTGTTAAGGTGGATCATACCGAGTACCATCGAGCCGATCAGAACGAGCATACTGTCCGTCATGGGATTGAAGAGGCTGGGCAGAACGCCCCATCCCTCCGGTTTACCGAGGATCTTGCCGATCTGCTCCGGCGCGTTTCCGAAGAAGCCGCCGGTCAGCGCACCCATAATAAAGGTGGAGACCCCGCCGTAAAGCAGCAGCCGGCAGAAGGACAGCGTGCCCTTCCGGGGCTTGATCTTTGCCATTGCGACCAGCGCCGCTGCCATCATGATCAGGCCGTAACCCATGTCGGCCATCATCAGCCCGTAGAACAGAATGAAGAACGGCGCCATCAGAGGATTCGGATCCACGCCGTCATAGGCCGGAAGCGAGTACATGTTGGTGACCATGTTGAGGGCATCCGTAATACGATTGTTCTTCAACTGGACCGGGACGTCGGGATACTCTTCCGGAACCGGGTCTTCGGTCTCCCAGGCGCAGCCGTAGCGGTCAAAGACCTGCCTGAGCTCCTGCTCCCGCTCGGCAGGCATCCAGCCCTGCATGACCACCGTGCTGTCAAGGCCCATCAGTTTGCCTTCGGCCTCGGTACGGGCGATCTTCGCCGAGGTGACGTCAGCGGCGAATCTGAGCTCGGAGCGGATCGGAGCCATGGAGATCAGCTCCTCGCGGACGGCCTCCTTCTCACGGGCGAGAACCTGGAGACGGCCGGCCGCCTCCGCCGAGCACTCTCTGGCCGTTCCGCTCTCGCTGCCGAAAGTGATGGCGGTGAAGCCGAAGGGCCTCAGGCTCTCCTGGACTGCGGGCACATCCTCGCGGATGCACACGACCAGGACGTAGTTGGTTGACTTCTCTCCGGAGACGAGGAACAGCTCCGCCTCCTCCGAGGCTTTCGAGAGGGCGGCCTTCACCTCGCCGAGATCCATGCGGGAGGGAATGGAGCCCCAGAGCACCGCGCAGCGCTCTGTTGAGACCGTGCTGAGCGGGAGGTCCAGATCCAGCCAGGGCTTCATGGACTCGATCAGGCTGTTCTGGCGGCTTTCCTCCGCGGCGAGCCGTTTGATCTTCTCCTCGAGTCCATTTACGGTTTCGGCGGAGGTCAGCGCGGCCTGCAGCCCGGACTCGTCGAGAAGCGCGTCCAGCTCGACCTGCGGCTTTGCGCTGAGCAGCGGCTTCTTCTCCGGCACATAGCGGTCCAGCAGTCCGAGAGCGTTCAGCAGGGTGTTCTGCTGGTTGCGGAGCGTCAGTGCATCGCTGCTCTCCCGGACGAGGCCTTCCTCGGCGAGCGCTTCGTCCGGTTCGGAAAACTCCACGCAGCCAAGTCTCTCCAGATCACGCAGCAGCGCGTCCTTCTCGGAACGGATCGCCATCAGCCGGAGCTTTTTCATTTTTACGATAGCCATTTATCCGCTCACGATCCTTTCCACAACCAGCGCAGCCGCATCTTTCAGCTTCAGCTCCGCTTTCTGCCGCAGAGCGTCGGTTTCTTCGGCAATCTCCCGCTCGAGAGCCGCCGTTTTTTCCGCAGTCTGCTCCTCCGCCTTCTTACGCAGCTCCTTCAGCTCGCTTTCCGCTCTTGTGCTTGCCGCCTCAAGTGCCGCTTTTCCGGCAGTTTCGGCATCCGCCAGCATCTGCCTGGCCTTGACTTCCGCTTCCGAGACTCTCGCCTTCGCCAGGGTTTCCGCATCACTGATGCCTTTAATTGCTTCAAACGACATTGGCACACCTCCCTTTTTTTATTGATTCCGGGATTCCGCCCTCCGCGGGCCGGAGCAGGGTCACAGACCGGAGGCCTGGACCGGAAAGACGGAATCCCCTGCAGTTCTCCCCGTCATTCTACAGTAATCTGTGGAACCGCGCAGGGCCAAACCGCCAATTATCCGTACAGACAGAACAGAGTGTCCCGTCAGAATAACAGATATATTATAATGCAGTGTTAAAAAGCTGTCAAATCATTTCTTAATTATTTTTTAAAAAATTTTGCCGTTGTGGGTGCGCCTGTTTATCAACCGCGGTACCGATCCGCCCGATGAGATGTCCGGAACGCTTCTGCAGGCAGCTCAGACGGCAGCATTTTCTGAAATAGCGCTGAAAAAGCATCTTGCAGGAAAGGGCAAAAAAAGCTATAATGAGGACAAAACAGGCAGAAAGGATGTTTTTCTATGACACTGACTGCGGACGCACTGTGGCTGAATACCACTTTTGAGGGCTATGACCGGGCGATCCTCAGCTTCGCCCACAAGCTTGCAGAGCTGGCCGGCCCGGTGCTGACCCCCCTGAACAAACTGATCACCCTCCTGGGGGAGAAGGGCATTCTCTTCTTCCTCCTGGCAATCGTGCTGATGCTGATTCCCCGCTTCCGCAGGACAGGCGTCTGCATCTTCGGCGCAGTCTGCTGCGGCGCCCTGATCACCAACATCATCCTGAAGGACAATATCGCGAGGCCGCGGCCTTTCGAGACCGTCGATCTCTACCGCCAGTGGTGGGAGTTTGTCGGTGCGCCCGCCGAGGACGGGTTCTCGTTCCCGTCCGGCCATGTGACCGCAGCCGCCGCAGGCGTCACCGGGCTCTGCCTGATGAGAGGAAAGAAATGGATCATCCCGGGCGTCGTATGGGTGCTGCTGATGATGTTCTCAAGGAACTACCTGATGGCACACTACCCCTCGGACGTGCTCTTCGGACTGTTCGTCGGCATCTTCTCGGGCTTTGTCGCAGCGCTCATCACCCAGCTGATCTTCTGGTTCCTGGAGAGAAAGCGCGGAGAGGGCGCATTCTGGGACTTTCTGCTGGAGGGCGGGATCACCGGCCTTCCGTTCGGAAAGAAGCATGACAGGGACGACGGAATGGAAGCCGAAGTGAAACCCGTGCGCAGCGGAAAGAGCAGCGGGAAGGGGAGCGGCCGGAGGCCCGCGGAAGAGATGACACGGGTCAGAGACAGCGCCACTGAGAACACAAGGAGCATCGAGCTTCCCCCGAGAAGAAGCGAAAGAAGCCAGAGCCCGGCACCCCGGCAGAGTCAGGGTACGGCCTCGCGGCAGAGCCAGACTGCAGCGCCGCGGCAGAACCAGAACACAGCGCCCCGCCAGAGTCAGGGCGCGGCGGTGCCGGGCGCTTCCAGACACAGCGGCAGCCACGTCTCCGCATCCAGGTCTGAGCGCAGCCACCAGAGCGAGGACACCTACATCCCGAAGCACTGAACCGAAGACGGGTTCAATCAAATACAGCAGCCACCCCTCTGAATCCCTGAGGGGTGGCTGCCGTGCGTCTGTCCGGAAATCGCAGAGGTCAGGGCAGAGCAGTGACCGTGCGCCGGCGGGAGCCCCGGCAGGTCACAGGTGTCGCAACAGGTCTCAGATGCCGCGCAGAGGGAGAGGCTCCGGATCGGCCGGTTCGCTTTCAGGGCTCCCGTCCCCGGTCAGTCCCGGACGATCTTCCGGATGAAGGGCGGGCGGGCAACCGGCCCGTCGCTGAACTCAAAGCAGTCATGCAGCAGAGCCACCGCTTCGGCACCGCGGTCCGGGTCTGAGGCATAGACGGTCGCGAGGCTGTCGCCGGCCTGCACGGGATCCCCGAGCTTCCTCTGGAGGACCACACCGACGGCGGGGTCGATCGTGTCCGTCTTGGTGGCCCGGCCGCCGCCGAGCTTCATGCTGACGAGACCGACCGCCTCGGCGTGGATGCGGCTGACCGTGCCGGTGACCCGGGAGGGAACCTCATACCGGTACGCCGCCTGAGGCAGCCGCCCGGGATGGCGGAGCGCCTCCGGATCGCCGCCCTGGGCCTCCACCATTTCCGCCAGCTTGTCCAGGGCGCGGCCGCTCCGAACGGCATCCAGAAGCATCTCGCGCGCCTCCCCGTCGGACGCGGCAAAACCGGCCTCCGTCAGCATGCAGCTGCCGAGGACGAGGCAGAGCTCCAGCAGGTCGCCCTCCTCCTGACCGCTGAGGACGCGGATGGCCTCCTCCACCTCCAGCGCGTTACCGACCGCAAAGCCCAGGGGCTGATCCATGTCCGTGATGATGGCGGCACATTTCCGCCCGGCGAGACGGCCGATCCGGGTCAGACTCCGGGCAAGCTCCTCCGCGTCCTCGGGCGACTTCATAAAGGCGCCGTCGCCGCACTTCACGTCCAGCACAATCACATCGGCGCCGGAGGCCAGCTTCTTCGACATGACGGAGCTCACGATCAGCGGAATGGAGGGGACCGTGCCGGTGACGTCGCGCAGGGCGTAGAGCTTCTTGTCCGCGGGAGCGAGATCGGCAGTCTGGCCGATGATGGCAATCCCGTGGCGGTTGACGTTGTCAAAGAACTGTTCCTCGGTCAGAGACGTGGAGAAACCGGGGATGCTCTCCAGCTTGTCGATGGTGCCGCCCGTGTGTCCGAGGCCGCGGCCGGACATCTTGGCCACCTTCAGCCCGCAGGCCGAGACCATGGGGCAGAGCACCAGGCTGGTCTTGTCCCCGACGCCGCCGGTGGAGTGCTTGTCCGCCTTGACGCCCTCGATCGGACTGAGGTCCAGCACCTCGCCGGAGTGCATCATGGACATGGTGAGGTCCAGTACCTCACGGTCGTCCATCCCACGCAGAAGAATCGCCATGCACATGGCGGACATCTGGTAGTCCGGAATGCTGCCGTCGGTGTAGCCGCGGATCATAAAGCGGATCTCCTCGGTGTCCAGCACACCGCCGTCGCGCTTCTTCGCAATCAGATCAGTCATTCTCATGCTGTGCAACCTCCTGTACATTATTGATGATCGGCTGTGTTAAAAAAGAAAGCCTCCGTCCACGGTCAGAACCTGGCCGGTGATATACTCTGCGGTGGCAAGATGCAGGACGGACTGCGCCACCTCGTCCGGCGTCCCGAAGCGGCGGAAGGGCATCTCCTGCCGCAGCGTGTCAAGGGTCTCGGAGCCCAGGGCCTGGATCATGTCGGTCTCGATGACGCCGGGGGCCACACAGTTGACCCGGATCCCGCTGGGGGCGAGCTCTGCCGCCAGAGAGCGGGTCAGACCGATGATGGCGTGCTTGGAGGCGGAGTAGACCGACTCGCAGGAGGCCCCGTGGCTTCCCCAGATCGAGCTGATGTTCACGATGCAGCCGCTGTGGGCGCGCAGCATCGGGCGGATGACGGCCTGGCTGCAGTTGAAGCAGCCGCCCAGATTGACGGACAGGATGCGGTGCCAGGTCTCGGGATCCACGTCCTGAAACTGCTGCTGCCGGGCGATGCCGGCATTGTTGACCAGAAGGGTCACATGGCCAAGCTCGGCTTCCACGTCCTGTACCATCCGGTCGACCTGCGTCCTGTCCGCTACGTCGGCCTGACGGTACATGACCGTGCAGCCCTCCGAGCGCAGCTGCCTGACCAGTGCTTCCGCCTTCTCACGCTGCTCGAGGCAGTTGATGCAGACGGCCCAGCCTTCCCGGGCGAGAAGAGAGGCGATCGCAGCGCCGATGCCCCGGGAGGAGCCGGTCACAAGCGCGGTTCTTTCCATCCGTCTTTCCTCCCGCTCAGCCCTTCACCCGATCGAGATCCGCCCGGATCATGTCGCGGATCTGCCCGGAGAGCTCGTCCGTGCGCAGAGAACAGACGGTCTCGGCGGGGATGACGTCCAGAATATCCAGAAAGACCTTTCGGAAGGCGAGGGGAGAGAATTTCTCACCCTGGTATACGGCGGCCACTACGATGGGGACCTGAGCACGCTGCGCAATCTTCAGACTGCCGGCGTGAAAGGGGAGGAGCTCTCCGGTCCTGCTTCTGGTCCCTTCCGGATAGATGGCCATGCTGCAGAGGTTGTTCTTCAGATAGTCTGCGGCGGTCAGGATGGTCCGGAGGGCGTTGCGGCTGTTCTCGCGGTCGATGGGGAGAAAGCCGATGGAGTAGGCGCCGCGGCCGACAATCGGGATCCGGAGGTTGGATGGCTTGGAGATGAAGCAGATGTTATAATCGCTGAGCCGGCCCATGACGGTGAGGGGGTCGGAAGCGGAGCGGTGATTGCTCACGAACAGAAAGCGTCCGTCCGTCGGCAGTTTTTCCCTCCCGGTGATGACGGGGGAGACCCGGCTGTAGAAGAGCAGCAGGTCCGAGAAAGGACCGACACAGACGCGGCAGAACCGATTCTGCTTCCGGATCGGCTGATCCATGGAGACCCCGCGGACGGAGAGCAGCACCAGAAGCATCCAGAGGACATGGAGCAGCACAAAGACCCCGAGGCCGCAGAGCAGAGCCGCCCACAGGGGGAGCGCGGCCAGAAGATTCAGCAGGCAGGCGGCGACAAGGGAAAGAAAGAGAAAAAGACTGAACACAAACATGACGGCACCTCGAGAAAAAGATGACAGGACCCCGCTACAGAGTCCGGTATACGCGGCGGATCTCCCGCAGATCCATAAAAGCCTCCGGGCGGCGGGAGGGATCGCGGAGCAGGGCGGAGGGGTGGAAAGTCGCAAGAACGCGCCGCCCTCCGACCTCAAACCACTGCCCGTGCTCGCGGGTGATCCGGAAGTCTGGTCGAATCAGCTCCATGGCGGCAATCCGACCGAGACAGACGATCAGCTTCGGAGAGAGGAGCGCGATCTGGCGTTCCAGCCAGGGCCGGCAGGCTTCCAGCTCCTCCCGCTGCGGATCCCGGTTATGGGGGGGACGGCACTTGACGGTGTTGGCGATGTAGACCTGGCTCCGGTCCAGATCGATGATCTCGAGCATGTCGTCCAGGAGCTTTCCGGCGGGACCCACGAAGGGAAAGCCCTGCAGGTCCTCCTGCTCGCCCGGGCCCTCGCCCACCAGCATCAGGGAAGCCTGCTCGCTGCCGACGCCAAAGACCAGGTTGTGGCGGCCGGTGCAGAGCGGGCACAGACGGCAGTCCGCGCATTCGGTTTTCAGCTTGTCCCAGCTGTCCAAGACAGTGCACCTCCGTGAGAAGAGCCTTCAGGGTGATAAAAAAAGCAGGGTGATAAAAAGCTTGCAATCGGAAAGACGCTGGTTTATAATACCACAGCGCTTCGGCGGAAACAGATCGGAATCATTCTATCATTCCGCCGTGCGAAACACAACAGATTTTTTCTCTCAATCATATAAATAAGGATACGGAGCAGAACAAGAATGGCAGATTTTTCAAACTACATGTCGCCGGGGCGCAAGGGCTACCTGATCGGCATCGGCGGCGTGTCCATGTCCTCGCTGGCGGAGGTGCTGCTCGGGATGGGGCTGAGCATCAGCGGCTCGGACTCGACCAGGAGCGGAAACGTGCTGGCCCTGGAGGAGAAGGGGATCCCGGTGAATCTCGGGCACCATGCGGAGAACATCACAGGGGAGATCGACTTTGTCGTCCGGACCGCCGCCGTGCGGGACCAGAATCCCGAGATCGTCCGGGCCAGAGAGCTGAATATCCCGGTCTTTGAGCGTACGGAGGCCTGGGGGGCGATCTCGAAGGACTACAGCAACGCCCTGTGCATCTCCGGCACCCACGGCAAGACCACGACGACCTCCATGTGCACCCATATCCTGATGGCGGCGGAGAAGGACCCGACGGTCATGATCGGAGGAACGCTTCCGCTGCTGAACGCGGGACACCGGGTCGGCCACGGGAACGTGATCGTGATGGAGGCCTGTGAGTATTATAATTCCTTCCTGTCCTTTCATCCCACGGTGGCGGTGATCCTGAACATCGAGGCGGACCATCTGGACTTCTTCAAGGACCTCAGCGACGTCGAGAAGTCCTTCCGGCGCTTTGCCGAGCGGGTACCGAAGGACGGCTACGTGGTGGCAAACTATGACGACAGCAACACCATGCGGACGCTGCTCGGTCTGGACCGGAAGATCATCACATTCGGGCTGGATCCCAGGGCGGACGTCCACGCCGAAAACATCGAATACATCGGGGCGAACTCCCGCTTCGACATCGTCTACAACGGGAAGCGCTTCACCAATGTCACGCTGCACGTGCCCGGCGAGCACAACATCAAGAATGCCCTTGCGGCGACGGCCGCGGTCATCTGCCTGGGCATCCGGCCGAACGCGGTGAAGTACGGTCTGGCCGGCTTCAGCGGAGCGGGCAGGCGCTTTGAGTTCAAGGGCAAGTACAACGGGGCCGACATCTACGACGATTACGCCCACCATCCGGGCGAGCTGAAGTGTCTCCTGGACACGGTGGAGAAGCTCAACTACAGACGTACGGTGCTGGTGTTTCAGCCCCATACCTATTCGCGCACGGCCGCGCTGTTCCGGGACTTTGTCCAGCAGCTGAGGCGGCCGGACCTGGTCTTCCTGGCGGAGATCTTCGCGGCGCGGGAGCAGAACACCATCGGGATCTCCTCCGCGGCACTGGCGGACGAGATCGAGGGCGCCAGCTTCATCCCGACCTTCGAGGAGCTGGAAGCGGTGCTCCGTGAGACTGCGGAGCCGGGAGACATCATCCTGACGGTCGGCGCGGGGGACGTCTATAAGATCGGGGAGCATCTGACGGAAGAAAAAACGCCGTGCTGAGCAGAAAAAGCAGCGGAGCGCGGCATAAGGCACAGCATCAGACAGACAGCCCGGGGAGCACGGACACCACAGATTCGTGTTCCCCGGGCTGACGCTCTATAAGACGGCGAGCGCGATGACGCAGCCATGCCGGAAGTGCTCCGCGGCGAAGCGGTCCAGAGGCTCCGCTTCGTCCGAGATCCTGTCGTCGACGTTGAAAAAGCGGAAGCGGCCGTCTTCGAGCCGGATGCAGGTGATGAAGTGGGGGACCCGCTCCTCCTGATAGCGGAAGATGCATGCGCGGCTCCGCGCTGCCAGCTTGAGGGCTGCCTCACGTCCGTCGGCCTCCCGGCAGTCCGGGACGTAGCGGCCCAGATAAGCCCGCATGACACGCATGAGGGTCGGACCGGGGAGCCGGAGCCGGTGCATGCCGTCCATCTCATGCAGCACCTCTTCCCAGACGACCGGATGTCCCAGAAAGTGCCTGAGATTGTAGGCGGCAATCCAGCCGCAGCTGTTGTAGTCGCCGCGCATGGTACGATAGCGGACCGAGGAGAAGCAGTCCTGATCCACGATATAGCCGTCGGCGGAAAACCCGGCGGAGATCGGCGGCAGTTCAGTCATCGCAGGCCTCCTCCCGGTCCGTACTCTCTTCGACGGGGACCTTCCGCTTCCTCCGGTATTCCTTCGGGAGAAGCCCGTAGGCCTCCCGGAAAGCGGTGCTGAACTTGCTCTGGCTGTCGTAGCCCACCTGCCGAGCAACCTCCAGGATGCTGAGATCGGTGCCGCGAAGAAGCCCGGCCGCCTTCTCCATGCGATGCTCCTTGATGTGGGCCGCCAGCGAATTGCCGTATACGGATTTGAAAACGGCCTTCAGGGTGGTGGGATTCATATGAAACTCCCGGGAGAGATCCTCTATGGTGCTGCGCTCGTCCAGATGCTGCACCAGATAGTCATGCACCTGCTGGATCAGCGACAGCTGGTCCGAGCGGAACTCGGACAGGCGCCGGCCCTCTTCGGGGCAGGTGATGGACATGACCTGCTCGATCACATGGTGAAGCAGATCGGCGGTCTCGGATTCGGCCGCGCAGTAGAAGACCTCCCGCCCGACCCGCCGGCTGACGATCAGCCCGGTCTCGCGCAGAGAGCGGAGATGGTGGGAGACGGCAGGGCTGGACATGTCCAGCAGGGCGGCGATGTTGGTGACGCACTCCTCGCAGTGACAGAGCAGCCAGAAGATCCGGATCCGGGTGGGGTCGCTGAGCTGTGCGAAGAGCTCGGAGACGGTCCCAAACTCGCGGGCGCCCCCCAGGGCTCGGGTGAGGAGAAGGGGATCGCCGTGATCGGGATGAAGGTGGGGAAGATCCATGAGAAGCTCCATAGGACGTCCTTTCTTCCAAAAGGAAAGACTTTTCTCCCGTTTGGGAGGAAATGCGAAAATCGCTTGATCTCCGCAGGCTTTTTCAGTATACTCCAATCATGACAGATAAACAAGCGCTTAATTGTCGGAAAGGAGTCTCAGCGGTGAAAAAAACCTACAAAATCGAAGTGGACTGCGCAAACTGCGCAAACCTGATGGAGGAGGCGGCCGGAAAGGTCCCCGGCGTCGCGAAAGCAGGCGTGAACTTCATGACCCAGAAGATGAGTGTCGAGTTCGAGGAGGGCGCCGACCCGAAGCGTGTGATGCAGGACGTGCTGAAGGCCTGCAGGAAGGTCGAGCCCGACTGCGAGATCGAGCTGTGATATGACAAAGAAGCAGAAGAAGATGCTGATCAGGATCCTGATTTCCGCAGGGATCCTGATTTTGCTGAATGTGATCAGCCTGCCTGCACCGGTTTCGGCCGTGGGATATCTGCTGGCCTATCTGACGGTGGGTTACGACATCCTGCGCAAGGCCTGGAAGGGCATCCTGAACCGCCGGCCCTTCGACGAGTGCTTCCTGATGGCGGTGGCGACGCTGGGGGCGATCGGCCTGGCCGTCTGGGAGAAGAGCGGCGACTACAACGAGGCCGTGGCCGTCATGCTGTTCTATCAGATCGGGGAACTTTTCCAGAGCTACGCGGTCGGAAAGAGCCGCCGCAGCATCACGGAGCTCATGGACATCCGGCCCGACTGTGCCAACGTCGAGACCGACGGAAAGCTGGAACAGGTCGACCCGGACGAGGTGGAGATCGGGACGGTGATCGTCGTGCAGCCGGGCGAGAAGGTGCCGATCGACGGCGTGGTGCTGGAGGGCAGCTCGAGCCTGAACACCGCCGCGCTGACCGGAGAGAGCCTGCCGCGGGACTGCGGCCCGGGGGACGAGATCATGAGCGGCTGCATCAACCTGACCGGCGTGCTGAAAATCCGCACCGTCAGGGAATTCGGCGAGTCCACCGTCTCGAAGATCCTGGAACTGGTCGAGAATGCCAGCTCGCTGAAATCCCGCTCGGAGGAATTCATCTCGCGCTTCGCCAGAGTCTATACCCCGGCCGTCGTATACAGCGCTCTGGCCCTGGCCCTGCTGCCTCCGCTGATCCGGTGCCTGTTTCTGCATCTGCCGGGCGAGTGGAGCGTCTGGCTCTACCGCGCCCTGACCTTCCTGGTCATCAGCTGCCCCTGCGCGCTGGTCATCAGCATCCCGCTGAGCTTCTTTGCGGGGATCGGCGGTTCGAGCCGGGAGGGCATCCTCATCAAGGGCTCCAACTATCTGGAGGCCCTCTCCCGGGTCCGAACGGTGGTCTTTGACAAGACCGGGACCCTGACGCAGGGGGTGTTCGAGGTCAGCGGCGTCCACCACAGCACGATGGAGGAGGAGAAGCTGCTGGAATACGCAGCACACGTCGAGTGCGCCTCGTCGCATCCGATCAGCAAAAGCCTGCAGCGCGCGTACCGGCAGGAGCCGGACCGGGGCCGGGTGACCGACATCCGGGAATACGGCGGCGAGGGCATCACCGGAACGGTAGACGGCCATGAGGTAGCAGCCGGGAACGGGAAGCTGATGAAACGGCTCGGCCTGCATGCGCCCGACTGCCGCAGCACCGGAACCATTGTCCACGTGGCGGTTGACGGCGCCTACGCCGGTCATATCGTCATCTCGGACCTGAAGAAGGAGAACGCCGGGGAGGCGATCCGGGCACTGAAGGCTGCGGGAGTCAGCCGGACCGTGATGCTGACCGGGGACAGCCGGAAGGTCGCCGAAGCGGTTGCGGCGGAGCTCGGAATCGACGAGTACCGCGCGGAGCTGCTGCCCGGCGACAAGGTCACCGAGGTCGAAAGGCTCCTCGCTGAGAAGCAATCGAAGAAGGAGTGCCTCGCCTTTGTCGGGGACGGCATCAACGACGCACCGGTCCTGACCCGCGCGGATCTCGGCATCGCCATGGGTGCGCTGGGCTCGGACGCCGCCATCGAAGCGGCGGACGTGGTGCTGATGGACGACGACCCCATGAAGATCGCGAAGGGGATCCGGATCTCGCGGAAGTGCATCCGCATCGTCTATGAGAACATCGTCTTTGCCCTGGCGGTGAAGCTGGGCTGCCTGATCCTCGGCGCGCTCGGCATCGCAAACATGTGGGCCGCCATCTTCGCCGACGTCGGCGTGATGGTGATCGCGGTGCTGAATGCGATCCGCGCGCTGCGGGTACACAGGCTGTAGACGACGGGACCGAATGCGAAAAAAGTAAAAAGGTCAGCGATCATCATGAAAGGCGGGAGGAATCCCGTCTTTTTTTATTATGGTGTTCCTATGAAAAAAGAACAGATTTCGGAAGATCATTCTTGTAATTCCGCAGTGCCTTTGCTATACTGATAAACTGAAATATTATAAATATTTGTTTCTTTTCATTTCCGGAACAATTCGGACGGAGGCCTGAAAGATATGAAGACGAATATAACACGGATGCTCGCACTCGTGCTGACGCTGGTGATGCTGGCGAGCCTCTTCCCGGCCGCTGCCTTTGCCTCGGAGGAGACAGACGACGCGGCTGTGGAAGCGTTCGCGGACCTGGCTGCCGAGGCTCCGGAAGAGCTCGACGAACCCGAGGAGTTTGACGAGCCGGAGAAACCCGAAGAGCCCGAAGAGCCGGAGGAACCGGAGGAGCCGGAGGAACCCGAAGAGCCGGAGGAGCCTGAGGAACCCGAAGAGCCGGAAGAACCCGACGAGGATCTGACGGCGGAGGACCCGATCTTCAGCCAGGACCTCGACGGCGCTGTCTGTGCGCTTGACCTCTACCTTGAGCCAGGTCAGGAAGCCGGCTCGCTGACGGTAAATCCTGCAAAAGGTACTTACCGTGTGGGCGATATCGTCACCGTGACGGCCACGCCCGGCCGCGACTATGACTTCATGTACTGGGCAGATTATCCAAATGAGATGGTCTACAAGGATAATCCTCTCACGGTCACCCTCACCGGGGATACGGATCTGACGGCGGTTTTTCGGAAAAAGGGAGAGTATTTCCTGTACTACAGGACCTATGGGATCAAGTTTTCCCCTGAGCAGCACAGCTATGCCCACGGCACGCCCGTGACCGTGAACTATCCGGCGGACGCCGCGCACCAGCCGGTTCGCTATTCGATCGGCAGGGACATAGACGGACTCGGCTCTTCCGTCACCTTTGAGCCGATCCAGGGCAACCGCTTTGCCATGCCCGCATATGACACCTGGGTAAAAGCGGATCTGGCATACAGTATTACTCTCACTTCCGGTGAACACGGCTCGCTGACGGTGACTCCCGCAGCAGGCCCGTACTATGAGGGCGACACCGTCACCGTGACAGTGACGCCGGACAGTATGTACCGTCTGGCCAGTATCAGTGGGATCCCGGAAGGAACTGTTAAATCCGGAAACAGCTATACCTTCACGATGCTGGCTCAGGACCTGGCGATTCAGGCCACATTTGCGGAGAAAACGTATTACGAGGTTACATTAGCCAAGTCGCCTCCAAATGGCGGTACGGTATCTGCCAGCGTCAATGAAACCACCGGCGAGATCACTGCCATGGCCGTACCCGCTGAAAACTTCCGCTTCCGCTGCTGGGTCGATTACGATGATCTTGACAACATCCTCAGCACGGACAATCCCTACACCTATGTCCCGGAAAAGAATATGACGCTGGTCGCGGTCTTGGAGCCAATCAACACCTACCAGATCTATATGAAAAACAATATCCAGCACGGCACACTCACGGTCGATCCAGAGAAAACAGCCTATGTGCCCGGAGAGACGATTACCCTGACCGGCACGCCGGAGGATGGCTATACGGTGGATTATTACGCCATGGGTCAGGTCGTGGACGGCAACGCCACCAACGTCACACCGCTTGACGGGAACAGCTTTAGCATGCCGGAGTATGACGTGTCGGTGTTCGTGTTCTTCATACGGCAGTATGACGTTGCGGTCTCTGCCTCTCCCGCGGTGGGCGGTACGGTTACGGGGAGCGGAAGTTACACTGAGGGCAAGCCGGTCACACTGACAGCGTTACCGGCTGAGGGATACAGCTTCTATGCCTGGACGGACAACGGGACCGGCATCCAGTATTCCAATAACCCGATGATCCTGACCGCCGATGCTGACCGGGACTTCACAGCGATTTTTAAGAAAAACGGCAGCCACCGCGTCATAACTGTGGAAACGGCGGGAGGCTCGCTCAGCGTACAGCCCGAGGACTATTTCCATACACAGGGGACGACGATCTCACTGAACGACGTGACGGAAGAGGGGTTCGAGCATCTCCGCTTCCAGATCGGGTATGCCGCGGATGGTCCGGACGCCGGCGTGCTCTTTGAGGATCTGAGCGGCAACAGCTTCACCATGCCGGATAAGGATGTGTGGGTGAGAGCCGTGCGGCGCTCCACGACGTACCACAGTGTCACTGTCACCTGCCAGGGAGACAAAGGTTACGCCCTTCTGGACAACGGCGCCGGTACGGGGGAGTATTTGGAAGGGGATACGGTGACGGTGACGTTATACCCGGATCCGCGCTGTCGGGTAGGCAGCGCAATCCTTCCGGAGGGGAGCACTATCAGCGGCAATCAGGTGACGTTCACCATGCCGGCTTCGGATGTGGAGATACAGTTCACCTTTGTCGAATACATCGCCTATGATGTTAGGGCGGGTGCCAGTCCCGATGAAGCGGGAACGGTCAGCCTGTCGCTGAACACGACCACCGGTGCCGTCACTGCGACGGTGACCCCCAGCGCCGGGGAGGATTACAGCTTTTACGGATGGATCGATGCGGACGACCTGAACGCAGTGGACGAGTCCAAGATTCTCTCACGGGACAGTGTGTATGAGTTTGTCCCGACAAAGGACATCATCCTGGTTGCGGCGTTTTTACCGGTCTACAGGATCACAGCCGGAGCTGCGCCTGAGGGGAGCGGCACGGCCACGGGGAGCGGCAAATACACTGAGGGCGATACGGTCACACTGACAGCCCAGGCCGAAAACGGCTTTGCCTTCCAGAACTGGACGGAAGACGGCACCGTGGTCAGCACCGAAAGGATCCTGCGCTTCCCAGCAGAGAGGGCGCGCACGCTGGTCGCAAACTTCATCGAGGCGGATCAGGAATATCCTCTTTGGGTCGACGGAATGCGGGTGACGGGCAGGAACCACATCGGTGACGGCTGGCGCTATGACGGCGACGACAGGTCCGGCACGCTCACCCTTACGGACGCCAACATCACGGGCAGCTTTGACGGCTGCACCATACTGCACAATACCAATATAAAGATGGCAGACGCAAACATCTATGCGGCCCTGGACCTGACACTGGTGCTGGAGGGCAGCAGCAGCCTGTCCGGCGCGGAGGCTGCGATCTTTATGGAGGATCGGAATCTCACCATCACGGGCGGCGGAAGCCTGACCATGAGCTCGTCAAGGCAAGACATGTTTATTAAGTGGAATAATGTTGATATTTCTAATCCGGTTCCGGCCATCCTGAACTCGGAAATCGCAAGCCTGACCGTAGACGGCTGCACAGTGACTGCCGGTGGAATGTTGTATGTTGATGGCAATATTCTGATTCGGAACAGCACGATAAACACATGGGAGATATATTCAAGCATTGGCAGCCTGAAAATCCTGAACAGCACCGTCACTTCCGGCGGAGACATCGCAGCATGCCACGAGATCGCGGTGGAGGACAGCACCGTGAAGGCCTCGGGATATCTGGGCGTGAATACCAATACGTACGGTACTCTGCCAAAGGTAGTCACCATCACCGGGAAGTGCCGTGTGCGGGCGGCGAGGGGGCTGTACTTGTTCGACGGACTCACGCTCGGCGAGGGGCTCGGCATAACGGTCCCCGCAGACGGCAGGTATGACCCCTCTGTTGATCATGAGAACATTGTCGATCCTGACAATAACGTCGCCATGGAGGTCGTGATCGAGCCGGTGTTTCACGTCAGACTCACGGCGAACCCCAGCTCAGGCGGCACGGTTTCAGGCGGCGGACATTATAAAGAAGGCACCGACGTCACCGTGACGGCGACGCCTGCCAACGGCTATACATTTGTAAACTGGACCGAGAACGGGCAGACCGTCAGCACCCAGGCCAGCTATGCCTTTACTGCGAGCAAGGACCGTACCCTGACAGCGAATTTTTCTGATTCGATCCTCAGCTACCCACTTTGGGTGGGCGGCGTGCAGGTCACCAGCGTCAACAAGGAGGACATTCTGGGAGACGGTACGGCCAGCTACGAGGGCGATGCATCTGCCGGCACTTTGACGTTGACCGGTGCCAACATCAGCGGCTATACCACATATGGACATAACTTTACAGCGAGCATCCTCACCGGAAGCTACGACGTTAAGATGAATCTGACCGTTCAGCTCGTGGGCACCAACACACTCAGCGGCGCGAAGTATGGGATCGATTGCCTGAACGGTAAGCTCACTGTCGTCGGCTCAGGCACATTGCATGCCTCTGGTTTATTAACGGCCATCAATCCTAGTGGGGACCTGGAGATCAATGGATCCACTGTCCTGGCCGAGGTTACCGGAAGTTATGGCGGTTCCGGTCTCTGGGGATACAACATCGTGATCCGTGGCGGAAGCACGGTTACGGCCACGGGTGACAGAATCGGTATCTGCTGCGACAGCTTAACCGTAAAGGAGAGCAGCACGGTTACCGCCGAGGGCGGGATTTCTGCCGTCAGTTCCGATTATGGCATCACGCTGGACGGTGTTGAGATCCTGGAAACGAAGCCTTCCAACGGAAAGATCGGAAGCTGTCAGGACGAGGGCTTTGATATCACTACCATCCTGGCCGGCGGCAGCCCGGTGACAAAAGCCGTCATCGGCAAGCAGACCTTCTCGATTACCGCTGTGCCGACAGCGGGCGGCAGTGTGACAGGAGCGGGAACGTATGCTCACGGGAGCAAAGCCACCCTGACAGCCACAGCCAACGAGGGCTACAGCTTCGTTGGCTGGACAGAGAATGGTACGATGGTGAGCACCGACGCAAGCTACAGCTTCAGCGTGACAGGAGACAGGAGCCTGACCGCCGTATTCGAGCTGAATACCTATGCGATCTCCGCCACCGTCGAGCCCGCAGCGGGCGGCAGCGTGACGGGAGCGGGAACGTATACTTACGGCAGCACGGCAGCCCTGACCGCCACGGCCAACGAAGGCTGGAGCTTCGTCGGATGGACGGAGAACGGCACGACGGTGAGCACCGACGCGGGCTGCAGCTTCAGCGTGACAGGTGCCAGGACCCTGACCGCTGTGTTCGAGCTGAATTCGTACATCATCTCTGCCCAGGCAGATCCCGCAGCGGGCGGCAGCGTGACGGGAGCGGGGACATATTTTCACGGGAGCGAAGCCACCCTGACGGCCACAGCCGGCGAGGGATACAGCTTCGTCGGATGGACAGAGAACGGCACGACGGTCAGCATCGATGCGAGCTATAGCTTCAGCGTGACTGGAGCAAGAAGCCTGACCGCCGTATTCGAGCTGAATGCCTATGCGATCTCCGCCGCCGTCGAGCCCGCAGCGGGCGGCAGCGTGACGGGAGTGGGAACGTATCCTCACGGGAGCAAAGTTACCCTGACGGCAACGCCGAAGACCGGTTATCGCTTCGTTGGCTGGATGGAGAACGGAGCAGCGGTCAGCACTGAGGCGAGCTGCAGCTTTACCGCGACAGGCGACCGGACGCTGACCGCAGAGTTCATCCAGGTCTTCAACGTGTCTGTGGCGGCGAACCCCTCCTCGGGCGGTACCGTCACCGGGGGCGGGGCCTATGACGCGGGTACTTCCGTCACGGTGACGGCCACACCCGCAGCAGGCTATGTGTTTGCCGGCTGGACAGAGGGCGGCGGAACGGTCAGCACCGATGCGAGCTACGGCTTTGCCGTGACAGCCGACCGGACGCTGATCGCAAGGTTTATCCAGATCTTCGACGTGACGGTGACGGCGGAGCCGGAAGAGGGCGGCAGCGTCACGGGCGGCGGGACCTATGACGCGGGTACTTCGGTGACTGTGACAGCCGCACCCGCGACGGGATACAGCTTCGAGAAGTGGACGGAGAACGGCGCGACCGTCAGCCGGGACCTGAGCTATCGCTTCAGCGCCGCGGCAAGCCGGAACCTGACGGCCGTCTTCAGGAAGACGGACTACGCGATCACAAAGGTGACCGGGCACGGGACCCTGACGGCGCCCGAGACCGCGCATTATGAGGACAGCGTGACCGTCACGGCGACGCCGGAGACGGGTTATGAGCTGGTGAAGATCAGCTGGAAGCCGGAGAACGGGACCGAGACGGACATCACGGAGACAAAGAGCTTCACGATGCCGGCGTCCGGAGTCACGGTCACGGCGAGCTTCCGGCTCCTGACCTATCCCGTCACGTATGACGCCAACGGGGGAGAGGGTGCGCCGGCCCGGCAGACCAAGACGCACGGTACGGCGCTGACGCTCTCGGACGAAAAGCCGACCCGGACGGGATACCGCTTCCTCGGCTGGGCGGAGAGTGAAACCGCCACAGCGGCAGAGTATCAGGCGGGCGACAGCTATACGAAGGAAGCGTCTGTCACGCTCTTTGCCGTGTGGAGGGCGATCCTGCGGATCGATCCCTCGGAGGTGCCGGCGGATCACGTCGTCTGGGTCGACGGAGTCGGAATCCCGGTGGACGACGACGGTGCGGTCCTGATACCGGAGGGGAGCAGGCCGAAGGTACTGGAGGTGTTTGAGACCAACGGGGGAGCGGACGCGCACAGCAGCTATCCGGTGAAGAGCCGGGTCTGGCTCGTCAGCGAGGACGCAGAGGGATCCCTGACGGCCGAACGCACGCCCGAGCTGGACGACGTGCTGCACTACTCGGGCTTCTCGATCCGGGTCACGGGGAAGAAGGGCGTCCGGATGATCACCGGCATCCCGACCGAGACGAAGAAGGCGCTGACCAGGGACGGAGTCGCCGGCTGCACGCTGGAGGAGACGGGCACCGTCGTCGCCTGGTCCGACGCCCTGGGCGGAGCGGACCTGACCCTGACGAACGCGACAGGCCGGGCCAGCGCCTACCGGAAGGGGGCGGCCGACCCGATCTTCAAAAAGACGGAGGGCCTGACGCAGTACACGAACGTGCTGGTGGGCTTCAGCGACGGGGCGGTGTCCCGCGACCTGACGATGCGGCCCTACATGATCCTGTCCCGGGAGGGAGAGAGCATCGTGCTGTACGGCGGACAGGTACAGCGGAGCATCGGATATGTGGCCTGGCAGAACCGCGACGTGTACCGGCCCGGCAGCGCGCAGTACGAATATGTGTGGAGACTGATCCGCCTTGCCTACGGCGGGACAGGGGCGGAATAACGCATACACAAGGAACAGAGGCAGGAGAGGAGAATATCCGAAATGAAAAAATTATTACTCGTTCTGGCCATAATGGCGTCGGCGGCCGCCTTCAGCGCCCACGGTGAGGCTTCGGCTGAGGCAGCAGAGCCCGCAGTGAGCGAGCCTGCCGAAGCCGCGGTACTACTGGACCGTGTCGGCGCAGTTGTGAAGACCTATCATCTGGACGAGAAGGTGACCGTGACGGAGGAGAAGGACGGCTACTGCCTCCTCTCCGACGGCTGCCTGGTGGAGAGGTGGCTGATCCGGCTCGAGAGCGAGAAGGACCCGGAGGAGCGCACGGCCTATGCGAAGAGCGGCGGCGAGACCCCGCTCTATGACAACCCGTATCTGGAGGGAAAGCCGATCCGGATGCTGAAGGCCGACCAGACCCTCAGCGTGAAGGATGAATTCGGACAGGTCCTCCGCGTGCTTGTGGAGGAAAACGGCGACAGTAAGGAGACCGCCGGATATCTGGCCGCCGGCGAGACCAGAAGCACGGCCGGCTACGGCTTTGACTACGGCGGCGCCTACAGCGGAGGCGGCGGAAGCATCGACGGCGGCGAGATCTCCCTGACGGGATACACCGTGAACGAGAGGAAGGACGGCTTCATCCTCCTCGCCTCGACGACCGAAAGCGGAAAGAACAGCGCCAAGGAACGGCCCGCCAGGATCCTCGCCGAAAATACGGAGGGCTATGCCTGCGTCTTCCGCCGCGGAGACGAGGTGCGCGTCACGGAGAAGGGGAAAGAGGTCTCGGTCCTCCTGCTGGACGACGGTACAACGGCCGAGGTGCCGACAAAGCTGCTCTTCTTCAAAGGGGACAAGACCTATAAGCCCTGGACCGGCCATGCCAGGGCCGGCACGGTCTTCTGGAGAAACTGGCGCACGCATCTGGAAAAGGGCGAGAGCCTTGAGATCAACACGGAGCTGCAGATCATCGGCAGTTTCGGCGACTTCTTGATTGCGGAGAAGAAGAATCACACGGTCGGTTTGGTCAGGACGGAGCAGGTCTCGGAGAAGCCGGTTTCGGTCGCGGATTACAGCGGGGGAGACTACAGCGGCTCCGGCGGCGGAGACACGTGGACCCCGCCAGCACTCTGAGAAGCTCTGACGGAAAGCAATCTGATCGGGAGGCCTGAACGATATGAAGAGGAAAATAAAACGGACGCTCGCACTCCTGCTGACGCTGGTGATGCTGGCGAGCCTCTTCCCGTCCGCCATCTTTGCCGATGAGACAGACGACGCGGCTGCGGAAGAGTTTATGGACATGATAGCTGAGGCTCCGGAGGAGCTTGACGAGCCGGATGAACTGGAGGAACCGGAGGAGCCGGAAGAGCCCGAGGAACCCGAAGAACCAGAGGCTCCGGAAGAGGATGACGACGGCGAAGACCTGCTCTTCCTCCTGGAAAACCTGGACGATCCCGCACCCGGGACGGAGGAGGCCTTCCGTCAGACGGGCGTAACCGCGGACGGCGCCACGGTCACGGTCACGGCTGACCCCGGCGTGTTCCCTGAGGGTGCCGTGCTCACGGTGAGCGACCCCGCCCCGTCGATGGACGGCGTCGCGGCCGCGGGGCTTGCGGAAGCGTCTGCCGGCCGCGTCACGGTCAGCAGCTACCGGTATGAGATCACGGTCACCGACAGCGAGGGCAATCCCATTCAGCCTGCCGGGACGGTCACGCTCTCCTTCCCCCTGAGAGAGGCGGGCGACCCCAACCTGACCCCGCGCGTCCTGCACGGGGACGCGGAGATCCCCTGCCGCGTGGAGAACGGCGCGGTCGTCGCGGAGACGGACGGCTTCTCGCAGTACACGGTCGAGTTCTGGTACGACGGGAAGGAATATGTCATGCCTGGCGACAGCGAGATCCCGCTGGACAGTGTCCTCGCGGCGGTGGGCCTACGCGGCGAGACCGTCTCCGCCGACAGCAGCAGCCCCGAACTCTTCTCGGTGTCGAAGAACGAAAGCGGCGTGTGGACCCTCACGGCGAAGCGGGCCTTCTCCACCACCGAGACCCTGTGGGTCACGCTCCGCAACAACGGCGCGGAGACGGAATATGTCATCGCTGTGACGGACGACAATACGGAGACGCACGTCCACAACGGGATCACCTTTGAGCCGTGGACAAGCGACGACTCTCTCCCTTACGAAGGGAATTATTATCTGACCAAGGACGTGACGCTCTACAGCGAAGCGGAAGTCTCCGGCACGCTGAACCTCTGCCTCAACGGGCATATTATTGTCGAGGGAGAAAGATACGAAAATGAATTTAGTATATTTATATTGGATAGCGGAGATACGCTGAATCTGTTCGATGAAGATGGTGCCAATGGCACGATCTCAGGCCAATCGGGGTATTACGCTGTCGGCTATTCTTATTGCGGAGCTGTGTATCTGGAGGGTACATCTGAGTTCAATATGTACGGCGGCAGGATCGACTACTTCCGGTCGACTTACCAGGAAGACAACGTAAGTATACGCAGTGCTGGAGCTGTGTATGTCGGGAACTCTGCGAAATTCAACATGTACGGCGGCAGCATCACCGGCAACATGGGAATATCGGGCGACTGCAGCACCGGCGGTGTGTATGTAGGCGGTACCTTCAACATGTATGACGGCAGCATCACCGGCAACAACGGATATAACGGCGGCGGTGTGTATGTAGGCGGTACCTTCAACATGTATGGCGGCAGCATCACCGGCAACGACGCATTTAACGGCGGCGGTGTGTATGTAGCCGGCACCTTCAACATGTCCTGCGGCAGCATCACGGATAATAAAGCATACGACACCGGTGGTGGTGTGTATGTGGACGGTATCTTCAACATCTCCGGCAATCCGACAATCAGCGGCAATAAAGTGAACGGCAGCGCCGACAATGTCTATCTTTTGACTAATAAAAAAATCACCGTCACCGGAGCGCTGACTACCGACGCGTCCGTCGGCGTGACGATGGCCTCTCCCGGCGTATTCACAGATACGGAGCAGGTCAACCTTAACGACCCGAGCTGGTTCACAAGCGACAACGCCAGCTATGCCGTGGGCAGAAAGCCAGATGGGGACTCCGCCGCGGGACAGCTGTTTATCGGCTCGCCCGCAGTGACTCTCAGCGCCGGTGTCAATCCAACCGCGGGCGGCACGGTTACGGGTGCTGGGACATACGCCTCTGGGCATGCGGCTGTCCTGACCGCTACACCCAACAACGGCTATTCCTTTGTGAACTGGACGGAGAACGGCTCTGTGGTCGCCGGCGCCGATGCGACTTATGAATTTGAAGTGACCACCGACCGGAACCTGACCGCGAACTTTGTCAGCCTCGCCGCGCCGACAATCTCTGTCCAGCCGGCCGATCTGGAATGGGCCTACGGCGACACGACGGTGCGGACGCTTTCCGTCACCGCCTCCGTCACCGACGGCGGCGAGCTGAGCTATCAGTGGTATCAGAACAGTACAAACAGCACCACGGGCGGCACGGCGGTCCCCAGCGCCACGGCCTCGAGTTATACGGTCCCGAGCGGGACGGAGATGAACGCGGGCGTCTATTACTATTACTGTGTGGTGACCAACACCAATAACGGCGCGACCTCCTCCACTGCCAGTGATGTCGCGACGGTGACGGTCAACCCCGCGCCTGCGACCGTGACCCTGCAGGTGACAAAGGACTTCGTAGACTGGGGCATAGCAGATGCATTCACCTTCAAACTGGAGTCGGTGACGGAAGACGCTCCGATGCCGGCGAAGACCTCGGCGACCGCGACAGAAGCAGAGGCGAATGCGGTTTTCGGCGAGGTCACGTACAACAAGGCAGGGGCCTATGAGTATACGATCACCGAGATGGACGACGGTATACCCGGCGTAACTTATGATACAACACCTCATGAGGTGGTTGTCACAGTGACGAAAGACAGCGAAACTAACGCACTGACAGCGGATGTGACGTACGACGGACAGCCCAGCCTGACAGTTACCAATACCTACACCCCGGTGACCGGCGAGACGATGCTGACCGTGACCAAAGAGGTCTCCGGCGCCGAGTGGCCCACGGGAGCGACGGCGACCTTCACGCTGGAGGCTGCGACGCAGGGTGCGCCGATGCCGACGGAGACTTCCGTCACCATGACGGGGGCGGGGGACGTGTCGTTCGGACCGATCATCTACGGGCTGGAGGACGTCGGGAAGATCTATCAATACACGGTCACCGAGACCACGGAGGGCTTCGGCAGCGGCTGGAGTGTCACGCCGGCGAACATCACGGCGATGGTCACTGTCGGCAGTGACAACGGCAACGGGACAATCATCAGGACGGAAATCACTTACACACCGGAGAATAAGACGTTCACGAACACCTTCACGAACTATTCCGTCAGCGTCAGCGCCAACCCGGCTGAGGGCGGTTCGGTAACGGGCGGCGGGACATTCGCGTCCGGCAGCACCGTCACGGTGAAGGCGACGGCCAACACGGGCTATACCTTCGTGAACTGGATGGAGAAAGATGCCCGCGGTGGTGATCAGTTTGTCAGCAAGGATGCCGAGTATTCTTTCACCCCGGAAGCCGACCGGACTCTGACCGCGAACTTCTCTCAGGGCACAGGTGATCTCAAAATCAACAATCCCGGACAGACCGCCCGGACCGTCATTGTGACGCTGGACAACACGACCATCAACGGCACATACGGAGATGCCCCGACCGGCATGACATTCACAGACGGCATATGCACCCTCACCCTGCCGGCCGGAGCATCCGGAATCGCCACCGGCCTGCCCGCAGGGCTTGGCTTTAGTATCTCAGAAACAGGCGTGGAAGGCAGTTCCGAAATCGAGTCCGGCACCATTCCGGCGAATGCGGCCGCGGGCAGCCTGTGGATCAAGAAGGAGGTCACGGTGGACGGCGCGGCCACGACCACGAATCTGGCAGACGGGATCTATACCTTCCACATCAGTGGAACAAAGGGGCAGACGGTGCCCGACACGGTGATCACGATCGAAAACGGAGAGACGAAGACCGTACATAACGGCAATCTCAGTCCGGGTACCTACACGATCACGGAGGACACGGACAGTCTCCCCGCCGGGGTGACGGTCGTGGGGTCCGCCGAACAGACTGTGACCATAGACGGCATCGATCTGTACAATCCGGTGGTGTTCGTCAACAATTATGTTACCACACATCCTGTCACTGCCGTGGCAAGCCCGGCTGAGGGCGGCACGGTGACAGCGGAGCCGGCCACCGCCGCGAAAGACACACCCGTGACTCTGTCCGGCGCGCCGAATCCGGGTTACGCGCTCACCAGCCTGACAATAAGCGACGCCCCGAATCCTGTTCCATTTGCACCGGATAACGGCGGCTTTTCCGGCACCTTCGACATGCCGGGCGAGGCTGTCACCGCGACAGCGACCTTCAATGAGATCGTGATTGAAGACATACCCGCTCAGGACTATACGGGCGCGGAAATCGAGCCGGAGATCAAAGTGTCTCTTGACGGGGTTGATCTTCAGCTTGAAAAGGACAAGGACTACACGGTTGCGTACGATAATAATGTCAGCGCGGGACAGGCCACCGTGACAGTGACCCTGAGTTCTGCCAAGGCTGTGGGAACACAGAACGCGTCGTTCAAGATCAACAAAGCGCCTCTGACGATCACGATGGCGGACCGTGAGCTGCCGTACAGCGGACAGACGCAAGATGGCTGGAGCCGGACGGATGAGGGAAAGGAGACCGTAACCGGCCTGCTCAATAACGAAACGCTTAGCATCAACTACACCCCCGCGAGCGGAACGAACTTCGGCACCTATGTAAATGGCGCGTATGTCAGCGGCACGCTGGAGATCATGGCCGGCGATATCGATGTCACGGAAAACTACAGCCTGACGAGTACGGCGGGCAGGCTGACCATTACTCCGGCCGAGGTCACCATCAAGGCGGACGACAAGACCAAAGTGCGCGGCGAGAAGGACCCGGCTTTCACCGGTACGGTCGAGGGGCTGGTCAACGAGGGCGACCTGGGAACGATCAGCTTCGGCCGCACGAATGCCGATGAGGACCCCAGGGTATACAAAGGTGTCATCAGCGCCATGTACACGGAGAATCCGAACTACAGCGTCACCGTGGTGAAGGGTGACTTCACCATCCTGGAGCTGTATACGCTGAGATGGCTCAACGGCGACGGAAGCGTTCTGCAGAGCAAGAACTACGCCGAGGGCGACGATCCCCCCGGCTACGACGGCGAAGACCCCACGAAGGCCGCCACGGCGCAGTACACCTACAGCTTCACCGGCTGGGACGGCGGAACCGTCGACGGTACCGTCACGACTTATAAGCCGCAGTTTGAGGAAACGGTCAACAGGTACACGGTCACCTCGGAGGCAAGCCCGGCTGAGGGCGGCACGGTGACGGGCGCGGGGACCTATGACTACGGCAAGAAGCTCACCCTGACGGCATCGCCCGCGACCGGCTATCTCTTTGAGAACTGGACGGAGAACGGCGCGGCGGTCAGCACGGAGGCGGACTATACCTTCACCGTCGAGGCCGGACGGAGCCTGACCGCGAACTTCCGGCTGAAGACCTATCCCGTCGAGTATGACGCCAACGGCGGAACGGGCGCGCCGGCGCAGCAGACCAAGACGCACGGTACCGCGCTGACGCTCTCGGACGAGAAGCCGACCCGGACGGGATACCGCTTCCTCGGCTGGGCGGAGAGCAAAACCGCCGCGGCGGCAGAGTATCAGCCGGGCGACAGCTATACGAAGGAAGCGTCCGTCACCCTCTATGCGCTGTGGAAGGCGATCCTCACGATCGATCCCTCCGACATTCCGGCGGATCACATCGTCTGGGTCGACGGCGTCGGGATCCCGGTGGACGACGACGGCGCGGTCCTGATCCCGGAGGGCAGCAGGCCGAAGGTGCTTGAGACCTGTGAGACCAACGGCGGCGGGGACCCGCACAGCAGCTATCCCGTGAGCTTCAGGGTGTGGTTCGTGAGCGAGGTCGAAGAAGGCGCCATGACGGCGGAGCGCGTCCCCGAGCTGGACGACGTGCTGCACTACGCGGGCTTCTCGATCCGCGTATCGGGGAAGAAGGGCATCCGGATGATCACCGGTATCCCTACCGGGACGAAGAAGGCGCTGACCAGGGACGGAGTCGCCGGCTGCACGCTGGAGGAGACGGGCACCGTCGTGGCCTGGTCCGACGCCCTGGGCGGCGCGGATCTGACCCTGGCGAACGCGACCGGCCGGGCCCATGCCTACAAGAAGGGCTCCGCCGACCCGGTCTTCAAGAGAGAGAACGGCATGACGCTGTTCACCAACGTGCTGGTCAGCTTCACCGACGAGATGGTGAGCCGGGATCTGACGATGCGGTCGTATATGATCCTGTCCCGGGACGGTGAAAGCATCGTGCTGTACGGCGGGCAGGTGCAGCGCAGCATCGGCTATGTGGCGTACCAGAACCGCGATGTGTACCGGCCCGGCAGCGCGCAGTATGAGTATGTGTGGAGGCTGATCCGCCTGGCCTACGGCGAATAACACAGACCGTAAAGAGCTGACAAAAAATCACACAGAAAAAGCAAAAAAAGGCTTGCATTTTGCAGGCCTTTCTGCTATTATATCCGGGCAATTCGCACGGAGGCGGACTTTCCCCATGTGGCCGGAGCGGCCGGAAACGGCGGGAACGGTTTGGCGGAGGGGATGAAGCTTCCGGAGGATCAAACAAAAAAGGAGAAAGAAAAATGGCAGTTGTATCCATGAAGCAGCTTCTGGAAGCCGGTGTCCACTTCGGCCACCAGACCAGACGCTGGAACCCCAAGATGGCAGAGTACATCTATTGCGAGCGTAACGGCATCTACATCATCGACCTTCAGAAGACGGTGAAGAAGCTGGAAGAGGCGTATCAGTTCGTCCGCGATCTGGCAGCCAACGGCGGTAGCATTCTCTTCGTCGGCACCAAGAAGCAGGCGACCGACGCCGTCCGCGAGGAAGCCTCCCGCGTCGGCATGTACTATGTCAACGCCCGCTGGCTCGGCGGCATGCTGACCAACTTCAAGACCATGCGTACCCGCGTGGACCGTCTGGCTCAGCTCAAGAAGATGCAGGAAGACGGCACCTTCGACATGCTTCCGAAGAAGGAAGTCATGAAGCACCTCGGCGAGATGGAGAAGCTCGAGAAGTACCTCGGCGGCGTGAAGGACATGAAGAAGCTCCCCAGCGCCATGTTCGTGGTCGATCCGCGCAAGGAGCACAATGCGATTGCGGAAGCCCGCAAGCTGCATATCCCCATCATCGCGATTGTCGACACCAACTGTGACCCGGATGAGGTCGACTACGTGATTCCTGCCAATGACGACGCCATCCGCGCCATCCGCCTGATCTCCGCCACCATGGCCAACGCGGTCCAGGAGGGACATCAGGGCTCTGACGAGGTCAGCATGGACGAGGTCATGGCCGAGGCAGCTGAGGAATAAGGAGGAAAAGATCATGGCATTTACGGCTCAGGATGTAAAGACCCTGCGTGAGATGACAAACGTCGGCATGATGGACTGCAAAAAGGCCCTTCAGGCGACGGACGGAGATATGGACAAGGCAGTCGACTGGCTGCGTGAGAAGGGACTTGCCAAGGCCGCGAAGAAGGCCGGCCGCATTGCCGCCGAGGGTATGGCCTATGCGCACGTCTGCGAGAAGTGCGGCGTCGGCGCCGTCGTCGAGGTCAACTGCGAGACCGACTTCTGCGCCAAGAGCGAGGCCTTCGTGCAGTTCGTGAAGGACATCACCCACGTGGTGATCGCGGATGCCCCCGCCGATGTGGACGCGCTGATGCAGTGCAGGTATCCCGACCGCGACCTGACCGTTGCGGAGATCCTTCCGGAGAAGGTCATGTCCATCGGCGAGAATCTGCAGATCCGCCGCTTTGTCCGCTTTGCGGAGCCCTTCAACGTCGCCTACGTGCACGCCGGCGGAAGCCACGGCGTCCTCGTCAACCTGGCGGTTGAGGGCGGCATCGACGCCACCGAGATCGGCAAGAACGTCGCCATGCAGATCGCGGCCATGAATCCGAAGTTCTGGGATAAGGCCCTGGTGCCCCAGGAGGATATTGACCACGAGCTGGCCGTTCAGGTTGCCCTGATGGACAACGACCCGAAGATGGCCGCCAAGCCCGCCGCCATCAAAGAGAAGATCGCAGCCGGCAAGATCAACGCCTTCTATAAGGAGAGCTGCCTGCTCCAGCAGGAGTTTGTCCGCTCCGACCTCTTCAGCGGCTCCGTCGAGGGCTATATCGCCGACGCAGCGAAGAAGCTCGGCGGCAGCGTGAAGTTTGTCAACGCTGTCCACTTCATCAAGGGCGAGGGCATCGAGAAGAAGCAGGAAGACTTCGCTGCCGAAGTTGCCGCCCAGATGAACATGGGTAAGTGATCGGGAGCCGAAGCTGCTGATCCAGACATAAGAAACAGAAGGGGCTGTCTCAAAAGGCAGCCCCGGAAAAAAAAGTAAAATAACGGCAGCCGTCCCTTGAAAAAGGGCGGCTGTCGGCTTAATATTAGGTTGTGAATCATAACAAAAAGCAGGTAGATTATACCCTGTATGAGGCAGGGC
>JAILFJ010000081.1 GCA_024697625.1 Oscillospiraceae bacterium
TCAGAATCATTCCGCAGTCCGATGGGGTTGCAAAACCGAATCAGGAGTATTGCTGGAATATTCGAAGGAAAAGAATCAGCTTCAGCTCCCGGCACAGAAGCATTCAGAGAGGCTGTGGCTATATATAAGACTGATAGACAAAGATTCCAGCAGATGCTTCATGATGTGAAAGGTTCTGCTCCAAACAGACGAGAACGCAAACCCATTAACACGAAAATGAAGGTTAAAGTAGTGCACACAAAATTCGTGCGCACAAAAAAGGACCAGATACTTAAGGATAAGTATGCTTCCGCTTTCAATGACGTCTACTACGCTCTCAAGCGTATGTCTGAAAAAAATATCGATGGCGTTACCAGCACTGACGTTTTTATTTCTATAGAGAAACAGATCATGCGCAAGGATGTCCTTGAGATATTGGAAGGAGCAAGTTGGTCCAAGACTGTTACATCAGGGCATTTTGTTTTTTACGATAAAGAGCAAGAGGAAAGGAAGAAGCGGGCGATGGATGAGGCAATGAAGAAGGCAGAGAATGATTTTTTCGCATGGCTGCCAAGTGCTGTCCCTCCTCATGCGCTGGAAGGAGTCAAAAACTCTTATAAAGTTGTAAGCTCCATGCTGGTCCAGAAAAAAGTATTGTCTCAGTCACTGATAGCAACGACACAGATTGGTCAGGTTGAAAATGCTCTCCGGCAGGCAAAACGGGTTTTCGGAAGCAAGAAATTGCGGAATAATGCCACAAAGCTTTTATCCGCTTATTTGGCTTACCTGCGAGAGATAAAAAATACTCAACCTGCACAGCCAGAAGTCCCTGAGATTGATGTACAGGAGGATTGGATACATTTTGATTTTACAGATGCTTCTTCGTTTGAGCGTACATCGCCTGTCTATTGCAATATAAACGGTACGGTAATTGAGGGCAGAAATTGGGCGCGAATTCTCGTAGCAATTGTCGAGCATGAGATTTCGATAGATAATTCTGCGTTGGAAATGTTGTATAGAAAGCCATTGTATGCCAACAAAGCTGATAGACCATTCTTGATGAAAAAGAAGGTCGACGGCTTGAATTGCGCTGAACTGTCCAATGGGTACTGGATCAATATTAACTGGAGTATCCCTCGCCTAATGGAAATCATTCAGGCGTTCTGTCTGCATTGTGGATACAACAAGAAGCAAGTAGTTCTGTACGGAGCTCCAAAAGGTAGGTCGTCAGTAAAACGTGAGGGCTCTTCCGCAAAGAAAAGTGTCGACCGTAGTTTTGATATGTCAAAGGCCGAAACTATGCTGAGAGAGGCGGGCTTGCAGGGAGCTACCGTTCAGGAACTTATCGATGCAGTTAAGCCGGAGGCAGCATTTTGGTCTACAAAGAATGCGCTGGATGAGAACTTAAATGTGATTGCTATGCCTAACAATCGCTATGTCCATATTGACAGCTTTGTTGATTTGGAAGAAGCTGAGGAGAATCTTGGGAATATTCTCAGTACCCACTTTGCACAATTTGGCGGCTACAGCAATAATCAGCTACTCTTTGGTGCGGCATCACAGGAACTCTCTATGTTCTTGAATAACAATGATTGTGAGAACATCGAAGCGGTGTACGCCATCGCCAGATATTTTTTCGAGAAGAAGGCGTCAGCTGGAAAACCGTATAAGTTCTTTCCACCTCATATCTTCGAGACTGAGCCAGATTTCCCGATGAATCTCCGAGGCCTGATGATTAATCTTGCCCGGAATAACGGTGGCATCCTACATGCGGTTGATGCAAAGAATTATCTCCAGAAGACCATGCTCACTTACGGTGGTATGGGACAGCTGCTGCAGATAGGTACAGCAAACACTTTCCTCATGTACGACGATGATCGTTTTCTCCTGAGTGAGGCTATCGGAATTGATGATGCGTGGTGTTATCGGATGCATGATCGAATGGATGACTTGTTCCGAAAGGCAAATGTGGCTTTTGTGATACCGAGAGACATCAGTACAGCTTGGCTCAGCACGCTGCCCGTTTTGCCACAAGGACTTCAGTGGACGCATCTCCTTCTTCAGGAAGTCTTGGATAAGTATCCGGCCATAGGGTTTAAATCGATCTCTGCAGACTTGAACCAGTCTCATCATACTTTGGCAGCCGCTTTTGTCCCGCTTGAGTCTCCGCTGCAGTTCTTCCCGGATGTTGTCACACTTTTTATGGAGTCCCGGCATGATCTCCCTATGCGAATGTTGGGTGAAGATCTGCGCTTAGAACTTCGGGATGCAGGGATGCTCGAAGCAGGTGAAATGATCTACGCACTCCCCAAAGCGTTGGATGACTACCGGTTTGCGTGGACTGATGAAAATAAATATGTGTATGTTCGTGGCAATAAGTAAGCTGCGGTACGTATTTTAGAATAGAGGGCAATAAATGTACGGATATGAATGGACGGATCAGAACGGTATCTACCGGCTATCCGTAAACAGCAAAATTGAAAAGGAGATCCGACCGGTTTTTAAAGAGGAGCTGGATTATTTTGGCTTTAATAAACACTGGACATATCCGGACACGAAGGCACCACTGCTTTGGGCAGAGGGAATCCGTCGTTATATTTTGAACGGCACTTGTGTCGCTGAAGCGACTGGTGGAGGCTTCTACACCAAGCCTAATATAATCATCCATGAAGAAGGTTTGACATTAGAACCTATTGATGTTGATGCTCTTTGGAAAGAAAATGAGCGCTTAATGCTGGGGCTTGAAAAAACTTCGATGGACAAGATCCGCAGCGTATTTAAGCAGTATAAGGAGCAAGGGATGGCATTTGCTGTTGCTTTTAGTGGCGGCAAAGATTCGCTTGTGTTGCTGGATCTTGTATCACGTACACTCTCTCCGGGCCAATTCTCTGTCGTCTTCAGCAACACGGGTATGGAGTTGTCGACCACGCTCGAATCAGTAGAACGCGCTAAACAACACTGGCCATCATTAAAGTTTTATGAGGCAAAAAGCCACCTTGATCCTACGGACAGCTGGGAAGAATTTGGACCTCCGGGACGCAGAATGCGGTGGTGCTGTGCAGTCCATAAATCTGTACCGACTATCCTTTTGTTACGTGAGATAACAGGCAACTACAATATTAAGGTCGTAGTTTATGATGGTGTAAGAGCAGAAGAAAGCGCAGCCAGAGCAGATCGAGATGAAATAAGTGTCGGCGCAAAAAATATTAATCAGATTAATTGCAGCCCCATATTAAAATGGAGCACATCGGAATTGTTCATCTATCTGCTCCATAATGAGATATTATTCAACGATGCATACCGGCGTGGGCTATTTAGAGTAGGGTGTATCGTGTGCCCGATGTCATCAAGCTGGTGGGATGGTATTGTAAATGATATATATCCCGAAGAAATGCACGATTTGCTGTCAAAGGTTGAACAATACGCAGAGGCGACGAAGCCCAAAAATGAGGTAACAAAGTTCATTGAACAGGGTGGATGGAAAGCTCGTATGGGTGGACGAGGGCTGCCTAACGGAGGAAATCGAGTTGTTGAAAAGATAGCAGAAGATAAGATTTCCTTCAGCTTTATTGACCATACTCAGAACTGGCTGGATGTTTGTAGCATTCTTGGTCCTATCGTTTATAAAGACGGGAATGTATATACTCAGATAATTGCAAAGCAGGAGTTTCAGTTCCAAATATGCTCAGATGATAATCTCACGGTTACGTATTGGCCTTACTCAAAGATGGACAGATTTGTTCAAAGCCATCTGCGTGGAGTTGCTAATAAAACAGCTTATTGTTTTGGCTGCAAAGCATGCGAGGTCCAGTGCCCGGTAAATGCGTTTACCATCACTGAGGAAGGCCATATTTACATTAGGGAGGAAAATTGCATTCATTGCTATAACTGCATTGAATTTACAAACGGAAAAGGCTGTCTCGCGGCGAAGTCACTATCTGTTACAGGAGGAGAGAACGGTATGGATTTAAAAGGGATGAACAGGTATCAGCATTTTGGGCTAAGACGTCCGTGGCTTGAACACTTTTTTGCTAATCGTGAGAATTGTTTCACCATGGGTTCTCTTGGAAATCGTCAATATGATTCTCTAAAGGTATGGCTTCGAGAGAGTGGACTCCTTACAGCTTCCGGAAAGGGAGACAAATCTGGAATCCCTACACCCCTTTTTGAGAAAATCCAACCTTTAGGAGCAGGAAATCCTCTGACGTGGGCAATTATCTGGACGAATCTTGCATACAACTCTATCATCGTAAAATGGTATATGTTGCAGGCTCCTGCCGGAGAAGTTTACGAAAAGAATGATTTGATTTTTCTCCTTGGTGATGACTACTCCAAGTCTACACGTGATAACGCTGTAACCGCTTTGCTGGAGACCCTCCGGCATAGTCCAATTGGCACTGTGCTGAAGCAGGGTATTCCTATTCCAAGCGGTAACAGCTACAAGTTCTCTAAACAGGGCTGGAACACACCGGATGCGGTAGCTATCCTCTATGCGCTGTATATGTGGGCTGAAGCTACGGGCCGCTACACCTTCACTCTTAGCCAGATGGCCTCTGCAAGAGGGAATGCTGACGCCAAGGGTGTCGATCCTGTTTCTATTTTCGGCATCAATCCAGATCGATTTAAGGATATCTTGCAGGATATTGCTCTGCAATTTGATAAATACATTCGCACAACATTTGTCGCGGATCTGGACAATGTTCAGCTTTTCCCGGAGTACAAATCCATCGACATTTTGGATTTGATTGCGAAGTAAGGAGGCGACGATATGGCAAAGTATAGCACTTACATAGAGTTAAGCCCTCACTATGAATCTGTAGTGGATATCGATTCCGAATCCCGGCATCCGGGTATGTGGCAGGAGTATATCGTCCACGAGGATATGAAGGGAGCCGTAGAGGTGATTTGCGATTCCCTGAAATACGAAGATGAGGATAAGCGTCGCTCCTTCTGGATTCACGGCGCATATGGTACTGGCAAAAGCTATGCTGGTATCGTTCTGAAGCACCTCTTTGAAGACAACATTGACAGCATCCGCCAGTTCTTGTCCAACCAGATGCTGATCCAATACAGAGATCGTTTCCTCTCAATTCGAGAGAAGGGAGAGTTCCTCGTCATTTGGAAAAGTCAGGCAACTGATATCCGGAGCGGTATCCAGCTCATGATGACGATGGAAGACGCGATTCGTGAGAAGCTGAAGGAGAAATACGGCTCCTCTGCTTATTATGGAAAAAATTCTCTGATTGCGGCGGCACAGGATGCCGTGAACGATTCTTCAGTTAATTGGGAGGATCTGTTTACGAATCCAACCTATGGCCTTTTTGAAGAGTATGGCTCTGTTGAGGAATTCCATGATGATGTTTTAAACGGAAGCCTGAAGGCGGCGAACATTGTAGCCCGTATCTATCGCGATAAGGGTTGGGGCTTTTTCACCTCCCTTACGATGTTTAAAGAGTGGGTTGCAGATGTTATTGAGGGCAATCATCTTCAGGACACCGGTATCATCTTCATCTGGGATGAGTTTACCTCCTATCTCCGTAACAATCCAACTGATGATGTTTTGCAACCTCTTTCAGAATTCTGCAAGGAACAGCCCTTCTTCATGTTCCTCATCGTCCATAGAGCACCGAGCTGGGTGAGCCAGATTGGTGAGGAAATCTATGAGCAGATAATTCACCGCTATCATTCCCTCGATTTTCATGTCAGCGAAAGTGCGGCATATGAACTAATTGGTAGCTCTATCCGGACCAGAGCAGGCATGGATGATCAGTGGAATGCAGAGCGGGATAAACTGATGAAATCGATCAGCAAAAACTTTGCTGATTTCGACAATTTGGATATGAGCAACAAAAAAGAGCGTCTTCGTCAGCTTTGCCCGCTGCATCCGATGACACTCTCTCTTCTCGCTATTGTTGCTCAGAACTTTGGCGCTTCCCAGCGTACCCTGTTTCGATTCATGAAGGACCCGAAAGAGTCTGAGCAGAACGTTGGGTTCATTTACTACATCAATAATTATGGGCCGGACGATTGGAAATGGCTGACTCCGGACTTTCTGTGGGATTACTTCTTTACCAGAGAAAGTGATGTGCGTAGCTTTTCTCCGGAAGCCAAGAGCGCCTACCAGCATTATATGACCAAACGTGAATTTATCTCCGATGATTACCACATGCATGTGTTTAAGGCAGCCATGCTTCTGATTGCGGTCATGTCTTCCGGTACCGTAAGCAATCTTTATAGTCAGGCAACACAGCGCAAGGTCTCTGCCACCAGCAGCACTTTGTATAAGTGCTTTGCAGGTCAACTGACTAAAGAGGACGTGGAGATGTACCTCGCTGATCTGGAACAGATCGGCGTTCTGCGTCTCGACGCCATGACCAACGGCGATAAACGTCTCCAGATTCCGTATAGCGGCAACGCAGATGTGTTTGACGTTCGTAAAGAAATGCTGATGAAAAAGTATACCCGTTACGAGCTGTTCAAGAAAAACGGGATCTTTGCAAAATCAATGGAGGCAAAGGTCTGGGACAAGACCAGCGCTTCCTATGGAAGAATGTATATTGCTGCCTGCGATGCAAGTACAAACTCTATAAATTTAAGGTACAGCGAGGTTCAGACCGATCTAAAGAAAAATCCCTATAAGTTTGGCATCCTCGTGCTTGCTATTTCGGAATCTAATCAGTTTGCTGCAATGCAAGATAAGGTTAAGGAGCTTGCAGCTCAAGATGAAACTGGCCGCATGGCGATTTACTTGATGAAATCTCCTCTTACAGAAGATCATCTTGATCGCTGGTACAACGCCATGACGCACTCCGAGCTTGCCGCTGAAGAAGGTAAAAGCGGTGATGCCGACCGGTACACCGATGAAGCGAGTACCATCGTGGAGGAATGGTCGGGTACCGCCAAAGATGATCAGCTGATGGTGGTCTGCGGCGAAAAGGTGTACCCATCAGAATATGGTACAGAATATTTTGCACCAAAGCTGGAGAGAGATATTCTGTTCGGCTCTATATTCACTGCAGCGCCTGAGCTGGTCGTAACGACAAATACAGCGTTTAAGAAAATCCAGCAAAGCACAGCCCTTGCTGGTGTGCAGAAGACTGCGCCGAATAATCAGGTAGGAAATATCGTGAACGGTCTGAAGCAGGCTGGCGTGTGGGAGACCGACGGCCTCGCCCAGCTCGCTCAAAGCGCTGGCAATGATGGGGCTGTTGCCATTGCAAAAATAGCGAATTTCATACTGCAGCGTTTCTCCCAAGGGACGCAGATCAAGCTGGATGCTCTCTGGCAGGAGCTGCAGGAAGCACCCTATGGATACTACAACAATATGACCTGTGGTTATATCCTTGGCTTCCTGCTCCGTTACTATGTCAACAGCGAATTCAGCTGGAATAAGGGTGACAACAATCCGTGGCCTCTGACTGAGCAGACACTCGCTACGATGATTACGGCCATCTGCAAGGAGGAGGTTGTCAATAATTATCTTTCACCCGGTTCAGAGATTTGGCAGAAGTTCAAACCCTACGTACAGAAGGTCTTCAAGCTTCAGGACGGCGAAGCGGTGAATGAGACAGAAGCCAGAAAGTATATGTCCAAGCAGTGCACCGAAAAAGCTGGTGCGCCATTCTGGGTTCTCAAATACGTGCCAGAGGAGAAGTACGGAGGAGAAGATGCCAAGCAGTCAGCGGCAGAAATTATTGACCTTTTCTGTGACTTTTTGAATGAGAACGGTGATCAAGAACAGGTAATGGGCAATATTACCGTTAAGTTCACCGGTCGTGGTACAGTGCGCAAAGCACTGACAAGTCTCTATTTTGATCAGAATACGGTTTATGATGCATTCAGTTCTTTCATCTCCCAGAAGTGCCCTGAACTGCAGCAACTGCGAGAGAGCATTGGGCTGACCAGCCACGACTTTTTCGATGCCATCCATCAAATGATGCAGGGACAGGTTTCCTCATGGACAGAGGAACAGGTGGAGGAGAAGCTATCTGAGCTCTGCATTGAATATCGCACCGTCTCTATCCTTAACAGCGCATTGAATCTGAAGCGTAAGAGCATTAGAGCGTTGAGTGATGACATCTCAAACGCATTCAAGAATATGAAGATACCCGGAACTGTCATCGATAAGTTGGACTATGCTTGGATTCCAGCATTGAAGGCAATGCAGCAGATTGCCAGTACACAGTGGTCCAAGATTGACCAGAGTGACCGTGAAGCCTATGTGCAGCTTCTGGATAAGGATGCACAGAAGGTGTGGAGTAGTATTACTTCTCCAAAGGCGATTCTGCAACGGTACATGGAAAAGCATGGCCATAATTGCACCGAGGAAGAACTTGATGGTATCTATGGCGCACTAAAGGCTGTCAGCTACAATTCCCCATCTTCTGATTTCGATGGAAGAATCGAGACGCAGCTTAACAAGGTAGCATACAACCGCAACAAGACGTGGATTCAGGAACTCTGGAAAGTACAGAGTGGTTTTGAGTCTGTATCGAAATGGTGTGACAGTTATGCCGTACCGATTCAGTGGGTTGTTGGAGACGAGGCCCTTCCACATATTACGGTATTAAAGACAGTGCAAGACGGCAAACTTGCGGACAATACTGCACTCCATAACGCCACACAGTTCTTTGAGAGTCATACGATTGGCGTACTGAAAGATAAAAAGTACATCACGGATTGCTTCATTGCTCAACTTGGAGATAGTTATCGGGCTGCGTTTGAAGCGTCTGGAACGGTACTGGTTTCTCGCCTGAAAACAAATGCGAAGTTGACGGCTGATGTTTATTCTTGGGCAAACAAAGTCGGCGAAATCCGAAAGACAGTAGATGCCTTCCTGCGGGATAAGTACTGCAAGGAGGCTAAGAAGAAGGTAGAAACCATGCCTGAATCCCAGTTGCGTGACAGAGTTGCAAAGCTGCTGGACGAGAATCCCGATCTGTATACTCTGTTCATTAATTAAGGAAGGGAGGCCCGAGTCGTGACAATTGCCGAAATCAAGGAAAAACTCAGTCAGGAGAGGGACTTTGGTTCCCGCTTCCCGGCTCGGATCATCTTTACTGAGAGCCTCGATGCCTATTCCCGGCTGGAAAGTCAACTGAAAGGTATCTGTGACGTTACGATTAATGTTGCGGACTTTTGCAGGGCTCCGGATACGGTTCCTCAATTCGACCAGATCAAGGCAAAGATGAATGATTATGAAGGAAAGCAGGTGTTATTGCTTTCCGCTGGCGAATATCTCCGGATTTGTATCAAACGTGAGTTAAATACTGAGCGGCGGCAGTTTCTGTCGTTTTGGGAAACACAGCAATCAGAAGCCTCCAGAACAAGAATCATTATGCCCATGTTCAGCTGCCGTGACATCTTTGACCGAGTAGTTGGAACGGTTGATGAGCGTCAGCAAGATTATGTTTGGAGCCTCAACACAACACCTACTGTAGAGAGCTACACGATCTCTGTATACTCTCCGAAGTTCAAAGAAGCTATAGATCCAGATGCCGATAATCTATCTGAGTGGCTGCGTGATTGGCAGACGATTCTTCGACGCGATGAGCCGTGCACCATTGTTACTCTTCAGGAGAGTAACGTTGAGACCTCCTATGGTACGGTCAACATTAAGCCCATCAATAGTCCATTCCGCTATCTGACAGATTTCCTGATTGACGGAGATGTCCTTGTTGAAAAATGGGAAAATAATGATTTCTGGAGCCGCATGGTTACCTATGCTTCCAAGTTTTATAACAAGACATCGTTCGGCCAGATTGTCATACAAGCACTGAATATCAAGAATTTTGATTTTGTATCTGTGGCCGCTCTCTGGAAAACTCTGGGCGAATTCCAGAAGGAACTTGTATGGCTTTGGTATCGAATGTATCCGACAGGTGATTACTATTCTTATGCTTGCCGAAAGGCAACAAGGGCATCGGATATCCCTGCTCGCATCCGAGACGAAATACTTCTGGTATCCAGCAGAAGTGAACTGTGGATAGAACAGAGAATGGCTGCCATGAAGGCCCTGAATTTCACCTCGTTTGATGATACATATTTTGCCTTGTTGGACAAGCTGCCATTAGCAGAGACAAAACTCCAGCTTTTGACCTACCAGACTCATGAAGAGAAAACTTATGCGGTCAAAGTGATAAGCGGTCTTCTTCGAGATGGCGCAGAGCCAGATGCTGTTGCTGATATGATTGCTCGTGACTATCCGGCATTGGCAGTTTATATGAAAGAGAGTATTGGGTGCGATGAAGCTGTAGACGAGTACATGACGTGGTATCGAAAGAACAAGCTCATCAATCGTTATCCCGGTGATTATCCGGTCAGCATGGCTTTTGACCGCTTCGATGCTCGCTATAAGTTAATGCATCAGATGAAAGGCAAGGATTGTGTTTCCTTCTGGATAGATGGCTTTGGTGTGGAGTACGCACCTCTGTTTCTGTTTGAGTTGAAGTCAAGAGGAATTGTCCCTGAATCAGTCAAAATTGCCACAGCACTTCTCCCTTCAGAAACGGAATACAATCACCAATGGGATGAAACAGATCCTATGACTCTGAAATGGGACCGACTGGACTCTTGTTCCCATAAGGGTATGCCGGATGATAAGAGTTATTACTCCTGCATTGTTTATCAGCTTGCAGTATTTGCTGAAGCCGCTAAGAAAGTTGAAGAGCTTCTTGATAAGCATGAATATGTTGTTATTACCGGTGATCACGGCAGTAGTCGCTTTGCTGCACTTGCATTCCACGATGCCGGAGTTGTTCCGGTGACAGCTCCCAACAAATCGACAATTCGGAGCTATGGAAGATTCTGCGAACTCGATGAGAAGTCTGTGGGCATGCTGCCTCTGCCAGATACCAGCAAGGTAACCGCCAAGGTGGGTGGTGGGACATTTCTGGTAATGAACAATTATCAGCATTTCTCGATAAGTGGGAATGTAGCGGGAGGCAATACCGATGACCATGATGTGGTTGGTGAGACCCACGGCGGCAATACTACAGAAGAGCGCCTTGTTTCTGTTATTGTTGTAAAAAGAAAACATCCTCTTTCTCCGCTCACCTGCAAACCGAAAAGTCAGTATGTGACAAAGCGAAACGGCCATATAGAAACTACACTTACATTCAGTCAGCCGGTCTCTTCCCTTGAGGTTTCCATGGGAAGTAATAAAGCCCTCTGCACCGTAGTAGAGGACGAAAAATGGCAGGTTGCCTTGGGTAATGTAACGACGGACGATATTGTCCTGACTGTTATTGCTAACGGGAGACTTTTGCCAAAAGTGACGCTGAAGGTCAAGACTCAGGGCATCAGCAAAAACAATGATCCCTTCGGCGGTATGGGTTTATGAAAAGAAAAGCAATAGTGTGCTGCGAATGTGGCAGATCATTAGTAAAAGATGAGATTGCCTTGTGCAAAAAGCTGCTTGGTACCGACACAGAAGATTATTACTGCATCGATTGCCTGTCGGAATACTTGGAGTGTACAAGGACGGATCTTGAGATAAAAATTCAGGAATTCAAAGAACAAGGATGTACTCTGTTCCTGTAAGCGAGGAGGATACAGAATGTTGGAAGAAAAAATCCGGGATGTCTTTGCCGACATGGTCGTGCTGAAAAACCCAGAGCGAGCTGAGTTTTTCAAGAACTTGAGTCTGCCTTCGTATATGCGCGACTGGCTTGTCATGAAGTTTTCAGATGAAGACGGGGAAATTGACTATGATAGCGTGCTTAGGTATATTCGGCAGTACATTCCGAGCCGAGAAGACTATGAACAGTTTAAGTTTGCAATGGTCAATGGTGAAACGGTCCGTTTTCTCGCAAGGGTACGGGTGGCTGTCGATATCAAAACCGGCAAAACTATGTTTGAACTACCGGATTTCGGAGGAGCCAAGGCTGGCGCTGCCGGTGAAGTCACCAATGATGTCGTAAGCCGCTGGAAGGATACTCTCCTTAAGGAGAGCGAGAATTGGGGTATTATCGAACTCATCTGGGGGAAGGACTTCTCTTCCAGCAAAGCCAAGGGCGTCGTAAAACTGATTGAGTACAGCCCTTTTTGCCCGTACACAGTCGATCTGGAATACTACAAAGAAGCCAGAAATTCATTCACTACGGAAGAATGGATTGATCTGCTTGTTGCAGCGGCAGATTACAATCCTGACGGTTATGAATCCGAGGCTCAGAAGCTTTGTTTCCTGCGCAGACTTTTACCCTTCGTGGAGAAGCGCATCAACCTTATGGAGTTGGCTCCTAAGGGAACCGGAAAAAGCTATGTGTATCAGAAAATCAGCAAGCGAGGCTGGCTGATTTCTGGCGGCACAGTTTCCAGAGCCTCTCTGGTCTATGACAACGCAAAAAAGACCGGCGGTCTCATTACTCGCTTTGACTTTGTTGGGTTTGATGAAATACAGTCCATGTCGTTTGTGCAGCCAACGCAGATTCAAACCGCGTTGAAAGACTATATGGAGTTCGGAGAGGTTCAGGGTTTTGATGCCTCTATCGTTGCTGATGCGGGAATCATAGTCCTTGGAAATATTGACGCCAGCAGATTCAATGTTAATGAAAACATGATGGAGGAAATTAGCCCGGTATTCCGGGAGTCTGCTTCACTGGATCGTTTTCATGGGTTTATTCCCGGATGGGATCTTCCTCGTATGCATCAGGGACTTGTTGCTAATGGCTGGGCTTTGAACACTGAGTATTTTGCAGAAGTTCTGCACCTTATGCGGGATGACTTGAGCTATGCCACAATCGTTGATGAATGCCTTCTCCTGCCTCCTAAGCCAGACCAGAGAGATCTTACAGCAATCAAACGTCTTTGCACGGCTTTCATGAAGCTCATCTTCCCGAACGCAACCTGCAAAGAGGATATTGCTCCGGAGGATTTTATAAAATACTGCCTTGAACCAGCCAAAGAAATGCGTAGTGTGATTAAAAAGCAACTTTGTATCATTGATCCCAAGGAATTCAATGTTCCCGGAAAGAAAGACATTCCTGACATTCAATATAGATATTGAGGTGGGCAACATTGGCAAAATATGTATATGCCGATAATGCGGCAACAACAAAACTGGATGCTGATGCCTTCAAAGCTATGAAGCTGTGGCTTTTGGAGGAGTATGGCAATGCCTCACAGCCATATTCTTTTTCGCGCAAGCCAAAAGAAGCTCTCAAAAAGGCGAGAGAAACTATTGCTGAATGCATTAATGCGCTGCCAGAGGAAATTTACTTCACCTCTGGCGGCACAGAGAGCGATAATTGGGCCATCAAAGGGGTTGCCTTTCACAATTATGATCATAAAGCTACAATTACATCTGCTTTCGAGCACCATGCAATTCTTCATGCCTGCAAAGCTGTTGAGAGATTTGGATATCCGGTTGCATATATGTGTCCGGATAGAAAAGGGGTGATAACACCCGAAAAACTTGAATCTTATATCACAGATGAGACGATTTTAGTTTCAGTGATGTTTGCGAATAATGAACTGGGAACAATCCAGCCGATTCGAAGCTTATGTGAAATAGCTCATTCGAGGAATGCTATTTTTCATACCGATGCTGTTCAGGCGGTTGGGCATGTGGATGTCGATGTAAAAAAGCTCGGTGTTGATATGTTATCAGCCTCTGCCCACAAGTTTAATGGACCAAAAGGCATCGGCTTTCTTTATATTCGTAAAGGTATAGATCTGCTACCATATGTTGATGGTGGAGCACAAGAATTTGGAATGCGTGCTGGAACAGAGAATGTAGCGGCGATTGTCGGTATGGCTACTGCACTGAGGAATAACATTAAGTTCCTCAATAGCAATCAGGCACATGTCATTAACCTTGAAAAAATGCTTTTGCAGAAGCTGGATGCAAATGGCATTTCCTATGTTCGAAATGGTGAAGGCCAAACTTTGCCAGGTATAATCAATCTCTCCTTCAATGGCAAGGATGGCGAGGCTATTCTCCATCGGATGGACCTGATGGGAATCAGTATATCTACGGGATCTGCATGTGATAGTAAGAATACAGAAATATCACATGTTCTGCAGGCAATCCACATGCCAGAGAGCCTTGCTAAGGGCACCATCCGCATATCTCTGGGAAAAAACAATACCGAAGAAGATGTCGATGCAATTTCTATTGCTATTAAAAGAATCATATTATAAGCAATACTGATAGAGCGCAAACCTGATTTAGAAAGTGGTAAAACATATGACTTAATCATTGGTTTTCATTTTTTAGATGGAGACTTCGACCTTGCGGAAGGTTTGGAGTGGCTTTTGCTTCTCATGAAAGGGAACACCGCGTGGTCATGGAGCGCTCTTTGGCGATGATAAAAACCGATTGACATCGCATGTTAGTAGAAAGAGATGAACTGGAACATTCCTAAAGAAATATGGAAAATTATGCCATCAGATCATGAAGGACGGTATTTCTGATATGCTGCACTGCGATCGACGGTTGACATTCCGGGACAATTGGGTTTTAATGAGGCAGAGATAATGGTACAGCAAAGCCGGCGGTTTATTCTTGTTCAGGAGGGATGACAACCCTATGAAAGTTGTATTGGACCATCTTACCAAAGAGTTCCCCAGCCGAAGCCGAAAAGGGGATACGGTTGTCGCGGTAAATGATTTCTGCTTTGAGGTTCCCGACGGCAGTCTCATCGGCCTGCTGGGTCCCTCCGGATGCGGTAAGAGCACCGCGCTGAATCTAATCTGCGGGCTGGAGAAACCCACTTCCGGCAGAATCTTCTTCGGCGACGATGATGTGACCAACCTTCCGCCCGAGAACCGCGGCGTCGGTCTGGTGTTTCAGAACTATGCGCTCTACCCGCACCTCACTGTCCGACAGAACATCCTTTTCCCGCTGCAGAATCTGAAGGGAAAGGACCGGCTTACCAAAGCGGAGATGCTGAAGAAGGCAGACGAGGCCGCAAAGCTCGTACAGATCGAGCAGCTGATGGACCGAAAACCCAGCGAGATGTCCGGAGGCCAGCAGCAGCGTGTCGCCATCGCCCGCGCCCTGGTGAAACTTCCCCGGGTGCTCCTGCTGGACGAGCCGCTCTCCAATCTGGATGCCCGTCTCCGGCTGCAGACCAGGGAGGAGATCAGACGGATTCAGCGGGACACCGGCATCACCACCATCTTTGTTACCCACGACCAGGAAGAGGCCATGAGCATCTCTGACCTGATCGTGGTCATGAAGAGCGGCGTCATCCAGCAGATCGGAAAGCCTCAGACCGTCTATGACGATCCGGCAAATCTCTTTGTGGCAAAGTTTCTCGGCACCCCGCCGATCAATGTCTTCGAGGGGCGCGTCGCAGGCGGGAAACTGCTCCTCGGCGAGGACGAGGTGCTCCGCGTCGGCGGAGTGGCCGACCAGGCGGTCTGGGTCGGCGTACGGCCGGAGGGATTTATCCCGCAGGAAGCCGGGCCGCTCTGCTGCAGGCTCGAAGGGGTGGAGGTTATGGGCCGGGACACCAGCGTGGTTACCACCCATCCGGCGGCTGAGAGCGTCAGCATCCGCTCCATCATCACCGCCGAACACCGCATCAACAGGGAGGCCGGGACGGTGCGATTTGCACTCAAGCCTGCCAAAGTCTTCCTCTTCCATCGGGAGAGCGAGGAGAGAATCCCCTTCGAGGCCGGCTGAGCAGAAGTGGAGAACAGCATGGATAACAAAAACTGGAAAGCCTGGCTGTATCTGCTGCCGGCTGTTGCGTTTCTTGGGGCCTTCATGGTCTATCCGCTGGCAGACGTACTGGTCTACTCCTTTGAAGAAGGCTACAATTCCGCATCCCAGACTTTTTTCGGAACAGGACTGTACAATTACTCCTATGTCCTCCATGATCCGTACTTTCTGCAGGCGGTGAAGAACACCTTTATCCTGGTGATCATTACGGTCCCGATCTCCACCGGCATCGCGCTGCTGATTTCGCTGGGACTCAATTCCGTCCGGCGGCTTCGCGAGCTCTACCAGACGGTCTTTTTCCTCCCCTATGTTACCAACACCCTGGCTGTGGGCCTGGTGTTCATGATCCTCTTCAAAAAGACCCCATACTCCGACGGCATGGTCAACCTTCTCATCAACTGGTTCGGCGGAGAGAGCGTCGATTTCATCGACGGACCATACTGGGCAAAGATGTTTGTCATGTGCTTTTATACCGTATGGGTGGTCATGCCATTCAAGATCCTGATCCTGACGTCTGCGCTGGCCTCGGTCAATCAGGACTATTACAGAGCTGCAAAGATCGACGGCACCTCCAAGTTTCGCATTTTCACCCGCATTACTCTCCCGATGATCTCGCCCATGGTTTTTTACCTCATTATCACGGGCTTCATCGGCGCATTCAAAGCCTACAGTGACGAGGTGGCGCTCTTTGGCACCGACCTGAACGCAGCCGGCATGAACACCATCGTCGGTTATGTCTACGACATGCTCTACGGCAACAGCGGAGGCTATCCGTCCTATGCTTCGGCATCCGCGCTGATTCTCTTTGCCATTGTGTTTACCATCACGGTGATCAACCTGCTCATCAGCAGAAAGAACGTCCACTACTGAGGGAGGTGTGCACATGGATTATGACAGGATCGAACAGCGCGCCCGCCGCAGGGAGACCATCCGGAAAGCGATCACATATTTCCTTCTGAGCCTGTGGGCACTGATTGTGCTCTTCCCTTTTTACTGGATGATTCTGAGCTCCCTGAAGAGCTACAGCGCCTATAACTCTGAGTACATTCCGAAGTTCTACACCCTCACTCCTACGCTGCAGAACTACAGGGATGCGTTCACCGCAGTCCCGCTGAGCCGCTATTTTCTGAATACCCTGATCTTTACCCTTGCAACGACCGCAATCATGCTGGTGGTGATCCTCTTCGCGGCCTTTGCGTTTGCACGGTTGGACTTCCCTGGAAAGAATGCAGTCTTCGCCCTGTTTCTTGCACTGATGATGATTCCGAATGAACTCGTCATCATCACGAACTTTGTCACCATCACCAACTGGGGGCTGCGCAATACCTTTACAGGCCTGATTCTGCCCTCGGTCACATCGGTGTTCTACATCTACCTGCTGAAAGAGAACTTTGAGCAGATCCCGGATGAGCTCTATAAAGCCGCCAAAGTGGACGGGACATCAGATCTCAAGTACCTGTTCAAAGTGATGCTCCCCATCTGTCAGCCGACCATGGTGACGATCACGATCCTGAAGATCATCGAGTGCTGGAACGCCTATGTCTGGCCCAGGCTGATCACCGATGACGAGGCTTACTTCCTGGTTTCCAACGGCATCCAGGAGATCCGCGAGAACGGCTTCGGCCGTGAGAATATCCCCGCCATGATGGCTGCGGTGGTGGTCATCTCGGTGCCGCTGATTGTGCTGTTTCTGATCTTCCGAAAGAAGGTCATGGCGGGGGTCTCGAGAGGAGGGACGAAAGGATGAAACCAGGAAACCCCTCATCGGCCGGAACTTCTCACAGGCAAAGAATACGGGCACTGCTGCTGGCAGTCTTCGTGCTCTGCAGCATGCTGCCGCTGAGCGCATGCCACGGCTCCCGCGAGCGCGCTTCCTTTACAGTCCCGGAGAGCTTTGACCGTTCGAAGCAGTACGAGATCACCTTCTGGGCCAAGAACGACACCAACAAGGTCCAGACAGCCATCTATCAGAAGGCAATCTCGGACTTTCAGGCCCTATACCCGAACATCACGGTGAACATGCGGCTCTACACCGACTACGGACGCATCTATAACGATGTCATCACAAACATCGCCACCAATACCACGCCCAATGTCTGCATCACCTATCCGGACCACATCGCGACCTACATGACAGGCGCCGACGTGGTGGTGCCGCTGGACGACCTGTTTCACGATGCCCGGTACGGTCTCGGCGGATCGGAGCTCCTGTTCGATTCACCGAAGCAGGAGGAGATCATCCCGCAGTTCCTCACCGAGTGCACCATCGGCGGCGTGCATTATGCCATCCCCTACATGCGCTCGACCGAGGCCTGCTATGTAAACCGGACACTTCTGGAGAAACTCGGCTACACGCTGCCGGATCTGCTGACCTGGGACTTTGTCTGGGAGGTATCGGAAGCGGCTGCGAAGAAGGATGCTGACGGAAACTACCTTCTCAACGGGCAGAAGGTTATGATCCCGTTCATCTATAAGTCCACTGACAACATGATGATCCAGATGCTCCGCCAGCAGGATGCGGGCTATTCTACCCCTGCAGGCGAGATACTGATCTTCAACGACACCACCAGAGAGATCCTTTTTGACATAGCCGATCACGTGAAGAACGGCGCCTTTTCGACCTTTAAAATCTCGAGCTATCCGGCAAACTTCCTCAACGCCGGCCAGTGCGTCTTTGCGGTGGATTCCACAGCCGGAGCAACCTGGATCGGCTCGGATGCTCCTCTTCTGGACATCAGCGCCGACAAGGTGGTGGCGTTTGAGACGGCAGTCCTGCCCGTGCCGCAGTATGATCCGGAGCATCCGGCTATGATCTCGCAGGGGCCGTCCGTCTGTGTATTCAATAAGGCAGATCCGCAGGAAGTGCTGGCTTCATGGCTGTTTGCCCAGTATCTGCTGACCAATGAGGTGCAGATCGCCTATGCAGAGACGGAAGGTTATGTCCCTGTCACAAGCAAGGCTCAGAACAGTGACGAATATCAGGACTATCTCCGCCGTGCCGGAGAGGACAACAGCCTTTACTACGACGTGAAGATCGCAGCCTCGAAGCTCCTGATGGCAAACACAGCGTACACCTTCACTACGCCGGTGTTCAACGGCTCGACCTCGCTGCGGGATGCGGCCGGCCAGATGATCGAAGAGGTTACCAAGTCCGTCCGCCGAAAGCAGACCGTAGACGACGCGTATATCGACAAGCTCTTCAAGGATGTCAACGCCCTCTACCGTCTTGACCAGGTCAGCATCGCCGTGGCCGGCGGCAAGGCCGATCTTGGCCCGCTTCCCTCCACATCCGTCGCGCTGCTCTCGGCGCTGGGTGTCACCTGGGGGCTGATCCTGCTGTATTTCGTGCTGGACCGCATCCGCCGGAGGCGCAGGAAGAAATGAAGCGGTTTCCTGAACGTGAGGAAACAACATGTGAGGAAACATTCTCTTGATTTTCCCGTGATTTGGTCTATAATAATCCTGTCCCTTTGGGAAAAGGATCAGCCTTTATCTGATAAGGAGGAAAACATGAAAAAATATCTTGCACTGATTCTCACGCTGACGATGGTTTTTGCACTGGCTGCCTGCGGACAGAGCGCAAAGCCGGCTGCTGCCCCTGAGACTCCGGCGCCGACGGAAGCCCCTGCTGCGACGGAAGAGCCTGCAGCTTCTGAAGAACCTGCCGCAGAGGAAGAACCCGCGGCTGAGGAAGCTGCTGCTGCCGAAGAGCCTGAAGCTGCCGAAGAACCCGAAACGGAGGAAGCCGCTGATGCAGAAGAAGTGGCGGCAGCCGCTGCCGAGGTTGCTGTTATGACTTATGCGGAGTTCAGCGCCGCAGCAGTCGACGATCCGGTATGTGTCGAGACCTATGTCCAGGCCAAGCAGAGCTGGTGGCAGGACGTGGCGACTCTCTACACCCAGGACCAGGACGGCGCGTACTTCCTGTATAACATGAGCTGCTCCGAGGCCGACTATGCCAAGTTTGTTCCCGGCCAGAAGCTCCGTGTCACCGGCTACAAGGCCGAGTGGTCCGGCGAGGTCGAGATTGTAGACGCCAGCTTTGAGCTGCTTGACGGCGACAGCTTCATCGCAGAACCGACAGACGTCACCGATCTGCTCGGCAAGGACGAGCTGGCGGCACATCAGAACCAGCTGGTCGCCTTCAAGGGCATGACGGTCGAGCCCTATGACGAGAGCGGCGCTGCATTCGCGTACAAGAACGAAGCAGACAAGACCGACGACCTGTACTTCAAGGTCTCCAAGGATGGTCAGACCTATGACTTCTGTGTGGAGTATTATCTCTGCAATGAGGAGACGGAAGTCTATAAAGCAGTCGAGAACCTCAAAGTGGGTGACACTGTCGATCTGGAGGGCTTCCTCTACTGGTACGAGGGACCGAACCCGCACATCACCAGCGTGTCTGCCGCTGCCTGACCCTTCTCTGAATCCAACGAGTACAGCAAAAGCCCCGGTTTCAACCGAAATCGGGGCTTTTGCTGCACAGGACGTAATCCTGCGAGGTGATGATTGCCGCTATGACACATTACAGAAGTCTGAACAGCTGGCTGAGGGAAAGCTATGGCGGGAAAGTCTACAAGCTCGCCCTCGACGGCGGGTTTACCTGCCCGACCAGAGACGGAAGCAAAGGTACGGGCGGCTGCATTTTCTGCGCAGGCGGGAGCGGAGACTTCTCCATCCCGGTCAGCGGTGACGTGACGGAAGCCATCGAGACGGCAAAACACCTGGTGGACGGCAAAGGCGCGGAGAAGTACATCGCATATTTCCAGAGTTATACAGGGACCTATGCTCCGGTGGAACGGCTCAGAGCACTGTATTCACAGGTCGTGAAGCATCCGGAGCTTGCAGCGCTTTCCATCGGGACCAGACCGGACTGCCTGAATAACGAGGTTCTGGAGCTGCTGTCCGAGCTGAATACCGTAAAGCCCGTATGGGTTGAACTGGGGCTGCAGACCATCCATCCGGAAACGGCAGAATATATCCGGAGAGGCTACCCTCTGAAAGTGTTTGACAGTGCCGTGACCTGCCTGCTGGAAAAGCACCTGAACGTCGTTGTCCATATGATCATCGGGCTTCCCGGAGAGACGCCGGAGATGATCCGACAGACAGCGGAGTATATCGGAAGAAGCGGCGCCTGGGGGATCAAGTTTCAGCTTCTTCACGTACTCGAGGGAACGGATCTTGCGAAGGAGTACAGAGAGGGAAAGGTCCGGACCCTGACCATGGAGGAGTACATCCGCATTCTGGAAGCCTGTATTGAGAGTATCCCGCCCGAAATGGTAGTCCACCGCCTTACGGGAGACGGGGCGAAACGCAGCCTGATTGCTCCGCAGTGGAGCGCAGACAAGAAACGGGTCCTGAATGAAATCAACGCGGCTTTCGACCGGGATCATGTTGTTCAGGGCAGCCGGCTGAGCTGAAACCCGGGCGCAGCGTGTCAGCAGTTGCCGACATATACGTACTTCAGCTGTTCCCGGGCGACATCCGCCAGCCTGTACACCAGCGGGATGTCGGTCGGCTTCCTGTCAAGCATATGAAAACGGGGAAAGAACCTGGTGATATGAAGCGGAATGCTGCAGCCTTCTTTTCCGCTCTGAAGACCTTTCAGACCTGCGATCCAGCTGCTCAGAGCACGGATCTCTTCCTCCGTGTCATTTTCTCCGGGCACGATCAGTGTTGTGAGTTCCACATGACAGGCTCTGACGGCTTCCCGGATGAAATCCATGACCATCTGCCGGTTTCCCTTCAGCACATCCTGATAATAACGGTCGGTAAAGCCCTTCAGGTCAATATTCATGGCATCGATGTAAGGGATGATCTCTTCCAGTATGGAAAGCTCGGCAGTTCCGTTCGACACCAGTACATTGACAAGACCGGCCTCGTGAGCCAGCCTTGCCGTATCACGGACGAATTCATATCCGATCAGCGGCTCGTTATAGGTGAAGGCCAGCCCGATATTTCCCCGGTTCCGGCAGTCAAGGGCGGTCTGCACCAGACTGTCGGGACTCACGGATTCGGTCCGTTCCTTACCGTTCAGGGCATGATCCGACCAGGAAATGCTGTAGTTCTGGCAGAAAGGACAGCGCAGATTGCAGCCGTAGCTGCCCACGGACAGAATATTTGCACCGGGATGGAAGCGGCGAAGCGGCTTCTTCTCGATCGGATCCAGAGCCAGGGAAGTAATGCGCCCGTAACTGTCCGCGGTGACAGTACCGTGATGATTGATCCGCGCACCGCAGAAGCCGAGCTGACCTTCCGGGATTTCGCAATGGCGGAAACATACTTTGCATTCTGCCATGGTCAGCTGTGGCGCACGACTTCAAAGCGCTGCAGGGATACCTTCTCAGAGGGAGCAATACCTGCTTTCTGCTTTGCAATCCTGATCTGCTGCTCAACGCTGTCCACGCCTTCGAGATCGGGAAGCAGAAGGCCGCGGCGCAGGCCTTTCGATACGATCACTCCGTATCGCTTCACATCCAGCTCCGCCTCGGATTCGATATCCTCAGCATCTCCGAGAACATCAACGCTGATCTCAAGAAAGGGCAGCTCATCTTTGCAGATCGGGCGAAAGCGCGGATCACGCGTCGATGCGCTGATGGCATTGCGGATGATCTCTTCTGCCAGACAGCCCTGCGTTGGCGCAATCGTTCCGATACAGCCGCGAAGCTGTCCGTGCTCATGGATGGACACAAAAGCGCCGGCCCGGCGGCTGGTCAGCTCCTGAGGCAGATCGTCCGGGACCTTGAGAACCTGTCTTCTCAGAATATAGCTCTCCAGGGAAGCTCTTGCCAGTTTTACATAAGGATCTGAAGACTCTGACTGGACTTCCGTATCCTGGACCGGCCCGTTCAGGCTGCTTAAAAAGCAGCGGCTGAGGTCTTTGCCTGTCGGATGGAACGTACAGATGCCGTAGCCGACGCCTGTGATATCCTCGTGAGAAAGCTGGGTAGCTTCGACAGCAATGCCGTCAAACGTACCCGCCATGATGACGAAGGAACGATGACCGCACTCTGCCGCACGGTCACAGAACGACTCACTGAAATCCAGGAGCTCCCCAAAGGCCGCCCGGGAACATACATCCATGATGCGCCAGTCATACTCGGGACCCTCCGGAGCATATCCGTACGGGCCGTAGTGCTGCAGCTTATGTGAGAGATCACCGCTGGCGATGTATACGACGCGTCTTCCGGTGCGCTCAACCGCTTCCTGAATGATCCGGCCGAAAGCATAGTGATCAGCCAGAGAAAGACCGGAGAGACCGGTGCGCACCAGACGAAAATCGGAACAGACCTGACGGATGAAATACAGCGGGACCATCGTTCCGTGATCGAGGCGTGGATCCCGCTGCCCGAGCGTTCCGGCCGGAAAATCCTCCTGCTCTGCAAGAGAGCAGATCGCCTGTACCAGCTCCACGTCGTATGTCTCATGAAAACGCAGGTCTTCTGCACGGAAATCAGCAAAATCGCCGGAAGCTTCCCGGCCCGGAGAGATGTGAAAATAATCAGTATACATGACGGAATGAGGGCTGGAAACGATGATGGTCTCAGGTCTGAGCGAGGCGATCTCTTCTGCAACCTGTCTGTAGGCTTCAATGGTCTTCTGAATCTGCTCTTCCGCGCCTTTTCCGATCTGCGGGATGATCATGGGCGGATGAGGAACCATATATGCGGCAATCACTGACACTTTTTTACCTCCTCTTTTGCGAGACTTCAGTAACGGTCAGGAATCATTATAGCGGAATGAACAGGACTTTTCAATGCTTTCCAGACTGTGGGCAGAGACAGACACCGCACCGCAGGGGCTGTCAAAAAGGGGAATCGTCAGACATGTTGTGAAAACACCGCTTTTGTGATACTATCCGGAAACAGGAGAAGCTCAGCGCGACGAAGCACAGCGATGGTTCTCAGACCGGAGGAAAGCGATACGCAGCCGTTCGCAATACAGGGACGACACAGTTCCGGACAAGGAGACAGTATGAAAACGATTACAGGAAAAGAATATGGAGAGATGTTTTCAGAGCCGGTGGACGATGACCTTCTCTCCTACCCGGTTCATCTGGCTCAGCCGTCGGATTTTCATCTGCCCGGGAGGAGGACCAGAAGCCACAAGTACAGCTATGGCCGGGCTGTGATCATTGGCGGGTCTTCAGAGTATACAGGAGCACCGGTTCTGGCGGCAAATGCCTGCGAGAGAAGCGGAGCAGGCCTGACCCGGCTTATGGTACCGGAGAGCATCCATACCATTGCTGCGGTGAAAGTGGACGGAGCGGTGGTAATGCCGCTCCGGGCAACGGAGCGAGGACAGATCGACGAGACGGCGATCCCTGTGATTCTTGAACAGTTAAAGCGGGCAGGCGCCTGCGTGATCGGACCCGGACTGGGCATGGACGATGCGGTCCACACGGTCGTAGAATCGGTGATCTTTGAAGCGGAGTGCCCGCTCGTCATTGATGCGGATGCGCTGATGATCTGCGGAAGAAACATGGAGCTTCTGCGATCCAGGAGATTCCCGACGCTTCTGACCCCGCACAGCGGCGAATTCAGACGAATCGGCGGTAACCTGAGCAGGGGACGGCTTGAAGCCGCGGTCACCTTTACTGACCAGAACCCCAATATGGTTCTGATCCTGAAAGGCTATGGAACGCTGATCGGATACCGCGGAGAGATCACCGTGAATCCCACAGGATCTCCGGCCATGGCAAAGGGCGGCACAGGAGATGTGCTGAGCGGTGTGCTCTGTGCGCTGCTTGCTCAGGGCTTCGCCCCTGCGGAGGCAGCAAAATACGCGGTTTACCTTCACGGACTGGCAGGAGACCTGGCAAAAGAAGAGTTTGGAGAGTACTCTGTTACGCCAACGGATCTGATCCGGGCTCTGCCGGCAGCTTTCAAGAGCATTGCGGCAGGCAGACCGGATGAAAAACCGGAGAGGGGTCCGGACTGATGGCGCTCTATACGTTGGGAGACCTGCATCTGCACTATCAGACCGCTCTGAAAGACAGCATGCAGATGAAATCCCGGATCTGGAAAAACCATGAAGAAGTGTTCCGAAAGAACTGCAGAGAGCAGATCCTTCCGGAGGACACGCTTGTGTTTGCGGGAGACAGCAGCTTCGGGAGAAAGCTTGCCGAATGCGAACAGGACATGCAGTATATCGCAGAGCTTCCGGGCAGAAAGATCCTGCTTCGGGGAAACCATGACGGCTACTGGGACGCGAAGAAGACGAATGCATTGAATGAGCACTTCCGAGGCATACTGTACTTTCTGCAGAACAACTTTTACACCTATGAAGACTATGCACTTGTCGGAACAAAGGGACACTGCTTTGAAGGTCCCTTCTATCTGGACCGGAAAGGGAGAATCCTTGGCTGGGACGAAAAAAACGAAAGGAAATCCAGAGAACTGACAGAACGGGAAACAGACCGGCTGATCCGGTCTTTTGAAGCGGCGCGGGCTGCGGGCTACCGAAAATACCTGATGTTCCTGCATTATCCTCCGACGAATATCCTGGAGGACGAGAGCCCGTTTACCGGGATCGCCGAGGAATATCGGGCGGAACAGGTGATCTACGCCCACAGCCACGGAGAATCCAGATTCCATGACAGCATTCAGGGAGAGTACCACGGGGTGCTGTACAGCCTGGTTTCCGGAGATTACCTGAAGTGGAAACCGAAAAGAATCCTCTGAGGGAGGGGCAGAGCTTGAAAACAGGACTTATCATGGAAGGCGGAGCGATGCGGGGCATGTTCACCTGCGGCGTCATAGACGTCTTCATGGAAAATGAAATCACCTTCGACGGAGCAGCCGGCGTTTCAGCAGGAGCGGTATTCGGCTGCAACTTCAAGTCCGGACAGATCGGCCGGCCGATCCGGTATAATAAAAACTACTGCCGCGACTGGAGATACTGCAGTATCCGCTCGCTGATCCGGACAGGGAATCTGTTCGGCGCGGACTTCTGCTATCATGAGCTGCCGGATGTGCTGGATCCCTTTGACAGCGATACCTTCCAGACAAACCCGATGGAGTTTTATATTGTTGCGACGGATATCAGAACCGGAGAACCGGTGTACCATCTGTGCAGTGACGGGAGAGACCGTGACATCGAATGGATGAGAGCCTCCGCCTCCATGCCGCTGGCATCCCGGATCGTGGAGACTGAGGGCATGAAACTCCTGGACGGAGGGATCGCTGACCCGGTCCCATACAGGTTTATGGAAAAACTGGGATACGGCCGCAATGTGATGATCCTGACCCAGCCGAAGGGGTACTACAAGAAGCGCGCTGAGATCATACCTGCAATTCGGGCGGTCTATCAGCGCTATCCGAAGCTGATTGAAGCGATGGAGCAGCGCCATGTGGTCTACAACCGACAGATGGCGGAGATCCGTGAGCGGGAACAGAGCGGAGCAGCGCTCGTCATCAGACCGCCTGAAGCTCTGGGAATCGGGCATGTCTCCCACGATCCGGAAGACCTTGAGAGGGTATACCGGATTGGCCGCAGAGAGGCGGAGAGACGACTGCCTGAGATCAGAACCTGTCTTCGGAAGGGCTGATCCAGGAGTGACAATACGGACAGGCAAACAGTACGGAAGTGGAGCGTTAAGGAATGAGAAAAAGCCAGCTGGAGTTTTTCGTCAGTGCAGCACGGAACCTGAGCTTTACAAAGGCTGCCAAAGAATGCTATACGGTGCAGTCAGCGATTTCACAGCAGATCACAGCGCTTGAGGAAGAGCTCGGCTTTCCTCTCTTTGACAGAACGGGAAACGGAATCCGTCTTACTCCTGCAGGGGAAAGATATTATTCGGACACACAGCTGATTCTGAAAAAACTGGAGGAAAACCAGCAGATTGCGCAGCAGATTGCACACGGAATCAGCGGTCATCTGAAAGTCGGGCTTGCAGGGGCAAATCAGGCCGCTTACATGGGGTCGCTGAAAAGATTTGTCCAGAGGAATCCGGAGGTCAGGGTTTCGTTCTGCGAGGTCAGTGCCGAGAATCAGGTTGAGGAACTGAGGAACAGAGTATACGACATTCTTTTTACCGCGACATTCAATATGCACGGCTTCGAAAATGAGATCGGTTTCGCGGAGCGCCACGTGAATGTGCTGGATGTCTACATGAATGAGGACCATCCTCTTGCCCGTCAGGAAAACATCACTCTGGAAGAGCTTTCTCAATGGCCCAACATCTATTCCGGAGTCCCGGAAAACGGAAAGCGAAAATCAACAGAAAAAGATCTGTATGCCGGCACAGGTCTGAAGCCGATCCGGACCATATACGTCAGTAATCACAATATCAGCACATTGCTGCTGGATCTGAATTCCGGTGTGGCCGTAGCACCCAGAGAGCTGCTGCCATCCATGCCGAAAAAGGTGCTGTCACGTCCTCTGGAGCATGACCGATTCCGGATTGAACTGGCATGGGCCTACTTCAGGGAGAATATGAATCCTGCCTTGCTCCGGTTTCTGAATGATATGGACCATCAGAATTCGTAATGGAGGTATCATGAATCCCGATTATGAAAAATCGAAAACTGTGTTAAAATGATAACAGTGAAAGGGACCAAACTCTTTCCATCATTTCATACAGGAGGATTCACGTTATGAAAAGCATTTCCAGAAGAGACTTTCTGAAGGGCTCCGCCGCCTCTGCACTGTCTCTCGCGCTCCTAAGCGGAAGCCAGTTCGCTTTTGCGGATTCTGAGACTGCTGAGGAGAAGAAAGCAGACGAGACCCTTGAAACACCGATCCTGATCGTCGGCGCAGGCTCAGCGGGGATGTTTGCAGCCTACGAGGCGAGCAAGGCGGGCGCCAAAGTACTCGTCATCTCCAATTCTCCCAGTGCAAACGCAACCAACGGCGCCTCCATCACCGGCACATGCGCAGTTGAGACCCCGTATACCGAAGAGATCGGCCAGGAGTATTCGCTTGAAGATCTGTATAAAAGGATGATCAGCTTCGCACACTGGACGGTCAACCCCCGTCTGCTCAAGAACTGCGTACAGCTTCTCCCCAGCAATATCAGCACATTTGCTGAGATGGGCATCGAGGTGATGCTCGCAGGCGACCGCTACGGCATCGGCTTCAATGATGTGCATATTTTCCTTACGCAGGGGAAGTGGGCTCTGGCGGAACAGAAGTGCAAGGATCAGGGTGTGGAGTTCATGTATAACATGACTGCGGAGGCCCCTCTGATGGACGGTGACACGGTTGTCGGAATCCGGGCAACGGACAATGAGGGCAAAGTTTACGACATTAAGGCCAAGGCAGTTCTGCTGGCCTGCGGCGGATTTATTTCCAACAAGGAAAAACTGGCCGAGCATTTTGGCGATATCGATATTGTCGATATGGGCTTCCCCTACAACACGGGCAAGGGAATTGAAGTGGCACAGAAAGCCGGAGGTTTCTTTGAGCGCATCACAGGCCTTGGCATGAACGACATTTACGGTATGAACGCGAAATCCTCCAAGATCTCAGTTTTCAATTCCAATCCCCTGATGCAGCTCGCCTTCTACGGCAATCTGATTACCGATGAACACGGCGACCGCTTTATGAATGAGTACATGCTGGCCAATGAGCCAATGGCCGGCGGCGGGGAAGCGACACTGCATGTGAAACGCTATTACTGCATCTATAATGAAGCGACTCTCATGAAAATGAAGGATGAAGCGTATTACCAGACGATCGGTGCACCGGAGTTCTGGACCAGTGCTGCCACCATGTTCAATGCTCCGATTCCCGAGCTGGACGCAAATCTGGAGGAGGCGCTGCAAGAAGGCTGGTGCTATAAAGCCGATACGCTGGAAGAGCTTGCCGAGATGACCGGCTGCGAGAATCTTGCGGAAACGGTTCGTACCTATGACAGCTATGTTGCTGCCGGAGATGACCCGGTGTACCATAAGCAGCCCGCACTGATGCAGCCGATCGGAGAAGAAGGTCCCTTCTACCTGTTCGAGTACAATCCCAGCGCATTCAACACCTTCGGCGGCTGCCGCACGGATCATCTGACCCGTGCGCTTAAGGGAAACTTTGATGTGATTCCCGGCCTTTACATCGCCGGAGTTGAGAACGGCAGTCTGTACAGCTCACCCTACTATGATGTCGGCGGTACCTGCTCTGGCCTCGCCCTTGCAAGCGGACGTCTCGCAGGCATGGAAATGGCAAAGTATGTAGCGGAATAAGGTCCAAAGAGAGAGGAGCTTCGGTTCCTCTCTTTTCTGTCTTCACGGCGGATGGCGGCACACAGCGGAGATTACCGTAACGGTACCGGGTTCCGATGCGCACGGACACCGATCCTCCCCGAAAGTCCAGTGCGGATGTTTGTTTTTTCTCACTTGTGAGTCTCGGCTTTATATGATAAGATAATACCGCTTCGTCTGAGGTTTCCTGCCTGTGAGCAGGGAACAGCGGATAGAATTGTAAGAAAGAACAGAGGAGAGCATACTGTGTGGAAAAGATATCTTGTTGAGTTCGGAACCGGAGCGGACCTGCATGGCATGGACATGATGGAGGCGGCAGCCCGTGCTGTCAGGGACGCGATCTCACACTGCTGCATGTGCGGGCTGATCGAGGCGCTTGGGATCAAGGACCTGAAGAATGACATGCGCGTGGTTATGAAGATCGCAGCACCAGACCCCAACAGCATTGACCCGGAAGCACTGAAGAAGCTGATGATTACGGATCAGGTCGACGTGGTGGTTGTTCAGGGCGGCATGCTGCTGAACGGCCTGCATGTGGATGACTTCGGGAAAGGGGATCAGATCGTTATTGTAAATGCCGGACTGACGGTATATGCGAGGGTTTGAAGGATTCATAACGGTAAGAACATGAGGTATAAACACACCAACCGGCCGGGGTTCCTGCTCGGCTTTGTTGATTTTTTTACGGCGGGTCTGTTCTTCCTGATGTATATGCCTCTTGGCGGCCTGCAGGATGAGCTGGAATGCATCCTTGGACATAGGCTGATGCCCTACTGGAAAGCCTATCTTCTTGGCATTCCGACCCTGTTTGTTTACACCCTGATCTGGATGGCAGGGATCTCCGAGGAACTGAAGACAAAGGCAGAAGAGCTGGGCATTCCCGGCCCGCATACATCCTGGTGGCATATGTTCGGCTGGAATGTATTCGGACTGCTGCTCATGGGACCGGCAGTTGCCACGATGCGTTTCTTTGATACCTTGAACAGAGTGGAGAAAAAACTCAATGAGGGAGCCGGCATCGCCGGCTGAGTCCGACAGTCATAACAGGGGAAAGGGAAAATGCAGCGTTTATTGACAGAAGAGGGAAGCCGTGTCCCCGGCATTCCCTGGGCTGAATATCCGCGTCCGCAGATGCGCAGAGCGGAATGGAAATGCCTGAACGGAGAATGGTCGTTCCGGATCGGCAGCGGTCTCCCCAATACCATCCGCGTCCCGTTCTGCCCGGAGAGCCTGCTCTCCGGAGTGAGTGCTCCGCCGGCGGCTGGAGACGAACTGAACTATGAACGCAGCTTCAGGATTCCTGAGGCCTGGGCCGGAAAGCGGGTACTTCTGCATTTTGGCGCAGTCAGCAGGGACTGCAGGGTTGCAGTCAACGGAATTCCGCTGTTTCGTCAAGAGAACGGATATCTTCCGTTCACAGTAGACATCACGGAAGCCATCAGGCCAGGAGAGAATAAGATCAGTCTGAAAGTGATTCATGATCTCTCACCGGTGTTTCCCTATGGAAAGCAGAGCGCCAGACGCGGAGGCATGTGGTACACCCCCTGTTCCGGAATCTGGCAGACGGTGTGGATCGAGCCGGTCCCTGAAAACTATATCCGGCAGCTGATCATACATACCGGCTCCGACTGGATGGAAGCAGAAGCGGTCGGTATTACGGAAGGCTGGGTCGAATTCCAGGGGAACAGGATCCCTCTGTGTAACGGTAAAGCCCATATCGATGTTGCAGATCCGGTTCTATGGTCTCCGGAGAGTCCATACCTGTACGAGTTTTCCGTACGGACTGCGGAAGACAGCGTAACTTCCTATTTTGCACTGCGGACACTGACAGTAGAAACGGTCAGCGGAATCCCGCGCCTCTGCCTGAATGGGAAACCCTATTATTTTAACGGCCTTCTGGACCAGGGGTACTGGAGCGATGGCCTTTATACTCCCGCGTCACCGGAGTGCTTTGAAAAAGACATCATCGCTATGAAGTCGCTGGGTTTTAATACGCTGCGCAAACATGCCAAGATCGAAGCAGAACAGTTCTATTATGACTGTGACAGACTTGGGATGATCGTCTTTCAGGATATGGTAAACAGCGGGAAGTATCTGTTTGTACGGGACACGCTGCTGCCGAATCTCCGGTTCCAGCGCCGCAACGACAAAAGAATGCATTCGGACTGGAGACAGCGGGCTGCTTTTCTGGATGCAATGGAGAAAACGGTCAGCACACTGGGGAACCATCCCTGCATTGCTCTGTGGAGCATATTCAACGAGGGCTGGGGGCAGTTCTGTGCTGACGACTGCTGCCGGAGACTGAGAAAACTGGACCCGACCCGCTTTATAGACAGCACGTCCGGATGGTTTCGGCAGCGCGAGAGTGACGTTGACAGTCTCCATATCTACTTCACAAAGCTGCGCCTGGGGAAGAAAAGGGGACGGCCGTGCCTGCTCTCTGAGTTTGGCGGTTTTGTCTGGAAAGATACCCGTCACAGCTTTAACACAGAAAAAACCTATGGTTATAAGGTGTTCAAAAGTCGGGAGGAATTTGTCTCGAGCCTGCGAAGCGTATATACGGACCAGATTGCCCCTCTGATTGCCAGAGGCCTTTGCGGTTCAATCTATACACAGGTTTCGGACGTTGAGGACGAGACAAACGGCCTTCTCACCTTTGATCGAAAAGTACTGAAAATCCAACCCGAAGAGATTGCGGATGCAGCGGGGAAGCTGGCGCGGGCAATCTCTGCCGGAGAACCGATGTGATTGCACTGCTGCTGCAGGGAGGAAAGAAAAAATGAACGAACCTATCTTTGAATTTGATACCTGTGACCCGCTGCTTCCTGTCTCTGACAGCATGGCTGTCGGCATGAACGGCCATATCCGGATGCGATTCTCCGAAAACATGGCGATGGATATGAATACCGGGGAAATGCATTTTACAACCCCGTACGGTCAGTAATTTGCGCTTGAGCATCCTCCATGCGGCAGCAGTGCTCATCATGCAGCCTCACACCAGAGATTTGCCAAGCTCACGGCAGGCGTCAGCATCCCCATTCTCAGGCGCACCGTTCACCAGGACGCTCTCACAGGCCAGCGAGATCCTGCAGGCACGGCAATCCTCTTCCCAATTGCGGATCCATTCGCCGTCACCCCAGCCATAGGAACCAAAGAGCGCGACCCGCTTGCCCGAAAGCGTCTTCCTGACTCGATCGAACATCGGCTCAAACTCGCTGTCCTCGAGCTGTTCGGAACCCATGGCTGGACAACCGAAGGCAACCGCATCGTAGGCTGACAGATCCGTGACCGAACTGCACTCGATCAGGTCCGCCTGAGCGCCCGCACTCTGCATTCCTTCCTGTACCAATTCCGCCATGGCGGCCGTGTTTCCCGTTCCGCTCCAATATACTACTGCTGCTTTCATGTTTTTCTTCCTTCCTTTCTATTACTTGTTTTTAAAGAGGACTGATGAATCAGCGCTTCCTTACGAGCATACTGCCAGCTGCTCAAGGCGACGCCCTGTCTGCCACAGGCGGCAATAGCATTCCGTACATTTTTTATATCTGTCACAAAGCTTCATTGCTCTATCCTTATCGCTGTAAACTCTCCAAAGACAGATCGCCTTGCTGTTGTCCCGGTCGGTAAGAAAACCTTTCACATCTTCCGGAGGATAGCTGAGGAAAAGACCGATCTCGTGCGGGAACCCCTCGCCGCTCTGAAAACGCTTCAACAGATGGCAGAGACAGGCTCGACAGTCTGCACAGGGATATCCGGCACAGCGGAGAAGCTCTTCGGCAGTGCAGTTTTCAAGATCCTTTTCCAGATCTGAGGGGCGAAACAAATACAGCAGCGCCGAGTGTTCCGTCAGACGAAGAAGCACGAGCCGAAGACTGCGCGGGATAAGAAGCCGGTTGATCCGCCCCATCTCTTTTCCGAGCTCTTCACGGCTTTCATAATAGTAGGGGAAGAGACTCCCCGTTTTAATCCCGGCCAGCGTCGGGGCTGCCATGCGAATAACGGTTTCTTCCATTCCTGATGTTACCTCCTGTCCAGAAACAGATTTGCGACGGAGAATATAGAATGGCAAAGTCTGGCGCGAACCTGCCAGGAAGAGGAGATATGAGACAATTCATCTCCGATGTACTGCATAGATGGCAACAGCGAGTTAGTTAAATTTAACTAACTGAATTATACACATTTTTCTCAGTATGTCAATCCCATTATTTCGGCACAGCTTCCTTCGGAATAAAAAAAGGTATTATGGGTATCGGCTTTAATCAGCCGACCACAAGAAACTGTATTGTGTCCTGAAAATTAGACAGCAAAAGTAGTAGAATAGAAGCATCAAAGAGAACGGAGATGCTTCAAGATGGCAAAAGCAACACCAATTTCCTTCAAGGAGTTTCGGACGAAGTTTGCGACAGAAGACGATTGCCGGAACTATCTGTTCGAAGAACGATTCCCCGACGGTTTTGTTTGTCCCAAGTGTGGCGGTAGGGAGTATTACTACCTCAAAACGCGTCACACATGTCAGTGTAAGAACTGTCGCCGCCAGACTTCTGTTACTGCGGGAACGGTCATGAACCGTACACATCTTCCGCTTACCATCTGGTTCTGGGCCATCTATCTTTGCGCAACAGATAAACGCGGCATCTCGGCAAAAGGACTGGCAAGACAGCTTGAACTGTCCTATGAGAGCGCATGGTATCTCCTGGTAAGAATCCGCGGAGCGATGAAGGATCGGGATCAGAACTATATGCTTGAGGGCCTCATTGAAATGGACGAGGCATATCTGGGTGCACCCAAACGTGGGAAGAAACGCGGACGCGGCACCGAACGCAAGAAGATGGCTGTAGCTGTCTCAAAAACGGAGAACGACTGTCCGCTGTTTCTTCGACTCCAGATCATTCCAGACGTCACGACCGCTTCTCTTCAGGACGTGATCAACGGCAATGTGAAACCTGGTTCTACGATTGAGTGTGACGGACTCAAAAGTTATCCCGCGCTGGAGAATGTCTCAATCGACGCATCAGCCTACGAAGTTGGAGATCTCAAGTGGGTTCATGTCGCAATTGGCAATTTCAAGGCCTTTTTACTTGGAACCTACCATGGAAGCTGTGGTGATTACCAGCCGTACCTGAATGAGTTCTGTTTCCGATACAACCGTAGATTCCATCCTGCGGAACTCTTTACAAGGCTCTCAAGGGCTGTCGCTACATCTTGTACATTGCTGAGTTAAGCCGATACCCATAAAAGGTATTTTCAAAACAGGCAAGAAGTGGTATAGTAAGGTTAGACAAATTTAATAAACGTAAGCGAAGTAATACGTCCTGCGAGGACTGTTATTTCCGGGAGGATACTGCTGTGGCCAGGAAGAATTCTGAAAATCAGATAAAATCCCTGAGCCTGATGTTTCACGGAAAAGCAATATTTAAGCCACTGAATACCGGTTACATAATTATCATCGGGCACACTGGCTGGACTACACCATGAGCGAGGCGGGCGGCGCAGATGTCTTCGTGCGGGAAAACACGCTGGCTTCCGGCGGTTCGTGCTGCGACTGCGGATACAAGAAGAAAGGAAGATAAAACGATGATCAGGACAACATTAAAAATCGATGGTATGATGTGCTCAATGTGTGAGGCGCATATCAATGACGTGATCCGCAAAACCGTTCCAGGAGCCAGGAAAGTCTCTTCCTCTCACACAAAGGGTGAAGCGAGCTTCCTGACGGAGGCTGCGGCAGATGAGAAGCTCCTGAGGGACGCCATCGCTGCGACGGGCTACACCTGCCTGGCTGTGGAATCTTCACCCTATGAAAAGAAGGGGTGGTTCGGAAAGTGAAATACCATATTGAGGCAAACAGCATCCAGGAGACGCTGGTCATCCCACTGCTTGGACGGCTGGTCTGCTCCGAACGCTTCCCGCAGCTCTTTTCTGACCCGTCAGCGAAACGGCTCTGCGACTCGCTGGACTATGACTTTGCCGGGAAACGAAAAAAGATGGAGTCTCCTGCCGGCCTGTTCGGCGCACTGGAGGTAGCCCAACGGCAGTATGACCTTCGCTGTGAGGCCGAGGCGTATCTGAAAGAACACCCGAAAGCTGCTGTGGTCAACCTGGGCTGCGGGCTGGATGACACCTTTTCCAGGGTGGACAACGGTCTCTGCCGAGGCTATAACCTCGATTTTCCGGATGTGATAGCGGTGCGGAATGAACTGCTGCCTGCGGACGGAAGGGAGACAAATCTCGCCTGTGATCTCAATGATCACGTCTGGATGGATGCGATCGACGCTGAAAACGGTGCGGTATTCTTTGCGGCGGGCGTGTTCTATTACTTCAGAACCGAAGACGTAAAGAATCTCTTTGACGCAATGGCAAAACGGTTCCCCGGTTCGGTGCTGGCCTTTGACTCGTGCAACGAACGGGGTGCGAAGCTGATGCGCAGGACCTGGCTGAAGGAGGCCGGGATCACGGATGTGAGCGCATTCTTCTCGCTGGAAGACGAAACGGAACTGATGACCTGGAGTGACCGTTTTGCCTCCGTCACGGCGAAAAGCTATATGCGCGGTTACAGGGATCTCTACATGGATGTGGGACTGTTCCACAAGCTGATGATCAGCTTCTGCGACAGCCTGGTGAAGATGAAGATCGTAAAGATCGTTTTCGGGAGATGAGAGCATGACAAGGAAGGCTCAGATCAGAAGCGCGTATAAACTCACCGGAGGACACGCGAGCTTCTATGACGGGATGATGACGTACTCCACCCTGCCGGGAAAGGCGATCTGCCGCCTGGTGTGGAACATGGACGGTGAGAAGAACCTGCGTTATCTCGAACGGGCGCTTTCCGGGCTGCCGGAGGATTTCAGCGGGAAGCTCCTCGAAGTGCCGGTGGGCACGGGCGTGCTGACCATGCCGGTCTACCGCGGGCTGCCGAAGGCCAGTGTCACTTGCCTCGACTACTCGGCGGACATGATGGCTGCAGCGCAGAAGCGCGCGGAGGCGGCAGGGATCAACAATATCACGTTCCGGCAGGGGGACGTGGGCGCACTGCCCTTTGAGGATGAGAGCTTTGACCTTGTCCTCTCGCTCAACGGCTTTCACGCTTTCCCGGACAAGGAGGCGGCCTACCGCGAGACCTGCCGCGTCCTGAAACACGGCGGCGTCTTCTGCGGCTGCTTCTATATCCGGGGCGGCTGTGCCCGTACCGACTGGTTCATCGAGCATCTGTACGTTCCGAAGGGCTTTTTCACCCCGCCCTTCGAGACGGAGAGCAGCCTGCGTGAGCGCCTGAAAGCCATGTACAGCGAGGTCAATGTGACGAGCGTCGAGAGCATCGGATGCTTCCGGTGCAGAAAGTGAAAGAAGAAGCCGGTCTGAAACAGCTTATTACGGAAGAAATGCAGGCCGGAGGTGCAGAAACAGCTTCGGGAAGGACAGGACAAAGGTAAATTGAAACAGGAGGAAAGCCTATGAAACCGGATTACAGAAACTGGATGCCGAAGGGCATGGTGCTCGGGACGCTCTCCGGTGCAGCCGGGTGCTTCGGCCTGGCTGCCGTCTGCGGCTGCTCGGGGCTGATCAGAAGCAGAAAAGTGAAAGCTGCAGCGACAGGCGCCCTGCTTGCAGCAGGCGCAGTCGCAGGCGGCGCCGGGCTGTGGATGGGACTCATGTACCGCGCATTTTCCTACGACGGAAAACGCCAGATGTCCCGCCAGATCATCAGGGGAATCGCAAGCTATGTGACGATGCCGGAGGGCAGCGTCGCGCTGGACGTGGGCTGTGGAAGCGGCGCACTGACGATTGCCTGTGCCAGGCGCAATCCGCAGGCGCATTTCATCGGGATCGACCGCTGGGGTAAGGAGTACGCATCCTACAACAGACCGCTCTGCGAGGCAAACGCCAGGGCTGAGGGAGTAAGCAACGTGGAGTTCCGGCAGGGCAACGCACTCAAGCTTGATTTCCCGGACGGGAGCTTTGACGCAGTTACCAGCAACTATGTCTACCACAATATCCCCGGCAGGGATCGGCAGATGATCCTGCTCGAGACTCTGCGTGTACTGAAAAAAGGCGGAACCTTTGCGCTGCATGACATCTTCTCCAAGGCCAAATACGGAGATATGCAGGCCTTCGTCCAAAAGCTCCGCGCCATGGGCTATGAGCAGGTTGAGCTGATCGACACGACAAAGGGCATGTTCATGTCCCCCTCCGAAGCCAGTTGGATGGCCCTCTCGGGATCAGCGCTGCTGGTGGGGAAAAAATAAGGGGGCATCCGTGTGAATACCGCAGAAAAAATCATGAAAAAGAAGACCGTTATCAAGACCGAACTGGACAAAGCCCTCCCAACAGCACAGAGCGATGCTCTGTGGAAGGAGGCGACGGAGAAGCTCGACGGACTACTGGCCCACTACAGCATGCTCCCCAAAGGCGTGCACATCCATACGGACCGCCGGATCCTTCCGTCTGCTGCGATCTACCTGACCTTAAAGGAGGTCGTCGGGCAGGAGAAGGCGTATCGGATCATCGAGGATGCCGCCATTGAGGGTTGCGCGGAGATCGAGAAGAAGCTCCAGAGGCTGATGAAACTGCCGGGAATGCAAAGCCTTTTCATCAAAGCCTGGGACCCGCTGACGAAAAAGATTTTCTCATCCGGAAACGGATTTCAGAATGTATTCTATCCGAAAAAAAAGACGAATACCGTATGGACGTGACTGCCTGTCCATACTGCCAGACCTTCACGGAACTGGGATGCCCGGAACTCACAAAGATCTTCTGCGAAAATGATGAAAGGATCTACGGCCGTCTGCCTGGACTGAAGTTTGAGCGGACGGGAACGCTCGGCAAAGGGGCCAAGCGCTGTGATTTCTGTATCCGAAGGGTGAAATGATAAACGGTTTTTCCAAGTCAGCGCAGACACTGCTGCCGGACGCTGTGAAATGAAGGATTCTGTACCGGCTGCAGAAAAGGTTCCCTGAGCGAATGAAAATAACGATGCAGAGAGATTAATCAGCTCATGCATCGTTATTTTTTTAAAAACTATGATAATCGGCAGCCGTTGAATACGTGTTGAAATGAGAAGCGAGGCTGTGTATAATGATAACAGAATATCGGAGCATCATAGAAAATGCGTATTCACGGGGGATGAACTGAAGTGGCACGGCATATGCTGTATCATTGAACCGATCAGCCCTGCACACGTGATGAAACAGTCAGGAAAACAGAGATACATATATCAGAATCTGAAGCAGGGTCATACAGCTCTGTCAGATGCGAATTGAATTCTGCAAAGAGACACAAAGAAGGGGTGGGGTATCAATGAACGAAGTAATCAAAGCAATGCTGGAACGCAGGAGCATCCGGAGGTTTAAACCGGATGTACCGGAAAAGGAGGTCCTTGACCAGATTATCGAGGCCGGGCTTTACGCAGCGAGCGGCATGGGCAGACAGACAACCATCATCGTGGCAGTAACTAACAGGGAAATCATAGAAAAGCTTTCCAAAGTGAATGCCGAGATCTGGGGAAAAGAGGGAACAGATCCCTTTTATGGAGCGCCTGCCATCCTGATTGTTCTTGCCGAAAAAGGCTGGAGAAACGGAGCCTATGACGGCAGCCTCGTAATGGGCAACCTGATGCTCGCAGCGCACGCCCTCGGGCTTGGCAGTATCTGGATCAACCGGGCGAAGCAGGAGTTCGAAATGGACGAGTGGAAAGCGTGGCTGAAATCCATAGGAGCAGAAGGCGAGTGGGAAGGCGTCGGGCACTGCGCAGTCGGCTATATCGACGGGGATATTCCAAAACCGGCTCCCAGAAAGCCAAACAGAGTTTTCTGGGTGGAGTAAAGAACCGTCCGTCCATACGACACAGAAAAAGATGGGAGGAGAATCTGTATGTTTGTTTTTTGGGGAGACGGATCTCAATCTGCTATGGATCTGGTCAACCAGATCAAAGTACGCAGCACGGAAAACTTTAACTGGACCTTTATCTTCATCCTAGCGGTAGTTTTCTACGTTTACTGGAGTGAAATCAACAAGAAGAACTATGAAGCAGTGTTTGCAGGACTGGCACTTTACGGTGTGCACTGGCTGTATGAGATCGGAAATGCTGTAATCGGCCATGTGACCGGCTATCCGCTGTGGTCGGTCAGCAATGAATCCACAACCTTCATTCTCCTGATCGGTGTCTGCTGGGAACTGTCCATGATGTTCTCCCTCGCTGGAATCATCTCGTTCAAGATGCTTCCGAGTGACAGAAACTCCAGATATTTCTCAAAAAATGGAAAAAAGGGAATCGGCTGCAGATTTGCAGGTGCTCTCAGTATGGCACTTCTGTTTGCTCTGTTTGAATCTTTCCTTGCCGGAACCTCGAATCACTCATTCATCTGGGTCTACAGATGGTGGGGAGTTCTGCCGGTTTTCGTCACGACGTATATTCCTTTCTTCCTGGCGAGCAACTTTGTACCAGACATGGCTCCAAAGAAAAGAAAGCGCTTCCTGATCACGGAATGGGCACTGGTTGCAGTCCTCCTTATCATTCTGATCCCGGCAGGGATCATCTGATCCGGCTGATCGCCGGATTACAGGAAATAAAAATCGCTGCTCACTCAATTTTCGGAAGACTCCAGCGATAATGAACGGCCATATTCCGCAGAACCATGATCAGGCCGGCACTGATGAGCATGGAGGGCACGGAGCCTAACCATGACCAGCAGACGGCGCAGACGATGGCACCGATCAGGGAGGCACATGCATAGAAGTGCTTCACAAAAACATAGGGGGTGTTGCCTGCAAGAACATCTCTCAGGATGCCGCCGCCGACACCGGTCAGCACCCCCACGAAGATTGCAAGATAAGCATTGGCATCCGCAACATGAATGTAGGCGGTTTCAACACCGATTACGGTGAAAAGACTGAGACCGATTGCATCCATAATGCGGAGCAATACATCATAAACAGCATGCTTCTGCATCTCGAAGTGATGCCTGCAGACCACGAAGACAATAATGCCTACGCCAATAGAAGAAAGAGTGAAGACGGGATTGCGAAAGGCAGCAGGAGGCGTGATATTCAGAATAATATCCCGAATAATTCCACCGCCGACAGCCGTGGTCATTGCGAGAATCGCCACACCAAAGATGTCCATCTTTTTTTGAATTCCGACTACAGCGCCCGAAATGGCAAAAGCGACTGTGCCGATCAGTTCAAGAAAGAATATCATCGATCTATTACTCCAGCAAATATATAATCGAATTACTGTAGTTAATGAGGAGGGTATCAAATCAATCATCATCAAGCTGATTCTTCAGTTCCCCTTTTGGCCTATGTTTTGCGCTATTATAGCACAAAGCATTGTTATTTGCCATCATATGCTAATTGAGAAACTTTTGCATAAAACCATTTTGCGCCGCTTTGCGGCGCTTATTAAGCAAGTTACGGAGATCGTTTACGCTGTGTAGTTGGTAAGAAAAGCATGGGAGCTTGTGAAGGCTAATTTGCTCCTTGCCAACGCCAGATTTATCTGCACCGAAATTCTTGTAACCATCGGCGCCGTATAAAAGAAAAGGGGTAATGCGTTTCAATGTGAAACGCATTACCCACTATGGCAGATGAATCAATCCTCGTCAGCGTACAGGAGTCCGACGAACTGCGAGGGAGAATAAACCGGCATGGGAGCGCCTGCATAATCCTTGAGATTGCGCGTAACGATGCAGTCGATCTCAGCGCGGGCCGCTGCTTCGATCATCACCGCATCCTCATAGTCAAAAGTGTCGCTTGTCAGCGCCCTCCGACAGTCGATTCCACAGGTGTCCAGGATCTCAAATAAGTTGAACAGGACGCCGAGAACCTTCTTCGTCTCTTCGGCGCTGTGAAGCGCTTTATGCATCAGATAGTAAATATCCGTTATGGAATTAGCGGTGAGGAACCCTACACACCGCCGGTTTGCCACGGACAGAAATACAGCCTCAGCGTCCTTGTTATACGGTCCTCTGCTTTGCAGCGTGTCAATGATGATACAGGTATCAATCAGGACATTCATACCGTCTCTAACCGCTCCCTATGTGCCTGCTCAATGGTCATGTCGCCGGGGATGATGCCGAACAAAGATTTTGCCATGTCGACTCTGTCCTGATAAGGATTCGTGAGCTTGGCAACAACTTTGCCGTTCCGGGTGATGAATACATCCTCCCGTTCCGCCATCAAGAGATACTTGCTTAGGTTCTGCTTCAGCTCTGTTGCGGTGATGGACATAGTGGACTCCTCCTTTTCGTCAAGATTGGGTTCATCCCTATTATATGCCAATCGTACGATTTTTAGCAATAGAATCGTACGATTTCATTTGTGAATTTTTTGGAATGTGAGGTGTAAACCATAAGTGATAACTGGGTCATAAGAAACCTTGAGCGCGCCATTGCCACCTGGAACGATAAGCTGGCCGAGCTATGGCAACTGATCTATCCCCTTGTGAAGATCACCGCCCTGTACGGTCTGCGCCGAAGCGAAGTCCTGGGGCTGAAATGGGACAGCGTAGATTTCACTGCCGGGCGTCTCACGATCAAGCACACCGTTTCCAAGGTCACGACTACAGTCTGCAAGGACAAGACCAAGAACAGCTCCAGCCACCGATTGGAATTGCGCATCATCCGCGAGCGTGTGCGTTCAGGTATGCGGAACGCGAGGGCAAAGGGAGCGAGAATCGGCCGACCGCAGACCACGCTTGACGATATTCCCGCTAACTTCCTTCGGCACTATCCGCAGTATAAGAAGGGCGCGTTCAATCTCACAGAGTTAGCGAGACTGTGCGGAATCAGCAGAACCACGGCGTATAAGTATATCGGGCTATTGGAGGGATGAAAACGGCAGGGAGTGATTTGCTCCCTGCCTCTCGTGTACTAATGTGAGAATTAATATATCTTCTTTACTCACTGGGTTTGATTAGACTATCCGATATCGACATATTCAGCTAACTAATTCATACATGAGGGTTCCGTCAGGCTGACATAGTTTTACCACGTCCAGGTATGCAGTATTTCCATAGTAAGACGCAACATCATACTTTAGAATATCCCCCATTACTTCGTATTTTTTAACTTCAACATCCACAGTGCGGCGAATAGCAGCGTAACTGCGCCGAAGCCTCCGGCGGCGACCTTCAGAGCGGTCTGCCATAGGGGAGTTACAGAGACTACCGTTGCGTCGCCGATGTTCATTGCGTTCGTGCGGGTAACGGAGTAGACGACGTTTTTAACGGCATTGTGGACGGCGCTCGCTATCGCCGGATCATTCTCGCTGCCGTCAAGCGTACCCACACTTCCCTTGGAGCCGCACCAGATATCCTGACCCGCAAGGACGCCGAGACGGCAGTCCATCCACCTGGCGTTAAGCGCCATATCGGTGACCGCAGCGCCTGTCATACCCCACTCATCGCGGAGAATGCCGGTCATAAGTCCGTGGTGGCTGCCCGTCCAGACAACGCCGATGCGGTTGAAGCTCGTCATCACGTTCATCGCGCCGCCGCGCACCGCACCCTCGAAGGCTTCGAGGTATATTTCGCGTATTGCCTGCTCCGGTGCCCATACGGAAACGCCGTAGCGCCCCTCCTCCTGGTCATTGAGCGCAAAGTGCTTAACGAAGGGGATAACGCCCTTTGAGCGAATACCCTGTACCTCGGCGGCGCAGGCTTCGCCGGAGAGCCAGCCGTCCTCGGAGTAGTACTCGTTATGTCTGCCGAGATACTGGCTGCGGTGGATATTCGCTCCCGGAGCGTAGATACCGGCGACGGCGGAGGCGTTCGTGCCCTGATTGCCGTGCATCATATCCTCGCCGATGCACTTGCCGACCTCGCGTATCAGTTCGCGGTTAAAGGTTGCCACCATAATGTCCTCGGAGGTGAACGCCATGCCGCTTCCGCCGCCCATAAGGCTTTTCGTGAAGCCCGTCGGCCCGTCCATCTCCTGCGTCGCGGGGAGGTTGATGGCGGGGAGCACCTTTGTGTTGTAGGCGCCGTTGTAGATGAGGTCGAGCATATCGCCGTAGCTTATCTGATTTATAAGCTCATCCCATGCCGGGTCATTGTAATCCGTATCGACGAAATCTATCGCCTTCAGATCTCCGCTCTTTCCGCTATCGGGAACGGCGGCGTTTGCCCAATACTCCGCCTTCATCCTCTCGGCTATGGCGGCTCTGCCGCTCTCCTCGTGGGTGAGTCCGTCCGCCCACATCTTATCGGTGACGCGGAGATACTGCGTTGAGGGGAAGGTTCCTGCCCAGTCGGAGCGGCTCAGATAGGTCACGGTCTGACCCTCCGCGCCGTCGTATTTATTGAGGTCTGCATTGTCGAAAAGGTTTGTTATTGCGTTTCCGGTATAGCTTGATTTGGCGTAGGTGGTCATATCGAGTTCAGCGACTGTCCACTTTGCGGTGAGAGAAGCGTCGCCGTCACCGTACATTCTTGAGGCGTCCGCACCCTTGGCAGCGAGAATGTTGTTAACGGCGTTGTGGGCGTCGGTGCCGACTGTGAAATAATAATCTCCGGCGTCAAGAATATAGGTTTTTGCGCCATTTGCATCGTAGCTTGTGAGATCGTCCTTGCGAATGGAGATAGTGTACTTCTCAGTCGCTCCGGCGGCTATATCCTTTTTGTCGAAGCCGCAGAGCTCGACGGAGGCTTTTTCTACTCCGTTAGCCTTGTCATAGTCGGTGTAGGGCGACTGGAAGTAGATCTGCACAGTGTGCTTTCCGTCGAGCTGGGAGGTATTCCTGACGGACACCGCCGCCTCTATGGTATCGCCCTTGTCTGTGATGGAAAAATCGGAGTACTCAAAGTCGGAATAGCTCATTCCGGCGCCGAAGGGGAAGGCGACGAGGGAGGCGTAATCGTAATCTCCGGCGTTGCCCGTACCGAGGACGTAGTCCTCATAGCGCGTTTCAAAGTAGCGGTAGCCGACATAAATGCCCTCCTGATAGACGACGTAGTTCATGTTGCACTTGTCGATGCCGGGAGCGGTGTTGTTCTGTGCAAAGGCAAGACCCAGCTCTGCGGCGTTCGTATAGGGGAATGCGTCGTAGTTCTGCATAGAGGGAGAAGCGTGATTATCTCTGAGGAAGGTGTCTACAATTCTGCCGGATGGATTTATCTTGCCGGCGATTATATCCGCAACGGCGGGTATGCCGTTAAGTCCGAGATTGCCGACCCATAGAACGGCGTCTATATCGTAATCATCGATAAAATCGAGCTGGAGAGTGGACGATGAATTGAGGATAACGATTATTTTTTTGAAGGTGCCGGCGTTCTTGAGCGCCTTGAGATTTGAGAGGAGGTCGGTTTCCTCTTTGCAAAGCCTCAGATAGTCGCCGCCGGTCATGTATTCTTCGAGCGCAGGAAGGGCGTTCGGCAGGTCGGCGCCTTCACCGGAGGAGCGGGAGAGCACGACTATGGCGGCATCGCCGTAGGAGGCGAAGGTGTTTTTGAGAGCGTCGGAATACTTTTCCCATGGCACCTCGTTTATTCGGTACTGCTCGGGACTTCCGCCGGACAGATCGGCGTTTACGCGCTTATAGCCGCTGGTTTTGTAAAATTTCCACAGCTCGGTGTTTACGCTGCCCTCGCCGAGAGCGTCTTCAAAGGCGGCGTAGAAGCTCACAGCGTCGCCGGTCGCCATAAAGGCGGAGCCGGTGCCGGTCAGAACGGGGTCTGCGGAGGATTGGGAGAAGAGGGAAATCCTGCTTCCCTCGCTGAGCGGCAGAGCGCCGTTTTTGTTTACGAGCAGCGCCGCGCCCTCCTCCTCGAGGCGGTAGCAGGTGTCCAAATCGTGGGCGACAAGCTCTTCCTCGGTTTCAAAGTCCGTCCAGAAGAAGATTTTGGAGTTTTCGCCGGGTATGATTTTCTGAGTTACGGCGCCGAGAGCGGCGTTTATCATCGTCGCGTAGTAGCTCGTTATAGGTATGGCGATAACGAGTATGAGCGTAATGACGGCGGTGATTATTGTCGGAACTTTCCAAAAATTGCGCTTTTTCATAGCCTTGCCTCCTGTTTTTTCTGAGGATAGCATAGCGCCGATGCCGCAAAAAAACAAGAAATGCCGCACAACCTTTGGCTGAAGCGGCATATTTTCGGACTATTTATTCGGAAGAGTAATCGTCAGGAAAAACATATTTCCGGCGGTTTCTGTTTTGACCTCGCCTCCGCAGCTCTCGGCGACATAGCGCATACTTTTAAGTCCGTAGCCGTGGCGGCTTTTGTCGGACTTTGAGGTGCCGTTTTCGACCGCGACAGAAGGGTCAAAGTAGTTTGAGACTTCAATTCTCGCGCCGCCGTTTTCCGCTGAGATGCTCAGGGATATTAGCCGCTCGTCCTTCGGGAGCGCAGTTACCGCCTCAATGGCGTTTTCAAGAGCGTTATCGAGAAGCGAGTAGAACCTGGATGGTTCCATAAAGCGCACGGCGGCGCCGTCGCAGACGAAGGATAGAGCGACGCCTTGCTTATCGCAGATGAGCTTTTTCTGGCACAGTACCGTATCGACGATTTCGCTTCCGGTACGGATGGCGCCGTCATACAGCTCCATAGCTTCGGAAATCGCGCTGATTTCCTCCTGCGTAAGCCTGCCCTGCAAATCGTCAAGATGCCTTTTCAAATCGTGAAAGCGCATATTGACAAGCTCGATGGTATCGCGCATTTCAGAGTAGCGCTTGCGCTCTGCACGCAGAAGCCCCTCGTTTATCTCAAGGTCAGTTTCCGCCTTTTTGCGCGAGAGAAGACCGGCGCGCATGACGATGAGCATAAGATAAATTATGAGCATAAGCGCCCGAACGCAGATAAGCATATTGCCGTCAAAGGGCTGATTGACCCTTATATACGGCTGAACTATACAGCGCAGGATGAGAGTGGTGGCGGCAAGCTCGATAACGGCAAAGCCGCTGAGGGTCACGCTCTGCTTATCGCCCCGCTCGAAAATGCCGGTGATAATGAGGAGCAGAAGGATATGTATGGCAGCGTAAATCATCCAATCCGGAAGCGACGCATAGCCCCCGGAAAAGAAGCTGATGGATTTAGTGTCGTCAATCCCGAAAAGGTTCAGCAGAAGCTGAAGGGTGTTTCCGGAAAAGTTTTTTGTCATAAGAACGCCGGAGAACCAGAGAAAATACTGCGACACGCCGCCTTTGTATAGAATGGGCATGGCGATTATCTGTATCGCGCTGAAAAGCAGTTCAACTAAAATACGCGCCTGCAGGGTATCGTGGGTGGTGCGAAATGCCGCCAAAGGAACGCAAAGAGCCGCCTCAAGCAGCGTAAGCAAAGGCAGCCTCCGGTAAAAGCCGCTTCTGCGAGGCTTTTTTCGGCAAATAACGAGCATATAAACCGAAAACAGCGCTATATCCAGGAACAGTGTTATAAGCTGTATCATACAGTCGGTACTCATAAACTGCCCTCCCGAATTTCGATCCATCGCTTCCGGACGTACCCGAGCCTCGGCTCGCTTATGCGAAGCTTCTCCTGCCCGACTGTTATGCAGCTGCCCTCAAGACTGTCTGCAAGGAGCAGATTGACAATATAGCAGCTGTTCGTTCTGCAAAAATACTCCGGCAGCTCTTCTTCGCAGGAGGCGAGGGATAAGCGGCGGCATAAAGTGCCGCCGAAGGTGTGATAGAAGACCTCGTGGCCTGAGACTTCGAGATATAATATCTCATCTGCTGAGAGGTTAATGACTTTTCCGCGCCCGGAAATGTGAATGTCCGTTCTTCTGTCCGTTACTCGCTTCAGGGTCCGCGCCAGCTTCAGCGCAAAGTCTGGATAAGAAACCGGCTTTACAATATAATTCAAAGCTCCGACCTCGTAGCCCTGAAGGGCGTAGGAGGCGAGAGAGGTGATAAAAACGATCTGTACACGTTCGTCGCGCTCACGCAGTATGCGCGCGGCATCCATCCCGCTGAGCCCCGGCATTCGTATATCCATAAGAACGAGGTCATATTCCTCAGCCGAGGACAGAAAATCTGCAGCATTTGAATAGAAAAACGGCCACAGAAGGATATTCTTCTCGCGGTTGAATCGGAAAATAAAGTCCCGAAGCATCTCCCTGTTTTCTCTCTCGTCCTCGACAATTGCACAGCGAACCATGACAGTTCACCCCCTCGTAAAGAGCTTTTCAGTTATTCTTTTATTACTGGGACAGGGGACGGTTTAATGCGAAAAAAGAAGGGATAAGCCCCTGATAAAGGCCGCAAAAACCAAGCCCTGTCTCGCAGAGCAGAAAAAGCTATAGTAAAGTGGTAAAACTCAGGCCGCTTTCTCCGGGGGACAATAGGTCTGCCCGGTTTGCAGCAACAGGTAAATCAACATGAGGAGCTTCCGGGAAACGGCGATAATGGCCTTCTTCTGACCGAGTTTGTGTTGATGCGTCCAGAACCAATCATGGAAAGGCGAATTGCGTACCTTCACAGCCGCCCAGGCCGCTTGGCACAATATGGCTTTTACATACGGATTTCCATGCAGGGTTTTTCTGGACTTCATCTTTCCTGCGCTCTCGTCGTTTCTGGGCGTAACGCCCGCCCAGCGGCAAAGCTTCTCAGCAGATGAAAAATGCTCTTGTGGAGCGGCGCTGATCTCTGCTATAATCTCCATGGCGGACTCCTCATCGAAGCCAGGAACGGAATCGATGATGGCCAATTGCTCTTGAAATTGTTGGGATAGCAAGCGCATATCCTCGAGGATACTGCTGATATCCTCCTGGCAGGAGTCAAGCTTGTGGAGCAGATGTTTGAGAAGGCGCTGTTCCGCAGGAGAAAGGTTGCCGCAGACTGCCGCAGAAATCTCCTCATGGGACCGGCGAAGCCTGCGGCAATTTTCTATGACGTCAAGCCGAGTGAGCGAGCCGGTGTCCCGCAGAATATCCAGAAGCTTTCTCCCAGAGACACAAAGAGTATCCTTCATAACGGAAGAAAACCTGAAGCCATGCGCCTGTAAAAACTTCTCTAAACGGTTGACATAGCGGCAACGTTCCTGAACGAAGCTGCGGTGCAGCCGAGAGCATTCCCGTAAATCCCGTATCGCCGCGGGTGGGACAAAGCTCTTTTCCAGAAGACCGTGACGTAGCAGCGTCGCGATCCACTCGGCGTCTGCTACATCTGTCTTTCTGCCCGGCAGATTCCGCATGTGGTTAGCGTTTACAACCCAAATGTTTTCGAGATACTCAGCTGAGAGCTCAAGGACTTCAAAGATCGGCTTCCAATAAACCCCCGTGCTCTCCATAGCGACTGAATAGCAATCATGCGCGGAAAGCCACAAGGTCAGGCGTTTCAGTTCCGGCTTTGTCGTTCCAAAGCTTTCTCTGACAGCATCGGGTTCAAGTCCCTCTCCGTAAAGGATGCACGCCTCGATCAGGTTCTTGTGTACATCCAATCCGCAGCAGCAGTACAATAAAGTTTCCATGGTCACCTCCGCAAGGATTTATATAGCGGAGGCGCTCACCTGAAAAGCTGTAGTTTAATGCACGCGGTCAAACCGCAATTCTGTGTGCTCAAAGGTGACCCGGCCACGTTCTAAGAGGCGCACTCTTGGTGGCAA